>SCUU01000211.1 GCA_004297065.1 Gallionellaceae bacterium
AAGGCGATCGCCAGCCACCCGCCCACGCTCCGGCGCACCTGGGAGACCCTCAAGGCGGTCATGGCGCCGGGCGCGCTCGACCCGCTGACCAAGGAGATGGTCTACCTGGCGGTGAGCGCCACCAACGGCTGCGACTACTGCATCGCCTCCCACACCGCCTCGGCCCGGCGGCAAGGCATGACGGGCGAGATACTGGGCGAGCTCATGGCCGTCGTCGGCATGGCCAACGAGACGAACCGGCTGGCCAACGGCTACCAGGTAGAGATCGACGCGGAATTCCGGAAATCAGGGTAGGAGATCGGCGACGGGGATCGGGCTGCCTGTCGCGCCGGAGTAGGATATCCTTCCCGGCGGAGGGGACCGCATGACGACCCAGGCGATCGAGCCGCGGATGGAGCTGGAGCAGAACCTTCACATGTACCGCCAGATGGCGAAGATCCGCGCCTTCGAGGAGCAGGTGAACGAGCTGTACAAGGGCGCGAAGATGCCGGGCCTAGCCCACCTCTACGTCGGGGAGGAGGCCGTGGCCGTCGGCGTCTGCGAGGCCCTCCACCGCGACGACTTCATCACGAGCACCCACCGCGGGCACGGCCACTGCCTGGCCAAGGGGGCGTCGGTCAACCGGATGTTCGCGGAGCTGCTCGGCAAGGAGCCGGGCTACTGCCGCGGCAAGGGCGGCTCGATGCACATCGCCGATCCCGAGACCGGCAACCTCGGCGCCAACGCCATCGTGGGCGGCTCCGCGGGGATCGCCACGGGCGCGGCTCTGTCCGCCAAGATGCGGGGGAGCGGGCAGGTCGCGGTGTGCTTCTTCGGCGACGGCGCGCTGGGCCAGGGCGTGCTCTACGAGGCGATGAACATGGCGGCGCTCTGGAAGCTGCCCGTCATCTACGTCTGCGAGAACAACCTCTACGGCGAGTACACGTCCAACGCCGAGACCATCGCCGGCGAGATCCTGGCCCGCGCCCGGGCCTTCGGCATCCAGGCCGAGAGCGTCGACGGCCAGGACGTCCAGGCCGTCAACGCGACGATGCGCCGACTCGTCGAGCGCGCGCGCACGGGCGAGGGCCCGGCCTTCCTGGAATGCAAGACCTACCGGTACTACGGCCACCACGTGGGCGACGTCAACCGCGAGTACCGCACGAAGGAAGAAGAGCGAGAGTGGATGACCACGCACGATCCGCTCCTGACCCTGGCCGGGCGGCTCACGGGGCAGGGGCTCGTCGAGCAGAGCGTGCTCGAGCGGATCACCTCCGA
>SCUU01000003.1 GCA_004297065.1 Gallionellaceae bacterium
GAAGGTTGGGTTGAGGGTTGGCAAAGCTTGTGAATGGAACGACCATTCGCTGCGCTTTGCGCCTTGCACTCATCCCGAATACGCTGCAACGTAAGCCCATGTTATTCATTTGCGAGCCCTTACTTGTAGATGATATCCACACGGCGGTTTTGCGCCCATGATGCTTCGTCATGCCCGGTCGCCACGGGCCTTTCTTCGCCGTAGCTGATGGCTTCGATCTGCTCTGTCTTGGCTCCGGTCAGTGCCAGCGCTTTCTTGGTGTTGTTGGCGCGGCGTTGCCCGAGCGCCAGGTTGTATTCGCTGCTGCCGCGTTCGTCCGCATTGCCTTCCGTGCGCACCTTACGCTCGGGGTTGTTGCCCAGGAATGCGCCGTGCGCCTGAATGGTCTGTTTGTCGTTATCCTGGATGGCATCCACATCGAAAGGGAAATGCACGCTACGCTGGGTCAAGGCGCCGGCCGGATCGGCGGGAGGGATGATCTTGGGTGCAGCTTCGGTTTTCGCGGCTACTTCTGCGGCTTCTTTCGCTACGGCTTGGGCGGCGGCATCCGCCTCTGCTTTAGTCTTTGCATCCGCCTCTGCTTTTGCCAAAGCTTGCGCATTCACATCCGGCGTGGTCGCGCCGCCGACTACGGGTGTTTCCGCGACAGGGGCAGGCGTTGCCACGGCAACCGGTTCGGCCTTGGGTTGCGCGACGGGTTCTTTCGGTTTGTTTGCGGCGCAAGCGGATAACATACTTGCCAGGATTGCGCCGATTACGATTTTTTTCATGAACACTCCTCCTATCGCAAAATTATTGCCTGTTAAATGGCCCCCACGTGGGTTCGCGTATGTCCCCCTGTTGCGGAGTCATCTTCTGTTTGACCCGTCCATCGCTTGAAACGGTAGCCAATATACCACGCCCATGTACCTCGGTGGCAAACAGGATCAGCTTCCCGTTCGGGGAAAAACTGGGCTTTTTCTCCCATCCTCCGGGGGTCAGTATCTGGATTTGTTTCGTTTCGAAATCCTGTACCGCGATGTAAAAAATACCTCCGTTGAAGTGGGCAAAAACAAAGCTTTTGCCGTCCGGGCTGAAGCGCGGCGAGAAATTGTTGCTGCCCTCGAATGTCAGACGTTCCGCGCTGCCCCCGCTTACCGGCATGCGATAAATTTGCGCGCTGCCACCCCGATCCGAGGTGAAGAGCAGATAGCGCCCGTCGGGAGAGAAAGTCGGCTCGGTGTCGATGGTGTCGCTGAAGCTGATGCGGCGCAGATTGCTGCCGTCACTGCGCACCAAGTATATCTGCGAAGTACCTTCGTGGGTCAGGACGAGAGCAAGCTGTTGCCCATCTGGCGACCAGGCGGGTGCGCTGTTACTGCCGGGGAAGGCGGCCAGCAACACACGTTTCTGGGTCAACAAAGATTGCGCATACACAAAAGCCCGCCCCTGTTCGAAGCTGACATAAGCCAGAGCGTTGCCATCCGGCGACCAGGCCGGAGACATGATCGGCTGGTTCAGTGCCAGCAGCGTTTGTTCCCCATAACCGTCGCTGTCGGCGATGACCAGGCGGTTGTAGCGGCCTTGACGGTTGACGTAAGCGATGCGCGTGCTGAACACGCCCACGCTGCCGGTGAGATTTTCATAAATCGCATCGGCGATGCGGTGGCCGATCGCGCGTGCCTGTTCGCTTTTGGCCGAAACAGCCTGGCCGATCAGTTCGGTTTTCTTGACCGTATCCAGCAGGCGGAATTGGATTTCGAGGCGCCCGTCGGCTTGTTTGACGATCTTGCCGATAACCAGCGCTTCCGCCTTGGTCCAGTCGGCGTATTTAACTTCTTTGACGTCATGCGGCGTATTGCCCGCCGGATCGACCAGCTTGAACAATCCCGTGCGTATCAGGTCATTCGCAACCACTTCGCTGATATGCTGGTCGAGCGACTCTTCGCCCCCGAAGGGAACGATGGCGATAGGAACCTGATGCTCGCCGGCGCCGGTGACTTCGATGTCCAGCACCGCATGGGCGGGGAATGTCATGCACAACAAAACGATCAGACTGCATAAACGCGACATCAAAATTTTTCCTTTAAGGTTTTACCGACAGGCGCAACTCGCGGAACATTCTGGATAGCGCCGCATCCTGCGGCACGGGCAATGGCTGTGCTTTATAGATGGCGCGCTCTGCCGCGCTATCGTAGGCGGCGTTGCCGCTGCTCTTTAACAGTTTCGGATTGTCCATCACCAGCCCGCCCGGCAACACGATGAGCAGAAATATTGCTTCGGCATTTTCGGCGACATCGGGCGGCATCACGATGTTGCGTCTGATCTTGGCCTGGATCAGGTCTTTGTACCGGGTCACTTCACCCTGAGTCGCAGCGTCCATTTCGGCACGCATCTTGGCTTTTAGTTCCTTGATACGTTCGTTTTCCCGCGCGCTGCGTTCCTCTGCCGCACGCTGTTTGTCGCGCTGCTGCTGTTCTTCTTGTGCGCGCTGTTTTTCCAGTTCCTCCTGCCTGGCTTTTTCATCCGGCTGCGCGGAAGTTTTTGCTGCGGGCTTTTCTTTTTTGGCACGCTCGGCCTTTTTCTTTTCTTTAATTTCGATGTCGGCTTTCGGTGCGGCAATCGACTCGGCGACCTTGAGTGAGACTGCCGGTTCCGGTTTTGTCGGTGCGGGGGGAGGGAGGGGCTCGGGTACGATTTCGGGCGCGGGTTCCGGCAGCTTTTCCCACATTTCGACCACCATGCCGGGGGGAATTTTGACGTGCCAATTAAAGCTGGAGTAAAGCAAAAAGAAGAACATGGCATGCACTGCCAGCGCCAATGCGCCGGCGGAGAATTTATGCGGTTCGTAGTAAGCCAACGTGCCCATGCTCAGCGCGATTTGGTGAACAGGCCGACCTTCTTGATCTGCTGTTGTTGCAGCATGTCCATGACATTGATGACCTCTTCATAACGCACGTTCTTGTCGGCGGAAATGACCACGGGCTGATCCGCATTCTTGGCCTGCTTCTGTTTCAGCAAAGAAGTCAGTTCGTCGCGCGAAACGGGATACTCATGCCCGCCCTGGCTGTGGTCGCGCAATGCCAGTGTGGTGTCTTTTTTGATGATGACTTCGACCGGCGCAACCGGAGGGGCAGACGATTTGCCCACGCTGGGCAGGTCGATCTGTCCCGGGTTCATCATCGGCGCGGTAATCATAAAGATCACCAGCAACACCAGCATCACGTCGATATACGGCACGACGTTGATCTGGCTTATCGGAGGGTGTTTGAGGCGGCGGTGATTATTCACGGCTGTCTCTGCAAAACGTTGGAGAACTCTTCCATGAAACTCTCGAAGCGCGAAGATAAACGGTTCACGTCGTGGGCATAACGGTTATAGGCGACCACCGCCGGAATGGCCGCGAACAGGCCCATCGCGGTGGCCACCAATGCTTCGGCGATGCCGGGCGCCACATGCGCCAGCGTGGCCTGACCCACATTCGACAAACCGCGAAATGCGTTCATGATGCCCCACACTGTGCCGAACAAGCCGACGTAGGGGCTGACCGACCCGACCGTGGCCAGGAAAGACAAATGCGATTCGAGATGGTCCATCTCGCGTTGATAGGTGGCGCGCATGGCGCGGCGCGTCCCGTCCATCACGGCGGTGTTATCGACATTGCCTTTCTTCTTCAACTTGGCGAACTCACTGATACCGGCACTGAATATCCGCTCCATGCTGCCCGCCCGTTCGCCCGCGTTTTTCACTTGCTGGTAAAGATGATTGAGGTCGGAGTCGGCCCAGAAGGCTTCCTCGAACGCCGTGCTTTGTTTCACTGCGCGCCGCACGGTGAACATCTTGAGGAAGATATACCACCAGGACATCAGCGAAACGAGCAGCAACAGACCCATCACCAGTTGCACCAGTACACTGGCGTTCTGGATCAGATGCACAAACGATAAATCTTGTATCACATCCATTGCTTCAGCTCCATTGTTTGCGCAACACTTCGGGTACGCTCACCGGTTTGAAAGCATCGGCCGTAACGCACACCAGATGCACTTCGCCCTCGGTCAGCAATTCTTCGCCACGTTGCACCGTTTGCAGCAGCGTCACGCGGCTGCGTCCGATCTCTTTTACCAATGCGGTCACGGTCAGCAGATCATCCAGCAGTGCCGGCTTTAAATAATCCATCTTCATCGAGCGCACCACGAACATCACGCCCAGCTCCTTCATCATGCCCGCATTGCTATAGCCGAAGGTGCGCAGCCACTCGGTGCGCGCACGCTCCATGAAGTTCACATAGTTGGCGTGATACACCACGCCGCCCGCATCGGTGTCTTGGAAATACACGCGGACTGGCCAGGAGAATATCTTCGGATGCTTACTCATCCCACAATTCCTTGTTGTGTACATTTCGCGGTTGCGTCAGGCCGAAATGCTGGTAGGCATTGGCGGTGGCGATGCGACCGCGCGGGGTGCGGTGCAGGTAGCCTTGCTGGATCAGGTACGGTTCCAGCACATCCTCAATGGTGTCACGCTCTTCGCCGATGGCGGCGGCGAGGTTGTCCACCCCAACGGGGCCGCCCATGAATTTTTCGATCACCGCGAGCAGCAGTTTTCTGTCCATCATATCCAGCCCCAAGGCATCCACGTCGAGCATGACGAGCGCGGCATCGGCCACTTCGCGCGTGGCTTTGCCGTCGGCGCGCACATCGGCATAGTCGCGCACGCGGCGCAGCAGGCGGTTGGCGATGCGCGGCGTGCCGCGCGAGCGCTTGGCGATTTCCAGCGCGCCGTCGGGCGAGATGGGCAGTTCCAGCAGAGCGGCAGAGCGCGTGACGATGCGCTGCAATTCTTCCGGCGTGTAAAACTCCAGCCGCGCCACGATGCCGAAACGGTCGCGTAGCGGATTGGTCAACATGCCCGCGCGCGTGGTCGCGCCCACCAGCGTGAACGGCGGCAGGTCGAGCTTCACCGAGCGCGCCGCCGGGCCTTCGCCGATCATGATGTCGATCTGGTAATCCTCCAGCGCGGGGTAGAGGATCTCCTCCACCACGGGTGACAGGCGATGGATTTCGTCGATGAACAACACGTCGTTGGGTTCGAGGTTGGTGAGCAGGGCGGCGAGGTCGCCCGCGCGCTCCAGCACCGGCCCCGAAGTCTGGCGCAGGTTCACGCCCATCTCGCGCGAAATGATGTGCGCCAAGGTGGTCTTGCCCAAGCCTGGAGGGCCGAACAGCAACACGTGGTCGAGTGGCTCTTTGCGCTTGCGCGCCGCCTCGATGAATATCTCCAACTGACCGCGTATTTTTTCTTGCCCGACATATTCGTCCAGCAGTTTCGGGCGCAGCGCGCGTTCCAGCGCTTCCTCTTGCGGGGATGCGGGGGTGGCGGAGATGACGCGCGGAGTGGCGGAGAGGTCGTCGTTCTGGATCATGCTTTGGATAATAACTTAAGTGGATTCATGATTTGGACAATAGCTTGAGAGCTTGGCGGATACCGTCGGAGACGCCAACTTCTTTGGGCAACTGTTTGGCCGCCCAGTCGGCTTCCTTCTCGTTGTAGCCCAGCGCGAGCAGGGCGTTGGCGATGTCGCTATCGGCGGAAGATGTCGCGGTGCTATGCGCGGAGCTTGTGCCGGTGACACTGAATTTGCCTTGCAGTTCCAGCAGCAGGCGTTCGGCGGTCTTCTTGCCCACGCCGGGAATCTTGGTGAGACGGCCGACCTCTTTGTTCGCCACGGCGGCGGCGAGGTCGCCCAAGCTCAGGCCGGATAGCACCGACAGCGCGAGCTTGGGGCCGACGCCGCTGATCTTGAGCAACTGGCGGAACGCCACGCGTTCTTCATTGCTGGCGAAACCGTACAGCAGTTGCGCGTCTTCGCGCACCACAAAATGCGTATGCAGCACGACCTTTTCGTGCAGCGCGGGCAGGTTGTAAAACGTGCTCATCGGCACGTCCAACTCGTAGCCCACGCCTTGCACGTCCAGCAAAATCTGCGGCGGGTTCTTTTCCAATAATGTGCCGCTCAGTCTTCCGATCATTTCAATTTATCTCCGCTCAAATATGTATTACTTGATTCCCAGAATTTCCCTGATTTTGTCATCCAATGTGCTACCCGCAGGCAGATTAGGCCCGGAAATGAAGCGAGCAGAGAACTCATCCAACTTGAAGCGAATTACTCTGCTTTTGACTAGCTCTCGCATACGTCCATGCGGAACAGCTTTGCCCAAATCGTAGGTAAAGACTGAAACAATGCCTTTGCCAGCATCGTGTTCTTGTGGAATATCCTTGCCGATGATCTCCTCAAACCGTTATAGACCGGTTCTGGAACAATGAAGTACAGCCCCTTTTTCACCAATGACGATTTGGAATACATCAGTCCTTTTCGGATGATTTGACGATTTTTTGATGTACTCGTCAAAAAGCATGAAAGGAAGCTTGCCGAAAACATCCTCCGCAACATTGCGTATGGGTTCGTAATTGTTGGCATACAAACGATTAGGGCAAATGACTACTTCCTGTCCCGCGTTAGTCACTGAACATGTTCCATAGCAAATCGTATTGGTGTGGTCGTATTTAGTACATGCCCGACCAATGAATGGACACGCTTTTAACTCCCAATATTTCCTGGCTTTTGGGGTGGCATCCGTTGGCGCGTGCCCAAAAATCTCAACCAAGCTGCGGGGGGCTTTTTTGCTCACGGTGTTCACGCTATCAATTGTTTTATTTTTTCGCCGATGGCTTTTGCCATAAGCGGCGGAACTGCATTGCCGACTTGCTCGAACTGTTCTGTAAGACTGCCTGTAAAAATATAGCGATCAGGAAAAGTCTGGATACGCGCGGCTTCGCGCACTGAAAGGGCACGATCTTGTGTTGGATGGAAAAAACTACCCCAGTGCGGATCGCACTTGGTGAGAATTGTTGAACACATGGCATCTGGATGTAATCGCCCATAACGCTTGGTGTGGTCGCTTCTGCGGGCGCGCTGCAATCCTGCCGGAAGCAGTTCATGTGGAATATCGCGCCAACTGCCGCCCTGTGGAATATATTTCAAACGTTCAAGATTGGCTTTCCCCAACTTTGCACATGCGTGGTTGTATATTCTTGTTGAGCCTGCCCGCAAGATGTGTTGTAGCTCAGACTGGGGCGGTACAGGATACACAATATCGTGCAATGCCTCTCCGGGACTTAATTCCGGCAAGTCGGAAATGGCATCCCCTACCGTCGCTTGCTTTGATAGATGTTGCGAAAACAAGGGAGGGATTTTGAGGCACAGTTCCTTTGCTCCCGTGAAGTTCGCCACTGCCTGTGCATTATGCGTAGGCTCCGGAAAATCAATCTTGCCTCCATCGCACAATGCAATGAAGATTGTTCTGAAGCGCATTTGCGGAACGCCGTAGTGGCCCGCAAACAAAATTTTGTGATCGACCGCATAGCCCATGCGTTTGAACTGTCGGTAAATCGCTTCTACTACAGTGCCTTTTCCGAGTGAAACCAAACCGGGAACATTCTCAATCAAGATTGCTTTGGGGCGGAGAATTTCAGCAATTCTCAAATAGCAGTTTGTTGAATTTATCCCCCAAGCGTGTCCACAAAACCAAGGGACATACGTTAATGGTGGAGACGAATTAAAACGAAAGCAGGATGCGATATGCGAGGCGCCGACATTACTCAGG
>SCUU01000031.1 GCA_004297065.1 Gallionellaceae bacterium
GAACGAGAAGATGGCGCAGCGCGATGTGATCGGGCGGCTGGTCGGTATGCAGTACGAGCGCAACGACATCGACTTCAGCCGCGGCAACTTCCGCGTGCGCGGCGACGTGATCGACATCTTTCCGGCGGAAAGCAGCGAGCACGCGCTGCGCCTCACGCTGTTCGACGACGAGGTGGAATCGCTGTCGCTGTTCGACCCGCTCACCGGCCACATCCAGACGCGCGTGCCGCGCTACACCGTGTATCCCTCCAGCCATTACGTGACGCCGCGCGAGACGACGCTGCACGCCATCGAAACCATCAAGGTGGAACTGGCCGAGCGCATCGCCTTCTTCCAGTTTTGGGTGGGCACACATGGGATCAGCGTCAACAAGAGCATCGAAAATTACTCTGTCGAAAATATAACACCTCGTGTGATACACTAAACCGTGAACATCGGAGGTTCGGCGTGAAGATTTTCAAGAACGCATGGTTTGGGCGTTTTGCCCGGAAAGAGAAAATCTCCGCTGATGCGCTGTGGGATGCGGTCGAGCGAGCTGAAAATGGACATATAGATGCGGACTTGGGTGGTGGCGTCATCAAACAACGGATCGCCCGTCCCGGAGAGAGCAAGTCCAAGGGCTACCGCAGCATCGTTCTTTTTCGCAAAGGTGAGTTGTCGTTCTTCGTGTACGGTTTTGCCAAGAGCGAGCTCGGCAACATCCGCGCGGATGAAGAGGCGCAGTTCAAGAAAATGGCCAAGCACGTCCTGTCACTGACAGACGCGCAGTTGAATGAGTTGGTTGCAAACGGACAGTTTGAGGAGGTAACAAAAGATGCCTAAAAAATATCGCAGCGATGCCCTTGCCGCCATCCATGAAACGATAGAGGCGCTGCATGAAGTGGGCGCCATCAACAAACAGACGATGCGTGAGTTTGACGAATCCTGCCTGACGCCCGTGCATGCACTCAGCCCCGAGGAGATCAAAGCCTTGCGCCTGCGCGAGCACATCTCCCAGCCGGTTTTTGCGCGTTACCTGAACGTCTCCAAAAACCTGGTTTCCGATTGGGAGCGCGGCGTCAAAAAACCGGGTGGCCCAGCTTTGAGGCTGCTGGCGTTGATCCAGAAAAAAGGGCTTATGGCGATTGCCTGAGTCATGTCGGAAAACTATCCGAACCTGGCTTCTTATCGCGAACCTGGCTCCTTATCGCGGTCCGCTAAAATGCGCAATCGAACTGGAGCTGCGGCTCTTTCCTAATTCAGGGGTAACACATGACACAACCATTCAAGCTTGCCGACCTCTTGCGCGATTCCGCATACAAGCTCACCCAATTCAAGCCTGCGCAAATACAAGCACTCGAAGCCAGCATCACCATGAAAGAGGTGCGAGGAACATTAAAGCCACAAGTGAAATGTTTAGTGCGAAATAAAGAAGTGCCACTCGGCTCTGAAGAAATCGTTCGCCAACTTTATCTGATGACACTCACCCAAGATTTGGGCTATCCCCTAAGCCGTATTCAATTGGAGTATCCCGTGCAAACGGGCAGCAGCTCCAAGCGCGCTGACATCGTTATTTTTGAAGCCAGTCGCCCCACTCAGCCTTACATCATCGTCGAGCTAAAAGAGCCGAACAGCAAAGAAGGTCGTCGTCAGCTTGAATCGTATTGCAAGTTTGAAGGCGCATCGGTGATCGTTGGGTGCATCCGCTGATTGCTATGGCGGCATTCAATTTGGATTTTTTGTGCATTCATCCTTTCCGCGATGGCAACGGGCGTGTGTCCCGGTTGGTGCTTTTACTTCAGTGTTATCAATTGGGCTATGAGGTAGGGCGTTACATCAGCCTGGAGCGACTGATTGAGGAAAATAAAGATCGTTATTACGAAACACTGGAGCAGAGTTCGCAAGGATGGCATGAGGGTAAACATGACCCGTGGCCTTATATCAACTATGTGTTGTCGATGCTGAAATTGGCTTACCGTGAATTCGCCGAACGTGTAGGCGAGGTGAAAGCGCCGCGTGGTTCGAAGACTGATCTGGTATTGGCGGCGATTGGCCGTTTGACTGACGAATTTACAGTGGCACAGTTGGAGCAAACTTGCCACGGGGTTAGCAAAGATATGATTAGGCGTGTATTGCGCGAACAGCAAAGCGCAATGATGGTTGAGTGCCAAGGTCGCGGGCCGGCGGCGCGCTGGAAGAGGAAAGGGTAATTACCCTTTAGTTAGGGCAATAGTAAGGGTAGTAATAAATGAAAATAGTGTGCCGCTTTTGGGCAGTAAAAATAATTAGGAAATTAAGTTATACGCAATGAAAACCATCACCTTCCCCGACAGCCCCTACCTGCTGCACCAGCCGTTCGACCCGGCGGGCGACCAGCCCGCGGCCATCGCGCAACTGGTGGAGGGTGTCGAGGACGGTCTCGCGTAT
>SCUU01000032.1 GCA_004297065.1 Gallionellaceae bacterium
ATCTCATCTTCCGTATCTCCTGTAGCACTTGTGTCGGCTTCATATCGCCCTCCTCGGGCAATATGACAACCGGACAGATTGCGCGCTACAAAACCGGACAGATCAAAAGCTCGCGACACGGCCAAGCACAGCAGGTTTACTTAAAGCTGGTCAACAGTTAAACTTAATTCACTTTGAAAGGAAATGCCATGAGCACAATGATTGTTGAAGTTTACGAAGCATTTAAAGACGCCGGAGCATCAGAAGAAAAAGCATCCAAGGCAGCGCAGGCAATGGCCGATTATGATTCGCGATTCGCCAGAATGGAAGGCTCTATCGAAAGCCTGCGCTGGATGGTAGGTATCGGCATCGCGCTGAATATGGCTATTCTAGGCCTGATCGTAAATACGATTATCAGAAGCTAAATTTATCTAGCAAAGAAAAAAAGCCCCTTCGGGGGCTTTTTTGTTGTCCACAGTTTTTGTGGGTAAGGCTGGGGATGAAGTGCGGGAACTTACCGACCATCATGAAACGTCTGCTCTTCCTGCTGCTGTTGCTTTTTAATGTCGGTTGCACTTCGATCGAAAGATTCGAAAAACCGCATTGCGAAGAGCCATATCTTTTAACTCTTCCTCAATGGTGCGTGCCTGGTTAAAATCTTAGGCTTCCTCCGATTTTGACTTTGATTAAAAATTGCGCATACTTTTTAATCCTTTGCGCGACAATCCACTTTCCAAGGTGCGACAGATGAAAGTGGCCGAACGTGAGCTTTCTTTTTTGAGCATCGAACAGATGAAACTTTTGCTCGATGCACTTTGTGACGATGCTTTGTTAATTGCAAGAATCTGCCTTTCGACCGGGGCAAGGTGGAGCGAAGCAGAAGGCTTGAAAGTATCGCAAGTTCGCAACGGCCAGATCAATTTCACAGGAACAAAATCAGGGAAAATCGGACAGTTCCTGTTGATGATGCACTGATCGAAGAACTGAATGGGCATCTTGCAAAACGCTATGGAAGCGCAAGCGGTCGCGATGATCGTTTTTTTGTGTACAGCTATGAGGCGTTCAGGCTTGCGGTCGAAAAAAGCGGCCTAGAGCTTCCACGCGGCCAATTGACGCACGTGTTACGGCATACCTTCGCTTCGCATTTTGTGATAAACGGCGGCAACATACTTGTGCTGCAAAAAATCCTCGGCCACAGCAGCTTAACCATGACGATGCGCTACGCACACCTGGCACCAGATCATTTCCAAGAGGCGAAGGCATTTAACCCTTTGCGGTCTATCAAGCAACAGACAACAAATTAAACAGCGTTGACTGTTTGTTGACAGTGTTGAAATTACAAAGGCCTGCACTATGTGCAAGCCTTTGTTTTTTGGTGGGCCGTCGCGGACTTGAACCGCGGACCAAAGGATTATGAGTCCTCTGCTCTAACCAACTGAGCTAACGGCCCGGGGAACGGTTACTCTTCGCCGTCGAGGAAGCTCCTCAGCTTTTCCGAACGCGACGGGTGGCGCAGCTTGCGCAGCGCTTTCGCTTCGATCTGACGGATACGTTCGCGGGTCACGTCGAACTGTTTGCCGACTTCTTCCAGCGTGTGGTCGGTGTTCATTTCGATACCGAAACGCATGCGCAATACTTTGGCTTCGCGCGCGGTGAGCGAATCCAGTATGTCCTTAGTGACGTTGCGCAGGCTGTCGTACACCGCGGCTTCCACCGGAGCCAAGGTGTTGGAGTCTTCGATAAAGTCGCCCAAGTGCGAATCGTCGTCGTCGCCCACCGGGGTTTCCATCGAGATGGGCTCTTTGGCAATCTTGAGGATTTTGCGGATTTTGTCTTCCGGCATTTCCATCTTGACAGCCAGTGTTGCGGCATCGGCTTCCAGCCCGGTCTCTTGCAGAATCTGGCGCGAGATGCGGTTCATCTTGTTGATGGTTTCGATCATGTGCACCGGGATGCGGATGGTGCGCGCCTGATCGGCGATGGAGCGCGTGATCGCCTGACGGATCCACCATGTCGCGTAAGTCGAGAACTTGTAGCCGCGACGGTATTCGAATTTATCCACAGCCTTCATCAAACCGATGTTGCCTTCCTGGATCAGGTCGAGGAACTGCAAGCCGCGGTTTGTGTATTTCTTGGCGATGGAGATGACCAGACGCAGGTTGGCCTCGATCATGTCGCGCTTGGCGCGGCGAGCCTTGGCTTCGCCGTTGGTCATCTGCTTGTTGATTTCTTTCAGATCCTTGATCGGGATACCGACGCGCTGTTGCAGCTCGTTCATCTTCTTTTGCTGGTCGATGATGGCCGCCTGATAACGCGACAGCGTCTCGCTATACGGTTTTTTGGAAGCGACCTCCTGCTTCACCCAATCCAGATTTTCCTCGTTCAGCGGAAACACCTTGATGAAATGCTGACGCGGCATGTGCGCTTTAATCACGCACAACTCTTGGATACTACGCTCGTATTTGCGCACCTCTTCCACCAGACCGCGCATGGTGTCGCACAGCGCATCCACCTGCTTGGCGGAGAAGCGGAACTGCATCAATTCTTCCGAGATTTGCGATTGCAGCTTGTCGTATTGCTTGCTGCGGTAGCCGTATTTCTCGTAAGCCTTGCCCAGCTTGGTGAACAAGTCGGCGATTACCGCGAAGCGCGCCAAGGCATCCCCTTTAAGTTGCGCGAGATTGGCCGCAGCGGCGGCTTCGCCGTCGTCTTCGGACTCCTCCTCATCCCCAACCTCCTCTACCTCGGCTTCATCCTCATCGGCCAACGGTGCGGCAATGACTTCCTCTTCCTGCACGTCGATGAAGCCGTCGATCACCTCGTCAATACGCAACTCTTCCTTGGTTACTTTCTCTGCCAGCGCCAGAATTTCGGCGATCGTTGCAGGACAGGCGGAGATGGCCTGAATCATGTGCTTCAGGCCTTCTTCGATACGCTTGGCGATGACGATTTCGTCCTGGCGCGTAAGCAGACCGACGGTGCCCATTTCGCGCATATACATACGCACCGGGTCCGTCGTGCGTCCGAAATCGGAGTCCACGGTCGACAGCGCCGCCTCCGCTTCTTCAACCGCATCCTCGTCCGCCACTACGGGAGCCACATCGGACATCACCTGATTTTCGACGTCCGGCGCCTGGTCGTGCACGCTAATGCCCATGTCGTTAATCATGCTCACCACGCCTTCGATCTGCTCGACTTCAAGCATTTCCGGCAAATGGTCGTTGATTTCGGCGTAAGTCAGATAACCGCGTTCCTTGCCCAACAGAATCAGCGCCTTCAGGCGCGTGCGGCGCTCTTCCACATCTTGCAATTGCTCGACAGGACTTTCGGCCTGTTTCGCGCCCGCCGCTTGTTTGGCATTGGCTGCCGGCTTGGCAGAAGTGGTTTTTTTGTTCTGTTGCTGAGTCGCCATAATCGGTGGATCCTCAAATAAATTTTTCAAATACTGCGACACCAATAGCCCCCAGGCGCCGCCAAAAAGGTCGCGGATTATACCCGATTTTCAAAATTTTTCCGAAGGTTAGCTGCATTTACCCGCGTTGCAGCAACTGCAAATAACGTGCCCGCTCTTGCTCGTCCAAGGCTTTCAAGTCCTTCCCCAGCATCTTCGCATGCAGCAGTTCCAGTTCTGCCTTGCGTGCCTCTTCGCGCAATTTATCCAATGTCCCGGCGAACTCTGCCGCCACATCGAACTCTGCGCCCCATTGCATGACTTCACCCTGCGCGACAGCGAACACCCCCTCGTGCGCCGAGCCCTGAAAATGCTGGATCATAGCCGCCGTGGTCGTTTCATCCGCCGACTCGCGCAGCCAGTCCGCCAGCGCGGCGATAGCCTCGCCTTCCGCGCCATCCCCATGCCAATCATTCGGCAATTCACGCGCCAGCCCCGGCTTCATCACCAGACAGCGCAACAAAGTACGCAGACCGGAAGGCGTGGTGCGCTTTGCCTTGGGCGGCGCAACGCGACGAGGGGTGGCGAGAGGCTTAATGTCGTAACTGGCCTCCAGTTCATCCTGCGTCATCCCGGCCAGTGCCGCCACCTCCTTGCGCAACAGCAGCGCCATGGTCGGCGCGGTGATGGCGGTGAGCAAGGGCTGCGCGTTCTTCAACAAAGCACTGCGTCCCTCTGGCGTGTGCAGATCGACCTGCGCGGTCAGCTCGCGCAACAGATAACCGGACAGCGGCAGCGAGTCATCCAATTGCGCCTCGAACGCCTCCGTACCGAATTCGCGGATGTAAGTGTCGGGGTCATGCTCTTCCGGCAAAAATAAAAAGCCGATGCGCTTGCCGTCCTGCAATTGCGGCAACGCGTTTTCCAGCGCGCGCCATGCGGCTTTTTGGCCGGCGCGGTCGCCGTCGAAACAGAACACCACTTGTTCGCACAGGCGCAGCAGCTTCTGCACATGGAACGGCGTGGTCGCCGTGCCCAAGGTGGCGACGGCATATCCCACGCCGTGTTGCGCCAAGGCCACCACGTCCATATAGCCCTCGACCACGATCACGCGCTGCTGTGCGCGGATGGATTTTTGCGCCTGAAACAGGCCGTAGAGTTCGTGGCCTTTTTCAAACAGCGGCGTTTCCGGCGAGTTGAGATATTTGGGCTCGCCCTTGTCCAGCACGCGCCCGCCGAAGCCGATAACTTGCCCGCGCACGTTGACGATGGGGAACATGATACGGTCGCGGAAGCGGTCGTAACGCTTGCCGCCCTCGCCCTCGATCACCATGCCGGTTTCCACCAGACCCGCATCCTGATAATTCGGCACCGCCGCTTGCAGGTTCTGCCAGTCGTCCGGCGCATAGCCGATGCCGAAGCGCGCGGCGACCTCGCCCGAGAGGCCGCGCCCCTTCAGGTAGTCGATGGCGCGCGGGTTCTTTTTCAGTTGTTCTCTGTAATAGCGCGTAGCCGACTGCATCAACTCGTACAGGTCGGGCGCAACCTTGTGTTGCGGGGTATTCGAGGCTTCCTGCGGGACAGTGACGCCTATACTTTTAGCCAGTTCTTCAACTGCCTCGACGAAACCCATGCCCGCATGCTCCATGACAAAGCCGATGGCCGTGCCGTGCGCGCCGCAACCGAAACAGTGATAAAACTGCTTGCTCTGGCTGACGGTAAACGAAGGGGATTTTTCGTTGTGAAAAGGACAGCAGGCGACGTAATTCGCACCGGCTTTTTTGAGGGGAACATAACGCTCGACCACATCCACGATGTCGAGGCGATTGAGCAGATCCTGAACGAAACTTTTTGGAATCACCCCAACCCTCGCATCACACGGCGTGGAGAACAACCCGCGAACGGGTTACAGAACTTACTTGGACAGCTTGGTTTTGACCAGACCGGAAACCTTGGCGATGTCGGCACGCCCGGCCAATTGCGGCTTGAGTATCGCCATCACTTTGCCCATATCCTGCGCGCTGGCCGCACCGCTCGCCGCGATGGCTTGCGCCACCGCAGTGTCGATTTCGGCTGCACTCATCTGTTGCGGCATATAAGTCTGCAACACGCTCATCTCGAATTTCTCGACGTCGGCCAAATCCTGGCGTCCGGCGGTCTCGTACTGGCTGATGGAATCGCGGCGCTGCTTCATCATCTTGTCGATAATGGCGAGAATGTCGGCATCCGACAATTCGACGCGCTCATCCACCTCGCGCTGCTTCATTGCGGCAAGCAACAGGCGGATCGCCCCCAGACGCGCCGTTTCCTTGGCGCGCATAGCGGTTTTCATGTCATCGGTGATTTGCTGTTTCAGGCTCATATCAAAGCAAAACGCCGCAACCCTCGAAGGTTGCGGCGCCTGTCATAACTAAAATTAATACAACTTTGGTGGCAGCGTCTGGCTGCGCAGGCGCTTGTAGTGACGCTTTACCGCTGCGGCCAGCTTGCGCTTACGCTCGGCGGTGGGCTTCTCGTAAAACTCGCGGGCACGCAATTCGGTCAGCAGACCGGTCTTTTCTACAGAGCGCTTAAAGCGACGCATCGCTACTTCAAACGGCTCATTCTCTTTAACGCGTATGGTTGTCATGGACAAACTACCTTGTACAAAAAATTTGAGGGCGCGATTCTAGCAAAACAACGGGACAGGGCACAACCGATATTTTCCCAGATATTTTTAGGGCAGCCAATTGAAACTGCCCCCTGCCGTCTATCGGATTGACGCGCCACGCCGCGCGACACGGGCTTGACAAGTCCGAGTCAGATACGCTTAACTCCGCGTCAATTGTCCGATGTGTGCCGAGGTTGAACTGATGGCTTCGTTACCCGGCGGACGATTTCTCATCAAAGAATCACTTTAAAACAAGGAAATAACGCCCATGAAAAAATCACTCGCGCTTCTGGCTGTACTCGGCTGCTTCTCGCAATCCAGCATGGCTGCAACCACGTTCAATCTGGCAACTTTGGCTCAACCCAGTTTCCGCGCATTGTCCGAAGATTTCGGCGCGGCGCTGAGCTACAAACCCATCACGCCCGCCGCTCCGCTCGGCATCACCGGCTTCGACATCGGAGTGGAAGTTTCCGCAACGAACATCAGCAAAAGTGCCGCCGCATGGAAAACCGCAACGGGCAGCGATGCTCCCGGCACATTGCCGATCCCCAAGCTGCATGTCGCCAAGGGCTTGCCGTTCAATATCGACGTAGCCGCGTTTTATACGGCCGTACCGACGACCAACATCACCGCATTTGGCGGCGAACTGCGCTATGCAATTCTGGAAGGCGGACTCGCCATGCCTGCCGTGGCGGTGCGCGGCGCGATGACCAAGCTCAACGGTATCGACCAGTTGACGCTTAACACCAAGAGCCTCGATGTTTCCATCTCCAAAGGATTTGCGATGTTCTCGCCCTACGCGGGTGCAGGCATGGTTTGGGTTGACAGCTCCACCTCGGTCGCAGGTTTGCAGGCAGAAAGCTTCACGCAACCCAAATGGTTCGTCGGTGCCAACCTGAATCTCGGCCTGACCAATCTGGCTGCGGAAGTGGATCAGACTGGCGGAGTGCAAACCGTCAGCGCCAAAGTAGGTTTCCGCTGGTAAGCGGTAGCGCATCAAGACAAGGGGCGGCGCTGCCGCCCCTTTTTATTTGTATTTCCGCACCAGCTCCGCCCGCTTCAGATAGGCATCGCGGGCGATCTGCACGTCCTCGAGAAAATGCGGCAACTCTTTCAGCAACAACGCCTGCGGGCCGTCCACCAGCGCTTGCGGCGGTGCCGGATGAAAGTCCACCAACACCATATTCGCCCCGGCCAACACGCCTTGGGCGGTGACGTGCATCACGTCAAGGATTCCATCGGGCGAGGCTGCGCGCGTACCGACCGAATGCGAGGGATCGACGCACACCGGCATGCGCGTGAGACGCTTCACCACCGGCACATGCGCGAAATCGACCATGTTGCGGTGCGGGTCGCCCATGTTGGTCTTCATGCCGCGCAAACCGAACACCACGTTGCGGTTGCCTTCGGAAGCGAGATATTCCGCCGCATTCAGCGACTCGTCCAATGTGATGCCGAAGCCGCGCTTGAGCAGAACGGGAAATTCCTGCTGGCGACCGACGATCTTGAGCAACTCGAAATTTTGCGTATTGCGCGTGCCGATCTGCAACATCACTCCGGTCGGGTTCCCGGCCTGATGCAACGCCTCGCGTATCTCATTCAGATGCGATTCGTGGGTGATCTCCATAGCGATGACTTTAATGCCGTATTTCCCCGCCAACTCGAACACGTAGGGCAGGCAGTTCTTGCCGTGCCCCTGAAAAGCATACGGGCTGGTGCGCGGTTTATAGGCCCCCATACGCGTACACACCTGGCCGCTGTCGCGCAGCGCACGCAGCATAATCTCCACATGCCCGGCGTTATCCACCGCGCACAGCCCGGCAAACACATTGAGCGTGTCCTGCCCGAAACGCACGCCGTTGTAGTCGAAATGCGCCGGGCGCGTATCGTCTTTATGCCGCCCGAGGATGCGGTACTCCTGCGACACGCGCACCACGCGCTCGACGCAGGGCAGGTTTTGCATATCCTCAAGCTCCAAGGCCTGCGTGTTGCCGATGAGATAGATTTCAGTGAGGGTCTGCTCGGTGCCGTGTTCGCTATGCACGCGCACCTGCACGCCTTGCAGCGTCGCCAGATGATCCAGCAATTGCCGGTACTCGGCGCTCTGCGTTTGCGTGTTGGCATCGAGGATCAGGATCATGTTATGCCTCCGAGTGGTGAGTTTACTTGCCTGCAAGCAGCGCCCACTGCTGCGGCCATTGCGCCAGCGGGTCGCGCGTGAAACCGCTTTTGCCGAACTGCTGCCAGCGCCCGATCACGTAGCACACCAGCAGGTTCGCCAGCGCGCCCGCATCGGCGTCATTGCTCAATTTTCCCTGCGTGGCGGCGATGCGTAGCGATTGCTTGAGCGTGCTCTCGATGCGGTCGAGGAACTGGTTGATGCGCAACTGCAAGCGCTCGTTTTCGTTCACCAGCGCATCGCCGATAAGAACGCGCGTCATGCCGCGATTTTTCTGCGCAAAACCGAGCAACAAAGCGACGATACCCTCCACCTGTTTCATCCCGTCGGTTTCTTCGGCACTGATCTTGTTGACCAGGCCGAACACGGTCTGTTCGATGAACTCGATCAAGCCCTCGAACATCTGCGCCTTGCTGGCGAAATGGCGGTACAGCGCCGCCTCGGAGATATCCAACTTCTCCGCCAGCGCGGCGGTGGTGATCTTGTCGCTCTTGGGTTGCTCCAGCATCTCGGCGATGGTTTGCAGTATCTGTAGTTTGCGTTCACCCGGTTTTGCAGTAGCCATTCTTCTCTCCCTCAATTCAACCGCGCCAGGACGCGCGGCAGTTCCAGCACATCGCGTATCTTTACATCCACGTAACTTGGCGCAACCGGCGCCGCACTCACCCACACCGTTTTCATGCCCAGGCGCTTCGCGGTTTTCAGGTTCTCCGCGCTGTCTTCCACCATCACGCATTGCGCGCCGTGCAAACGGTGCTTGCGCATCAGACGCTCGAAGCCTTGCCGCTGCGGCTTGGGGCGGTAGCGCGCATGTTCCAGCGCGAACACATCGTCGAACAAGTCATCCACGCGCAGCAGCTTCAACACCGCTTCGGCGTAGTGCAGCGGCGCATTGGAAAACACCAGCCTCTTCCCCGGCAACCGCTGCAAGGTGCGGCGCAAACGCGGCTCGCGCAACACCATATCGTGCAACCCCGGAAACTGGTGCGTGTGCCACAGAAAATGATCCGGGTCGGTGCCGTGGTGCTTTATCAGGCCGCTCAACGTCGCACCGTAACGCCGCCAGTAATCCATACGCAAAGCGTTTGCCGCTTGTTCATCCAATTGCAAATGTTCCTGCAAATACGCCGTCATGCTGCGGTTGATATGCGGAAAAATATGCGGCGTCGCATCGTGCAGCGTGTTGTCCAGATCGAAAATCCACACCACTCCCCCACAGGAGAGGGGTTGGAGATGGGGGAGCGCACCTTCAAAATGCACCCTCACCCTAGCCCTCTCCCAAAAGGAGAGGGAACAAAAACAGCTCTCCGGTCTCGCTCACTTGCTTTTAATCAGCGTGCCGACGCCTTCGTCCGTCAAAATTTCCAGCAGCAGCGCGTGCTCCACGCGCCCGTCGATGATGTGTACCGACTTCACCCCGCCGCGCGCCGCATCCAGCGCCGAGCCGATCTTCGGCAACATGCCGCCAGATAGCGTACCGTCCGCCACCAGGTCGTCGATCTGTTTCGGCGTAAGCCCGGTGAGCAGCTTGCCGTTCTTGTCCAGCACGCCCGGCGTGTTGGTGAGCAGCACCAGCTTCTCGGCACCCAACACTTCGGCCAGCTTGCCCGCCACCACATCGGCGTTGATGTTCAATGTTTCGCCGTCCGGCGATACGCCGATGGGCGCGATAACAGGAATGAAGTCGCCGGAGTCGAGGAAGGTGATGATCGCCGGATCGATCTTGTTGATGTCGCCGACCAGGCCGATGTCCAACATCTTGCCGGGCTCGTCATTGCTTTCCAGCATCAGCTTCACGGCGCGGATGAAGCTGCCGTCCTGCCCGGTCAGACCCACCGCCTTGCCGCCGTAACGGTTGATGAGATTGACGATGTCCTTGTTGACCTTGCCCAGCACCATCTCGACCACATCCATGGTCTCTTCGTCGGTGACGCGCATACCTTGGACGAACTCGCCCTGCTTGCCGACCTTCTGCAGCAACTCGTTGATCTGCGGGCCACCGCCATGCACCACTACCGGATTCATGCCCACCAGTTTGAGCAGCACCACATCGCGCGCGAAGCCCTCTTGCAGCTTGGGATCGATCATGGCGTTGCCGCCGTATTTGATGACGATGGTCTTGTCGAAGAAGCGCTGGATATAGGGCAGCGCTTCGGACAGCGTGTGAGCTTTTTGGGCGGCAGTAGCGGCGGTCAACGGCATGGAATATCCCTTCTCAAAAGTGGCGCGCATTCTACATCAGAAAATTCGGATTCCGTCACCCTGGAAATGCAACAGGCGGCATCTAGCCGCCTGTTATCCGCGAAGTCCGCGCTCACTGGACGCCGCCTAGCGATGGTCGTGAACCTCTCCGGCACCGAGATGCCGGTAGCTCAGCTCCATCTTTTTCACCGTCGCCTCAACCGCGAGGGTCTGTCTGCGTTGTTTGGCATACTCGACCACGATGCTCACCGGAACGCGGTCGCCGATGTTGAGTTCCTGCTTCAACCCCGCCATGACCAGAAAGAGCCGATGCGAACCGAATGCCGTGGTGCGATGTGGGGGCAAATGCAAATCATCGACCACGTGCGCCCGCATCTTGCCGCCGTGGCGGGATACGCTGTGTATCTCCACCTTGTCCGCCACCGCACTGCTGACCGAAACCAGCCGGGCGGCACTCACCGTGGTGATGTTCAATTCCAGCGTTGCCGTATTCTGTCCCGGCACACTCTCGCCCACCCACACCTTATCGACCACCACGTCGTTCGACCCCGCCCACACATTGGCGGACAAGGTCAACAACAGGGCACACAGCGACTTGGCGAACATATCAGTGGTGATGCATGTGCATGTGATCGTGCGTCGCGGTCAGCGGCCTCACTTCCGCTTTCACTTCGACCTTTTCCTTACGCTTGTCGGCGAATTGCACCGTCACGGTCAGCTCCACGCTATCGCCGGCGGCAAGCGGTTTTTTCAAGCCGATCAGCATGAGGTGGTTGCCACCATCGCCCAGCGCCACCTCCCGCCCGGCCTTGAGCGGTAAAACATCCAGCGCGCGCATCTTCATCATGCCGTCCTCGTGCACCATGCTGTGTATCTCGGCACTGTTTGCGACCGGGCTGCTCACCGCGACGATGCTCGCGTCCCTCTGGCTGGTGATGCGCATGGACACCGCCGCCGCATCCTGCCCCGGCGCGGTCGCGCGCGCCCATGCTTCGCCGACCGTCACCTCACCCGCCAGCGCTTGCGATACCGACAGACATGCCACCAATCCTGCCCATACATATTTGTTCATTTATTCTCTCCGTAAAAGTGCGCCACTTCTTGCTGGCATGGCGCGCATTTTAGCCTGAATCCAACGCCAGTCAGCCTGACAAAACAATTGAGAAGTCTGCGGCATTTTGTCGCACCCCATACTCCGCCTCATATCGGTAGAATCGGCACCATGAATTCCTCCCTACTCGCCGTCCAGACCGGACACGCCCAGCTCCAACGCCTGATCACTCTGCGCCTCATCGCCGTACTCGCGCAGTGCGCCACGCTGGCGATGGTGCATTATTTCCTGAAGATGGAACTGCCCTGGCTACCGATGCTGCTCTGCATCGCGACGCTGTCCACTCTCAATGCGCTTTCCTGGCTGCGCCTGCGCGCCGCCCAGCCCGTTTCCAATATGGAACTGTTCGCGCAGTTGTGCGTGGATGTCTCCGCGCTCTCGGTACTGCTCTACTACGCGGGCGGCTCGACCAACCCCTTCGTCTCGCTGTATCTGTTGCCGCTGGTCATCGCCGCCGCGACCTTGCCGCAGCGCTACACATGGGCGATGGCGCTCATCACCACCGCCTGCTACACCGTGCTGATGAAGTATTACCAGCCGCTGCCCAGTACCTCCGCGGCGGACGGCGCGATGGATATGACCGAGATGGCGAACATGGCCGGACACGACCATATGCACATGCAGCATGCCATGCCGCAGGACGACGCCTTCAACATGCACGTCTTCGGCATGTGGCTGGGCTTCGTCATCAGCGCCGCGGTGGTCGCGTATTTCGTGGTGAAGATGGCGAGCGCGGTGCGCGAACGCGACGAGAAGCTGGCGCGCGCGCGCGAAGAGACCTTGCGCAACGAACGCATCATCGCGCTCGGCATCCAGGCCGCCAGCGCGGCGCACGAGATGGGCACGCCGCTCTCCACCCTGTCGGTCGTCATCGGCGAATTGCGGCACGAGACCGATGCGCTGCCCGAATGGCGCGAGAGCCTCACGTTGCTGGACGGTCAGGTGCGCAACTGCAAACGCATCCTCGACAAGCTGCTGGCGAACGCGCAGGATGCGGTGCCGGCCTCCGCGCAATCGCTGGAAGACTTTGTCGCGGGGACACTGGACGAGTGGCAGTTGCTGCGCCCCAGCGTGCAACATAGCTACCACACCTCCGGCGCACAACCCGCTCCGCAACTGTGTTTCGATCCGTCGCTGCGCTCGGCCTTGCTGAACCTGCTCAACAACGCCGCCGACGTATCGCCGCACCGCATCGACATCCATGTACGCTGGGACGACACGCAGTTCACCTTCGAGATACAGGATCACGGGCCGGGACTGACGCCCGAAGCCGCGTCCAATGCGGGCTCCGCGTTCTTCACCACCAAAGAAGAGGGGCGCGGACTCGGGCTCTTCCTCGCCAACGCCACCATCGAACGGCTGGGCGGCAAAGTGCGTCTGTTCAATCGCGAAGGCGGCGCAACCACCGAGGTGATCCTGCCGCTGAAAGGAAAACAAGCATGATCCAGCCCTGCGCCGATTGCCCTTCACTGCTGCTGGTCGATGACAACACCACATTTTGCAGCGTGCTCATGCGCGCGCTGGAAAAACGCGGCTTTGCCGTGACGGTCGCCAACAGCGTCGAAGCGGCGCTGCCGCTGGCGCAAGCCAACCCGCCGGAATACGCGGTAGTCGATCTGAAGATGGAAGGGGCGTCCGGTCTCGTGTTGATACAGGCGTTGCACGAACTCGATGCCGAGACACGCATCGTGGTACTCACCGGCTACGCCAGCATCGCCACCGCCGTGGAGGCGGTCAAACTCGGCGCCACGCAATACCTCGCCAAGCCCGCCAATGCCGACGAGATCGTCGCCGCCTTCGGCCATAACGCCAGCACCGCACTGCCGCTCAACGCGCAGCCAGCCAGCGTCGAACGCCTGGAATGGGAACACATCAATCGCGTGTTGCAGGAACAGCAGGGCAACATCTCCGCCACCGCGCGCCTGCTCAACATGCACAGGCGCACCTTGCAGCGCAAGCTGGCAAAACGGCCTGCCATATAGGCTCGCGCTTATTGGGCGCTTCTAAAAATCCATATTTTTAGTTGCGGCATAACCTGAAAGTTAGCCTACACAGCCACTTCGTTGTATCCCGACTGATGGAGCTACTGGTGAAACAACTAGTGTCGCAAACCAGAAATAACGGGACAAATGAAACGGATGGATTTTTTTGTCAGGCAAGG
>SCUU01000240.1 GCA_004297065.1 Gallionellaceae bacterium
GCTCTTCCGATCTCTACCTTTCTTCCCATCAAAGACATAATCCGTCGAGATATAAACAAAAGGGATTCCCAATCCTCCCCCTAGCCTTGCCAGATTTTTTGTTGCCTGGAAGTTGACCCGATTTGCCCTAACCGGATCTCTTTCACACTCCTCCACATCAGTCATAGCTGCGGTATGGATAATGGCCTGCGGCTTCAGGGCCACCACCTGCTTTTTCACCCGATCCTCATCCGCCAAATCTAGGGCCAAGCTCTTCCCTCCACGCATAGAGACGGGAAAGGATCTGTAGATGCCCACGACCTCATGTCTCTCGACGGCAAGGCGCATCAAGCTGTGCCCCAGCATACCGCTGGCCCCAGTGATGAGGAGTTTCATTGTTAAAGCCAGCCGGTTCGGCCAAGGATTGACGCAATTTCCTTCTTAGTGAGCATCGGCGCGGTGTCGGATGTGTATTCCCGAAAGACCACCCGCGTACCTCTCCGGTGGGAGGCATCTGTCCCCTGGAGTTCAATTTGAGGCAGAATTGTATACGTAGAGTCTTTCTCAATGGTGCGCACGGCCTCCGCCTCGGAGATGAGGACCTCGTGGATCTTCTCCCCCGGACGGATCCCAATCGTGCGGAGGGGTATTCCACGCCTAGGAGCCAAAGATTCTACCATGACCTGAGCGATATCCATCACTAGGGCAGCTGGTATCTTGAGCACAAAGACCTCTCCACCCACGGCCTTGGTGACGGCCCGAAAAACCAAATCGATGGCCTCTGAAAGCGTAAGGATAAATCGAGTCATCTCGGGATCGGTGATGGTAACCGGCCCACCAGATTCGATCTGCCGCTTAAAGAGAGGGATAACAGACCCCCTCGATCCTACGACGTTCCCGTATCTCACACACGCGAAAACAGTCCTCCTGCTCGCCTTGTGGAAGTTAGCCGCCGTGAAGAGCTTTTCTTGCAGGGCCTTCGACATGCCCATTGCATTCACGGGTTTCACCGCCTTATCGGTACTTATGGCAACAACTTTTTCGACTTCCTCCTCCAGGGCCGCCTGAATGACATTCTGCGCGCCCATAATATTTGTCTGGACAGCCTCCCAAACATGATACTCGCACAATG
>SCUU01000241.1 GCA_004297065.1 Gallionellaceae bacterium
GAAATCACAACAAGTACACCGTCACCAACCCAAAATGAACCTCCACCAACTAATGATGGTGTCACACCAGATACAACTCCTCCTCCGGACACAACCCCTACTCCAGACACTGTACAACCTGATACTACACCTTTAAACACTGATAAAAAACCAGAACTTGTTGATGACGGTTCTTCAGCAAAAGAAACACTACAAACAAAGCTTCTCAAAACATTACAGCTAACAACTACACAGCAAGATAATGGTGATGTAAAAGTAAAATATTCTGATAACTCTGGAAACACCATCTCGGTTAAATTTACTTTGAAAAATTCTGAAAGAGAATTATTCTCAGGCACATTTTATGCATCAAACTTTGAAACAATGATAAACGATGTGTCAAACACAGATCATATAATAGAAATGGTTGTTGAGCACAAAGAGTTTGGTACAATAACATCATCAGTTTTTCAACCAGCAGGAAATATGAATACCATGATAAATGGTGTATTCATGACACCTTAGCTTATTCTAGAAACACATCAACAAGTTTGGGGATAATCTCTGAAGATGTTCCTCTAATAGTCAAGTCCATATCTGCTGACATTATAGTTTCTTCTGGGTTGATCTCAATTAAGAGCGCATCATTCTGTTTGGCATATAGTGGGAGAGTATTTGCAGGAGATACCAAAAGCGATGTTCCAGCTATTACCATAGCATCACAAGAATGTGCATGAATTATAGCCTCAGACCATATATCTTGAGGAAGAGGCTCACCAAACCATACTACGTCTGGTCTTAGAATCTTTCCACACTTGCAGAGAGGAGGAAGTATATCAAAACTAGATACAAAATTATCTTGGAAATCACAAACAGTACATTTTATTCTGATAATACTACCGTGTAATTCCAAGATTTTGGTACTGCCAGCTCGCTGATGTAAACCATCAATATTTTGGGTTAAAACAATGACATCCTTGTACCTCTCAAGTTCAGCAATAGCAACATGACCAGCATTTGGTTGAGACGCAAGAATGTTTTTTCTTCTATCTTCGTACCATTCCCACACCAACTTGGGATTATCATAAAATGCCTCAATGGTAGCAAATCTCATAGGATCATAATTTCTCCACAACCCATCTTTCCCTCTAAATGTAGGAATGCCACTTTCTTGAGAAATCCCTGAACCAGTAACAAAAACAAATTTTTTTGCCTTTTTTAATCGATCTAAGACTGACC
>SCUU01000174.1 GCA_004297065.1 Gallionellaceae bacterium
GCCTATTCGTGCTGGCATTGAGCAATCATGCGGAGCTGGGCGCCATGAACCGCTTGCGTGAGGAGAAACATATTTCCGCGGCAGCCAAATGGAGGCTGGCGGCCGCGTACCAATTAGTAGGACAAAACGAAGTGGCCGCTGCTTTGGTGAAAGACCTTCCGACAACGGTGAAGCCGTACAAGGAACTATCCTACAGCTATGGCTCCGATACCCGCGACGAAGCCATGATCCTGGAGACTCTAAGCCTGCTAAAAGACAGGAGCAAAGCCAATCCCCTGGCCAAAGAGGTGGCGAAGCAGCTGAACTCTAACAGCTGGATGAGCACCCAGGAAACGGCTTACTCTTTATTGGCGATGTGTGAATACGCCGGTGTGAAAGGCAGCAGCCACGGCATGAGATTTAGCTATGCCCTGAACGGTGGTACAGAGACCTCCAAAAGCTCAAAGAAATCTGTTTACCAGGTGAAATACAAAGACAGCGATATCTCTAAGAAAGGCATCGTGAATCTGAAAAATACCGGCGAAGGAACGCTGTTCGCCAAAGTGCTGATAGAAGGAGTTCCGCTGACCGGCGATAAAACAGCCAGTGCAAAGGACTTAAAAATGGAAGTGGTTTATAAAAACATGAAAGGCGAGATCATTCAGCCCGATAAACTGGTACAGGGCACCGATTTCATGGCGGTGGTCACCATCGCCAACCCGGGTACTAAAGGGCATCTGCAGGAAATGGCCCTGAGCCAGATCTTCCCAAGCGGTTGGGAAATCCATAACAGCCGCATGGACGAAACAGGAAGTGCCAGTGCCGCCCGTTACCAGGATATCCGCGACGACAGGGTGTACAGCTATTACGAGCTCCAGGAAAAAACCAGCAAGACCTTTGTGATCCAACTGAACGCGACCTACCTCGGAAAGTTCTACCTGCCAACGGTATACAGCGAAGCCATGTACGATCACCTGATCAATGCGCGCGTACCGGGCCGCTGGGTAGAGGTAGTGAAAGAGGCGGGTGTGGTGGCGAAGAAATGATTAAAACAAAAACAGAAAGGAGGTATATACAACATGGGAAAAACAAAAAAGGCACGTACACCAAATGATGAGCGTTCTATTGTAAAAAATCCAAACAATCCGGCATATCTGGCAGCTTTGGTTAACACCGCCAATCAATTGAATACAAATCAGCAGCTTGCTGAGGGTGCATAACAATATAGTTCCCGGCGTTTTTCTGAGAATGGGTTTTGTTAGTTATAACAGGAAAATGTCCGGGAGCTTTTGGCTCGTCATTGCGAGCGAAACGAAGTGTAGCGAAGCAATCTCATCTAATAGGAGATTGCTTCGTCGTTCCTCCTCGCAATGACGGAACAACACTACAACTCCTCCAGCATCTTCACCACCTCAGGGCGCTTGCGGGTCGAAACAGGGACATTGCAGCCATCCGTCATAATCAGGTAGCCCCCGTCGGTTTTTACGAATTCCTTAATGTATTTGGTATTCACTAAATGCGATTGGTGTACACGGTAAAATCCCTGCTCACTCAGCAGGTCTTCAAACTCCTTCAGCGTTTTGGTAACCAGGAATTTTTTGCCATTGTTGAAAAAGAACTCTGTATAATTGACATTGCTCTCGCAGCGCACAATATCGAGGATGTTCACGATATGGATCTTGTCCTGCGTGTGCAGGGCCAGACGCTCCTGCGGCTTATGAGTATTTTTTAAAGTTTCGTTCAGCAGCTTGTAATTTTCGTTCTCATTGGGCTTTTGCTCCCGGTATTTTTTGAGGGCGCTCAGCAGCTCGTCGGGATCCACCGGTTTCATGAGGTAGTCAATGGCTGCATAGCGAAAGGCTTTGATGGCATGTGCATCGGAAGCTGTGATAAAAATGATCTTGAAATTGATCTCCTTCAAAATATCCAGCAGGTCGAAGCCGCTGCCATCCTGCATCTGGA
>SCUU01000242.1 GCA_004297065.1 Gallionellaceae bacterium
CCCGGGTGGACCGGGTGTACCACCTCGACCGCGGCTACGAATGTATAGAAGAAAAGTTGAGCCAGTTGGGCGCGCGCATCAAGCGTGCGCATTGAGTGTCAGAGAAGCGACAGGATCAAGAATCTTGCCACCAAGGCACCAAGACACCAAGAAAAACCCAGATCCGATTCGGGTTTTCCTCGCGTTCCTTTGCGGTCTTTGCGCCTTCGCGGTGAAAGATTTTTGTTGTATGAAGCGGATACAGATATGAGCATCAGGATTGCCCTGTCGAAGGGGCGTATTTTCGACGAAACTGCGCCGTTGCTGAAAGCGGCGGGGATCATCGCGTCCGAGGATCCGGAAACCTCGCGCAAGTTGATCATCGGCACCGGCCGGACCGGCGTGAGTATCATCATCGTGCGTGCTTCCGACGTGCCGACCTACGTTCAGTATGGCGCAGCCGATCTTGGGATCGCCGGCAAGGATGTGCTGCTCGAACACGGGGGAGGCGGGCTGTACCAGCCGCTCGACCTGGGAATCGCAAAGTGCAGGATGATGGTGGCGGTGCAGAACGGCTTCGATTATGAGGGCGCGGTGCGCCGCGGCGCGCGTCTGCGGGTGGCCACCAAGTACCTGAAGACGGCACGCGAGCATTTCGCCGCCAAGGGCGTTCACGTTGACCTGATCAAGCTTTACGGCTCAATGGAGCTGGCGCCGTTGGTGGGCCTGGCCGACGCGATCGTGGACCTGGTCTCCAGCGGCAATACGCTGCGCGCCAACAATCTGCAGGCGGTCGAGGAGATCATGCCGATCAGCGCCCGGCTGATCGTCAACCAGGCCGCACTCAAGCTCAAGCGCCAGGCGATCCAGCCGATGCTGGATGCTTTCGCCGGGGCGGTGGCGAAGGGCGGAACATGATCGGGATTGCACGCCTGTCCACCCGTGATGCCGACTTCGCGACGAGGCTGGCTGGCTTGCTCGCATTCGAGAATACGCAGCACGAGCGCATCGAAAACACGGTGGCGGCGATTCTGCGCGAGGTCAAGGTACGCGGCGACGACGCGGTGCTCGAGTACACGCGCAAGTTCGATCAGCTCGAGGCACGCTCGCTTGCGGAACTCGAAATCGGGAAGGCCGATCTGGAGCGGGCGCTCGCCGCGCTGCCGGGCACGCGGCGCGACGCGCTCGAGCAGGCCGCAGCACGCATCCGTGCTTACCACGAACGCCAGCCGCTCGCGTCCTGGCAATACACCGAGGCGGACGGCACGACGCTCGGTCAGAAGGTCACGCCGCTCGATCGCGTCGGGGTATACGTGCCGGGCGGCAAGGCGGCTTACCCGTCCACCGTGCTGATGAATACGCTGCCGGCCAAGGTGGCGGGCGTGAAGGAAATCATCATGGTCGTGCCCACGCCGCGCGGGGAGCGCAACG
>SCUU01000004.1 GCA_004297065.1 Gallionellaceae bacterium
TACAAAAACGTGCCTGTGGATTCAGGAACCGTGACCATTTCAAGATCGCCATCTACTTCCACTGCGGCGGTCTTGATCTGTATCCGGCTCAGGTTACCCATGGGAAAGTCTGATGAACCACATTTTTAAACCCGAGGTGCTTTGCAATGTCGTTCGACATGCTCATCATGGTTTTGATTTCTGCCTGTGTGAGCTTGGTATTCTGGAGATTATTTTTATGACGATGTACGTTGAGATCGGACAGGTTTTTTTGAATTGAGCTGTAGGTCTTGGTTGCAGCAGCTGCCGTTCCAAGAAGCACACCCACAGACTTTGCGACCTGAATTGCAACGTCAACATTGAGAATTAGATCGAGCCAACCGGGCGATGACTTCTGAATTGAATAAATCTTCGGACGCTCTGGGGGTGGAACTTGGTTTTGAAGGACGGTATAAATATTGACGTAGCTATACCCGCCCTTCCACGGATAATTAGTCAGTGCCGTGTTTATTCTGTCTCTGTCTCTCGGGTCAAGTTCGGAGTCCAAACAGTAAACGAATGCATAGGTCTGCGAGAACGCATGGGGGAAAGTGTACAGATCAGCAAGCTGCCAATCGCTATTGAGCAAGACGCGGTAAATATTATTGTCGAGTGGCAAGCTACTCTCCCTGAATGGCTAACGTAAAGTAGACACCCTAAAACGCCGGACAAAAGCACCCTGCAATTTCAGGTGTTCGTCCATCAATCAGCGGATCGAACCGTACTTGTTCGCAGCTGGTCAGTCAACACGCATTTGCCGTTGACCGGCTACGAAGTTCACCGCGAACGGAATAAATTCGCGTCAGTGTTTTCCCATTTGCAGCGCGAGGCGCTGCATCGTGTCCAGTCCCTCGTTGACGACATGGTCGAGCATCGGGGCCAGGTAGGGTAAAGACAAGGCCAAGGCGGCGAAGCCGACTGTCAGTGTGATGGGGAACCCGACCGCGAAGATGTTGAGTTGCGGCGCGCTGCGGGTGAGGATGCCGAGTGCTAAGTTGGTAATCATCAGCGCGCCGATCAAGGGCATGGAGAGTTGCAGGGCGTGGGTGAAGATGGTGGTGCCCCATTCCGCCAAGGTACGGAATGCGGCAGCCGAGGGCGGCGCGGTGCTGATCGGGAAAGCCTGAAAGCTGTCGGCGAGCGCGGCCAGCATGTAGAGATGCCCGTTAAAGCCGAGGAAGGCCAGCGCGGCAATGACGCCGAGAAACTGCGCGATGACCGGCGTATACGATGCGTTCACCGGGTCGTAAAAGCTCGCGAATCCCAGTCCCATCTGCATGCCGGCCAGGTCGCCGGCCATTTCCACCGCTGTGAATATCAGGCGCATGGCGAAACCCATCGCCAAGCCTGCCAGTATCTGTTGCACCAGAATGAACAAGCCCTGTGCCGAGGCCGGGTCAATGCCGCCGGGTACATTGATGGTGGGTGCGACGATGAAAGTGATCAGCATCGCCAGGCCGATCTTGATGCGTATCGGAATCTGTTTATTGCCGAGGATAGGTGCGCTGGCGATGAGCGCCAGGACGCGCGCCAGCGGGAAGATGAACGCGGCGATCCACGCGGTGAGTTGGGCGCTGGTAACGCTAATCATGGGAATGCGGGCGATTCATCGCGGGGCAAGTCGTTCGGCGCGTAAAACTATCCCACCATCCACGGAATGCTGGTGAACAGACGCTGCATATAATCCAGCAGCAAGCCGATCATCCACGGGCCGGCGATGATGAGCACGACGAACATGCCGAGCAGTTTGGGGATGAACGACAGCGTCATTTCGTTGATCTGCGTGGCCGCCTGGAAAATACTCACGATCAAACCGATCACGAGCGCGGTGAGCAGCAGCGGGGCCGATACCAGCAGGGTCAGTTCCAGCGCTTGCCGGCCTATGGTCATTACGCTTTCGGGGGTCATGTGTAAAAGCTCTGCACTAATGATCCGACGAGCAGGTTCCAGCCGTCGGCCAGCACGAACAGCATGATCTTGAACGGCAGCGAAATAACGGAAGGCGACACCATCATCATACCCATGGACATCAGCACGCTGGCCACCACCATGTCGATGATGAGGAAGGGGATGAATACCACGAAGCCGATCTGGAACGCGGTTTTCAATTCGCTGGTGACGTAGGCGGGCACGAGGATTTTCATCGGCACCTCTTCGGCGCTTTGCAGCGGTTCGCTGTTGGAGATGCGCACGAACAGCGCGAGATCGGTTTCACGCGTCTGGCGCAGCATGAATGTCTTGAGCGGCGCGCTGCCTTTTTCGTAGGCCTGTTGCAGCGAGATTTTGTTTTCGCTGTAGGGCAGGTAGGCATCCGCATAAATCTTGTCCAGCACGGGCGACATCACGAAGAGCGTGAGGAACAATGCCAGACCGACCAGCACCTGGTTGGGCGGTGAGGATGGCGTGCCGATGGCCGAGCGCAGCAGCGACAGCACGATGATGATGCGGGTGAAACCCGTCATGAGCAGCAGGATGGCGGGCAGGAACGACAGCGAGGTGATCAGGATGAGCGTCTGCAAACTCAGCGAATAGGTTTGTCCGCCGCCGCCGGTCGGGGTGCTGGTGAAAGCGGGTAATCCCGCTTCGGCGGCATGGGCCAGCGGAATGAAAGCGCAAAACAGTGCCGCAAGCAACAGTTTCGGCAGCGCCGCTTTAAGCCGCATTGCGCTTCTCCATCACGGCTTTCAGCCAATGCTTGAATTTGTTATCCGCCCCGGAGGGGGCGGTGTCCGTGGCGGCGGGGGGCAACATGTTTTTCGGCATGGTGTGCAGCGCGGTTACCTGACCCGGCGCAACGCCGACGACCAGCCAGGTGTCATTCACTTCGACCAGCACGATGCGCTCGCGTTGCCCGACCGCGACGCCGCTGACGACTTTAAGCGCGCTGCCCGCCGCGTTCTGCGGCATGTTGATGCGTTTCAGCAGCCATGCGACCAGCACGATGGCGGCGAGCACCAACAGCAAGCTCAGGATGACTTGCATCACGCTACCGGAAGAAACGGCGGAAGCGGGGGGCGGGGTATAAACGGGACGAACCGGGTCGGCAGCGTAGGCCAGCGACGCACAGCATGTAGCGGTAAAAAATGCGAATAAGCGCATGGGCATGTCGTTATTTATTGATGCGGCGCAAACGTTCGGAAGGCGTGATGATGTCGGTCAGGCGGATACCCAGTTTGTCGTTCACCACGACCACTTCGCCCTGGGCGATCAGGAAACCGTTGATGAGCACATCCAGCGGTTCGCCCGCCATGCCGGCGAGTTCCACCACCGAGCCCTGTGCCAGTTGCAGCAGGTTCTTGATCGGCATCTTGGTGCGTCCCAGTTCCACCGTGAGCTGCACGGGGATGTCGAGGATCATGTCCAGATCGTTGTGTGTGGTCGCACCGCCTGCACCGCCGAATTGTTCGAACACATGCGGATGCGCTTCGGGCGCTGGCGTGGCGGCCTGTTCCGCCATCGCGGCACCCCAGTCGTCGGCGCTAATTTCTGTGGTTTCGTCAGCCATGATTTCCTCCATTGGATTTGTCGCTGTTGTCGGCCGCCAGCAGCTTCACTACTTTGAGTGCATATTGATTGTTGAATACACCATATTTGCATTCCATTACCGGCACGCCGCCGACATTGGCGACAACGTTGTCGGGCACGTCCAGCGGGATGAAATCGCCGGCTTTCATTTTCAATACCTGATCGACGGTGGTCTTGCCTTGCCCGAGCACCGCGGTAAGTTCGATTTCCGCTGCCTGTATCTGTTTCGACAACATGTGCAGCCAGCGTTTGTCGGCAACAACGTGATCCCCCTGCATGGTGCTGTAGAGCAACTCGCGGATGGGTTCGATCATCGAATAGGGTTTGCAGATGTGGATCGATCCGCCGACGCCGTTGAATTCCACCTCGAAGGTGGTGATGACCACGACTTCATTCGGCGTGGCGATGTTGGCGAATTGCGGGTTGACCTCCGAGCGGACGAACTCGAAATCGAGTTTGTAGACGGCCTCCCATGCCTTGCCGTAAGTCTCGAATACCACGCCCAGCATTTGCTGAATGATGCGGTGCTCGGTTTGCGTGAATTCGCGGCCTTCCACGCGCGTGTGGAAACGCCCGTCGCCGCCGAACAAACTGTCCACCACCAGGAACACCAGATTGGGGTCGAAAATGAACAGCGAATTGCCGCGCAGCGGTTTGATCTGCACCAGATTCAGGTTGGCGGGCACCGGCAGGTTGCGGATGAATTCGGAGAATTTCAGCACGCGCACCGGGCCGACCGATACCTCGGCGCTGCGGTGGATGAAGTTGTACAGCGCGATACGCAACAAACGCGCAAAGCGTTCGTTGATGATCTCCATCGTGGGCATACGCCCGCGCACGATGCGTTCCTGCGTTGCCATGTTGTACGGGCGTACACCGTCGGCGGGCGCGGCATCCTTGCCGGTGTCTTCGGTCTCGCCCGTGACGCCCCGCAGCAGCGAGTCGACTTCGTCTTGGGAGAGGAATTCCTGACTCATGGCATCATCACTGGATAATGAACGAGGTGAACAACACGTCCACTACCCCTTTCTTTTCTGTGCCGGCGGCGGGTGCGGCGTGAGCCGGGGCACCTTCGGCTACGGGCGCGCCTTCGGCGGACGGAGCGGATGTCCCCTCGGCGCTTGCGGGCGTTTCTGCAGGGGCTGCGCCTTCTGCCGGCTTTTCATGCTCGGCGGGCGCGGCGGCGACCTCCGAGACCGCCGCGGGTGCAGGGGCATGAACGGCGGGCGCGTTATGAATGCCCAGCACGCCGTTGGTTTCGGTAGCGATTTCTTCGGCAAGCTTCTTCTTGCCTTCGGTTGTAGCCAGCTCGGAAGGACGTTTGCCCGACAGCAGCAAATTCAATTTGCTGCGTATTTCGGGCAATACGGCTTTAATTTTTTCTTCCACCTCGGGCTCAAGCACTTTAAGCGTGATGCTGACTTGCAGAAATTGGTCGGCCTCTTCGCGTTGCAGATTCACGGTAAACGCTTCCAGGGGAATAAATTTGGGCTCTTTGGGGGCTTCCACCTTATGTTCCTCGGCTTGCCCGGCATTCTTGCCCTTCATGAAATACCAACCCGCGCCGCCAGCAATGACCAACACCAGCACCGCGATGATGATGATTAGTTTCTTGTTGTTTTTCGGCGCATCCGCAACGGCTTCTTCTTTTTTTGCGGCTGCTGGTTTTGCTGGTTTAGACATGCCACTTTCCTTTTTTGATGTTGATGATTATCGGGCTTAATGCTTGACCGGCATCGGCGGAATAAGCGAGGGAATCATCCTTATTTCTGCGAGCTCAGGCGAAGGTGTCCACTATACCGTTATGCCGGCTGATTGGGGAGACTCGAACCGCCTGGCTGGCGGATACGCCCGCGTCGGCAATGCCGCCGACACCGGAGCGGGGGGCGGGCGACCTGCTGTCGGCACCGTCTTGCCCGTTGCGCGGCGCTTGATCGCTGACGGTGGCGTTGCCCAGCATGATGCCGTTGTCCGCCATCATTTCCCGCAGCTTGGGCAAAGCCTGTTCGATGGCGTCGCGCACGGCCGCATGCGGCGAGGTGAATAGCGCGCTAGCCTGATCGCCGCTGACTTTGAGCACCACATCCATAGGCCCCAATTGCGGCGGGTTGAGATGCAACTCCGCGCTTTGTTCCTTGCCGGTGGCGAGCCAGGTGATTTTCTGGTTGAACTCGTCGCCCCATTTGTCCTGGGTGACCGGCGTGTTGATGGTGACTTGGGCGGGCAACACGCTGGATGGAACCGGCTGTGCCGCCTGCATCGAAGCCAGTGCGGCGGCAGCGGGTTGCGGTGCGACAGCGGCGGGTTTTTCTTCGGCTGCGGAAACCTTGTTGGCCGGTGCCGCGCCCATCGTGTCCAGCATGCCGGTGAACGCGGCGTCTTTTTTCGCATCGGTCGGCGCTGCCGCGACGGGGGTGCCCGGTGCGGCAGCAGGCGCACCCTGTTTGGGCACGCTGCTCGTTTCCGCCGGCACGGTCATTTGCGGGGCGGCGATATTCATGCCCTGCGGGAGCAACGCGGCCAGCATGTCGGTGGGCAGGTTGGCCATCGCGGGACCGGACAGTGCCGATGCCGTGTCTCCCTGCGCATTGATCCGGGCGAATATTTCCTCGGCGGATTTGGCCGTTGCTTTCTTGGGTTGCGGGATGCTGTCCGCCGGGGTGGCATCCGCAACCTGGCGTGCCAGCACGTCGCCGAAGGGCTGGCTTGGTGCAGCATCGTCTGTGACGGCTGCGGGCGTTGGTTTTGCGGCGGCTTGTGGTGCGTTGGCGGTAATGGGCAGATTGTTCATGATTCGCTCCTGATGTGCGGTTCTGATTCGTCGTCGTTTTTCTCGGCAGTCTTCTGTGCGGCAAAGCGTCCCGAGTATTCGTCCTGCATCTTCTGTTCGGCTTTGGCTTCGCGTTTTTTTTCTGCCTCGATATGGCGCTGCGCCAGGGTGTCGAAGGACTGCATCTTGCGCCGCGCGTCTTTAAGCTCAACGCGTCCGCTATTCACCGAATCGGTGGCGTGTTCGATGACCCGTTGCTGCTGTTCGATGGCCTGATCCAGACGATAAATGAAATCCTGGAAGTTGCGCAGGTCGATGGGTGCCATCCCGCCCCTTGCCGCATCCTGAAATTTCTCCTGATAATCCCGGCGGAACTGTTGCAGCATCGCCAGCTTGTCCTGGGCCGACTGTTGTTGTTTGTTGAGCTTGCCAAGGTTCTTCAGGGCGGCATCGTTTTTTTGCTGCGCCAGATGTAGCAAGGGTTGCAGTGAGAAGGGCTTGGGCATAATCAATTCACCTGTTCGAACAACGCCGCGAAGGTGTTCATGCTGGTGTTGTAATGGTCGGCTTCATACATGCCCTGTTTGAGGAACTGCGACTGGCGCGGATGCATGACGATCGCCTCGTCCAGCAAGGGATCGCTGCCGTGCACATAGGCGCCCACACCAATCAAATCGTGGTTGCGCTGGTAATGCGCATACAGTTGCTTGAAGCGCTGCACCTGGGTGAAATGCTGCTGGCTGACCAAGTGGTTCATGGCGCGGCTGATAGAGGCTTCGATGTCGATGGCCGGGTAATGCCCCTGTTCCACCAGGCGGCGCGACAGCACGATGTGGCCGTCCAGAATCGCGCGCGCACTGTCCGCGATGGGATCCTGTGGGTCGTCGCCCTCGGTCAGTACGGTGTAAAAGGCCGTGATGGAACCGCCGCCTTCCGCGCCGTTGCCCGCGCGCTCCACCAGTTGTGGCAGTTTGGCGAACACCGAGGGCGGATAACCTTTGGTGGCCGGAGGTTCGCCGATAGCCAGCGCGATCTCGCGTTGCGCCATCGCGTAACGCGTGAGCGAATCCATAATCAGCAAGACATTCTTGCCCTGGTCGCGGAAATATTCGGCGATGGTGGTGGCGTAAGCGGCACCCTGCATGCGCAACAGCGGGCTGGTGTCGGCGGGCGCGGCGACCACCACGGCGCGCTTCAATCCGTCCGGGCCCAGAATGTCGGTGATGAATTCTTTCACTTCGCGACCGCGTTCGCCGATGAGGCCGACCACGATCACCTCCGCCGTGGTGTAACGCGCCATCATGCCGAGCAGCACGCTCTTGCCGACGCCGGAACCCGCGAACAGCCCCATGCGCTGGCCGCGTCCCACGGTGAGCAGGGCGTTGATGGCGCGCACGCCGACGTCCAGCGCTTCCTTGATCGGTGCGCGTTCCAGCGGGTTGATGGGGCGGCTTTGCAATGCGGCGCTGGGGCCGTCGGGCAAGGGGCCGAACTGGTCGAGCGGACGCCCGGCGCCGTCCAGCACGCGGCCCAGCAACATTTCGCCCACGGGCAGATGACGCGCCAGATCGGCGGTGCGCCGCTGTTGCTGCGGCGCTTGTCCGGGCAAAGCGGCATTACGCGGCGGCTCGAAAGGGATCACGCGCGCACCGGGAACCAGTCCGTGCACATCGTTTTCCGGCATCAGGAACAATTTCTCGCCGGAGAAACCGACCACCTCGGCTTCCACCTGATTGTTGGGCAACTGGATGAGGCAAGTGCTGCCCACCGCCATGCGCAGGCCCACGGCTTCCATGACCAGGCCGGTCACTTTGGTCAGGCGACCGCTCACCAGCAACGGCGGCGTTTGCATGGCCGCCTCGCGGTTGGCTTGCAACACGTTTTGCCAGCGTTGTTGATGGGGGTTGCTAGTCATTTTTCAGCCAGGATGATTCCTGCCCCAAATTGGCGGAGATGCGGTGCCAGCGCGTTTCCACGGTGGCGTCGATCTGGCTGTGCGCGGTTTCCACGCGTGCGCCGCCGCGCGTGAGGTGCGCATCTTCGAATATTTTCCAGCCGGAATGCGCCAGTTGCTCGCCCATGCGTTCGCGCACGATTTTGGCATCGTCCGGGTGCAGCACGATATGCGCGCCCGGGTTGAAATGCGGCAAGCTGGCGATGGCTGCGCGGATGACTTCCAGCAACAGCTCGGGGTTGACCTTGAGTGCCTGGTGCAGCATTTGTTGCGCCAGTTCCAGCGCCAGGTCGAGCAGGCTTTGCGCGACCTGCCGATCCACATTTTGCAGCGCCTGCTCCATCGACGCGACCAGCGCGGCAAGACGTTGGGTTTCCAGCGCGGCTTTTTGCGCGCCTTCCGCATAGCCTGCCTGAAAACCTTCTTCGCGTGCCTGTAGCTGGATCGTTTCGAGTTCCGCCGCGGTCGGCAAGTTCATGCCGTTGGGGTTGCCGGAGATGCGGATGTCTCCGCCCGCATCGAACGAGGGCAGCTCCCAGCGCTCGTAAGCGGTGAGCTGTTCTTTGGGCGTGAGCAGGTCAGACATAAGCCTCGTCTCCCTTGCCGCCTATCGACACCTGGCCTTCGTCGGAGAGTCTGCGCACGATCTTGAGGATCTCTTTCTGTTCGGCTTCCACTTCGCTGAGTTTGACCGGGCCCTTGGCTTCCAGGTCTTCGCGCAGCATTTCCGCGGCGCGTTGCGACATGTTCTTGAGTATCTTGTCGCGCAGTTCTTCGCTGGCGCCTTTGAGCGCGACGATCAGCGATTCTGACTGCACTTCGCGCAGGATCAATTGGATGCCGCGATCCTCGATGTCCATCAAGTCCTCGAACACGAACATCTCGTCCATGATTTTCTGTGCCAGTTCGGCATCGTGGCCGCGCACCGAATCCAGCACGGCATCCTGCGTGCTGCCGATGAAGTTGAGAATTTCGGCCGCGGTGCGCACGCCGCCCTTGATCGACTTCTTGCCCACGGCATTGCCGGACAGCAGTTTGGTCAGCACGTCGTTCAATTCGTGCAAGGCAATGGGCTGCACGCTGTCCAGCGTGGCGATACGCAGCATCACATCGTTGCGCGTGCGCTCGGTCAGTTGCGAGAGCACCGTGGCGGCCTGATCGGGCTCCAGGTGTACCATGATGGTTGCGATAATCTGCGGGTGTTCGTTGCTGACCAGGTCGGCCACAGAAGACGGGTCCATCCATTTCAGGCTTTCGATGCCGCTGGTGTCGCTGTTGTGCAGGATGCGGTCTATCAGGCCGGCCGCCTTGTCGTCGCCCAGCGCTTTTTGCAGCATGCTCTTGATGTAGGCGTCGGAGTCCATGCCGAAGGTGGTCTTCTCCGAGGCGCTCGCATGGAAGTCCTCGAACACCTCGGCGATCTCGTCGCGGGTCAGGTTCTTGAGCGCGACCATCGCCGTGCTGATTTTCTGCACTTCCTTGGGTTCGAGGAACTTCATCACCTCAGCGGCTTCGTCTGCGCCCAGGGTCAGGAGCAGGATGGCACTCTTGGTTACGCCGTCATCGCTCATTCTTTATTCACCCATTCTTTTACGACCGATGCGACGATCTTGGGATCGTTCTTGGTCAGCTCTTTTGCGAGTTGCAGATTCTCTTCATAGGAATTCTGTGCCTGCTGTTCGGTGTATTGGCCGGCAGCATGATGGCCGTGGTGTTGCGCCGCCGCTGCGGCGGCCGCCGCCTCTGCCTGTGCCGCCGCTTGCGCGGCCAGATTCTTGAAGGCGGGACGGATGACGCCGAATATCAGGAAGCCAACACCGCCCGCGATTAGCAGATATTTCAGTATCTCCTTGGCCAGCGCCTGCATCTCGGGTTGCTTCCACAGCGGCACATCCGGCAACGTTTCCTGCTCGTTGTTGAATGCGCTGTTGAGCAGATTCAGGCTGTCGCCGCGTTTGGGATCGAACCCCATGGCATCTTTGACCAGCGCGGTGATCTGCGCTTTCTCCGCGTCGGTATACGGCTTGGATGAGATTTTGCCGGTTTTGGGATCGGTGACATTGCGGTTGTTCATGACCACAGCCACCGACAGGCGCCGGATGCTGCCCACGGGCAACTTGGTGTGCTGGATGGTGCGGTCCACTTCATAGTTCATCGTGGCTTCTTTGCGCGTATTCGCGGCACTGCCGGCAGCCGCTGCGGCTGCTTGTCCGGCGACCGGCCTGGTGAGCGGAGCCGTCGCGGGAACCGGCGGTTGGTTCGACAATGCCCCGGGCACGCCGCCGCTGGTGGTCACGCCGTTGAGCGCCTCCAGGGTTTGCGCGCTGCGTATCGTGGCGGCATTGGGTTGCTGGTTCGGCTTGAATGTTTCCGCCGTTTGCTCAACTTGGGAGAAGTCGATGTTGGCGGTGACTTGCGCCTTTACGTTTTGCTGGCCGGTGATCGGGATGAGGATGGCCTCGATGCGCTTGATGTAATCCTGCTCGATCTCGCGCACATACTTGAGCTGGGTCGCATCCATCGTTTGCCCGGCACCTTCATGCACCGAACTCAGCAAATTACCGCTCTGATCCAGCACGGTCACGCTTTGCGCGGGCATGTTGGGAATGCTGCTGGAGACCAGGTGAATGATGCCGTTGACCTGGCCTGGATCCAGCGTGCGCCCGGGATGCAGTGCCAGCACTACCGAGGCGCTGGGCTTCTGCTGTTCCTTGACGAATACCGAAGGCTTGGGGATGGCCAGATGCACGCGCGCGTTTTCCACCGCCGCGAGCGTTTGCATCGAACGCGCCAACTCGCCTTCCAGCGCGCGCTGGTAATTGACCTGTTCGAGGAACTGGCTGGTGCCGAATTTTTGCGTCTCCATCAGCTCGAAGCCGACGGTGCCGCCTTTGGGCAGGCCTTGCGAGGCCAGGCGCAGGCGCACTTCATGCACGAGGTTGCCGGGCACGAGCAAGGCGCCGCCGCCTTCGGCGAATTTGTACGGAATGTTTTGTTGTTGCAGAGATTCGATGATGGCACCGCCGTCGCGGTCGGAGAGATTCGCATACAGCACGCGGTAATCGGGTGTTTGCCCCCACATCCAGAGTCCCGCCAGTACGGCCACTGTGGCCGCGACGGCGACGATCAGCCCCATTTTTTGCTGCGCATTCAGTCCCAGCAGCAGCCCCGCGATGGAAGGGGCCGGATTGTTAGGTGTATCGGTCATGTTGTTTTCCAAGGGAGAAAGAGCCTTACCTCACGCTGCGCATTATCGGCGTCTGTTGCAAGATCAGTATGCCGAAAAGCAGGGGAATTCTATAGCTTTTCTTGGGTTAATGAGGCCGCACGGGTGATATTGTGCGAACAGAAAAGTTGTTAGTCGCTAGCCGTCAGACGTTAGCTAAAAAAACCGCGTAGCGACAACGCCAACTATCGACCAGTAACTAGCGGGCATGGCGAGCAGCCACCCCTGATAATGAAACTCGCCATGCCCGTTTCCCCCTATCCAACTTTCCCCCGCACGCGGGAGAAAGGGCAAACGAATCGCTACGCGAGATTCACGTTAACGACTAGGAGTTGAGGCATGAACGTTTCCAATGTGGACAGTTTGCTGGCGCAGATGCGCAGCGCGATGGTTGCCGCTCAGGGCGGGGCGGCCAAGGTGCCTGCGGCCTCGGGCAGCGTTGACTTTGCCAACGTGCTTAAATCGCAACTGGACGGCGTATCCCAGGCGCAAAACCAGGCCGAAGAGATGCAAAAAGCCTTCGTGATGGGCGACGACAAGGTGAGCTTAAGCGATACAATGATCGCCATGCAAAAAGCCAACATCCAGTTCCAGACGACCCTGCAAGTGCGCAACAAAGTGGTGGCGGCCTATAACGATATTATGAATATGCAGGTTTAACCCCCAAAAGCAGTTGTCCGCAGATTACGCAGATTAACGCCGATTAAAACAAACCATGACCTCGATTCACTTTTGGGGCGGTGCAGTCTCTGCGGATAACAACGTGAAAATCTGCGTAATCTGCGGATAGAACTTGGGTTTTCAGGTTGCGACTATTTATGAAATCACCCTCCTCACTAGACCCGGACGACTGGCAAACGCTGCGCGCGCAAGGCCATCGGATGCTGGATGACATGCTGGATTATCTCGAACACATCCGCTCGCGCCCGGTGTGGCAGCCTATTCCGCAAGAAGTGCGGGCCGATTTTCAGCTGCCGCTGCCGCAATACCCCGCCGATCTCGCCGCAGTGCATGAGACCTTCATGCGCGAAGTGCTGCCTTATGCGGTGGGCAATGCGCATCCCGGTTTCATGGGCTGGGTGCATGGCGGTGGCACGCCGGTGGGCATGCTGGCGGAAATGCTGGCGGCGGGGCTGAATGCCAATCTGGGCGGGCGCGAGCAGATGCCTGTCGAAGTCGAGCGCCAGGTGCTGCAATGGGTGCGCGAACTTTTCCACTTTCCCGCTTCGGCCAGCGGCCTGTTCGTGACCGGCACCTCGATAGCGAACCTGATCGCGGTGTGGGTGGCGCGTACCCAAGCACTCGGTATAGAGGTGCGCCAAACCGGTATGGCGGCGCGACCGCTGCGCCTGAGCGCTTACACTTCGGCGGGGGCGCACGGCTGTATTGCACAGGCCATGGATCTGGCCGGTGTCGGCATAGATGCCTTGCGTATCATTCCCATGAATGCCGCTTTCGAGATGGACCTCGCCGCCTTGCAGCGTGCCATCGCCGCAGACCGCACGGCAGGGTTTGCCCCATTCTTCATCGCGGGCACGGCAGGCTCGGTGGATGTCGGCGCGATCGACGACCTGAGCGCATTGGCAGAGGTGGCCGAGCGCGAAAATATCTGGTTCCATATCGACGGCGCTTACGGCGCGCTCGCCATGCTGTCTTCCGAACTCGCGCCGCGCCTGCTGGGCATCGAACGCGCCGATTCTATCGCCTTCGATTTCCACAAATGGGGGCAAGTGCCTTACGACGCGGGATTCATCCTGGTGCGCGACGGCGAGCTGCATCACGATACCTTCGCGGCTCCCGCAGCCTACCTGAAACGCGAGACGCGCGGCATGGCGGCAGGCTCGCCGTGGCCGTGCGATTTCGGCCCCGACCTGTCGCGCGGCTTCCGCGCGCTGAAGACCTGGTTCACCATCAAAACTTACGGCGCGGAAAAACTCGGCGCGACCATCGCCAACACCTGCGCCTTGGCGCAGTACATGCGGCAGCGCATCGCAGCAGCGCCGCAACTCGAACTGCTTGCCCCCGTGTCGTTGAACATCGTGTGTTTCCGCTATCGCTGCGTCGATGCCGATCGCGTGAATGCCGACATCGTGGTGGCCTTGCAGGAATCAGGTATCGTCGCACCTTCCAGCACCACAGTGCATGGCTGCCTTGCCATCCGTGCCGCTATCGTCAACCACCGCACGACGCAAGAGAACATCGACGCCCTGTTGCGCGAAACGCTTGCGCTCGGCGAAAAGTTACGCGCACGACAAAATGACTGAAAAAACTTTTACCGCAGCACATGCAACCCCGCCCCTGATCGGTCTCGCGGCACTCATGCGCATGGTCTTTGCGGGTGCAGACCTGAAACCGTTGGCGGCAGAGCTGTCCGCGCGCGCGGAACGCGATCCGCACGATGCCAATGCTTTGTTGGATCTCTCGACTATTTTACAGCTTAATTTTCAGCACGCCATTGCCATGCAGGTGCAAACGGAAGCGCTCAACACGCAGCGCATCTACAGCATCCCCGCCGCCAAACAGCCCGCGAAATTGCGCTTGTTGGCGATGATGGGTGCGGGTGACCTGTTGTCCAACACGCCGCTGGAATGCCTGCTGGAAGATTCCGACATCGAGCTGGATATGATCTACGTGGCGTCGTTCCTGCCGTTCCCCGAGAGCGTGCCCGACCATGACGTGCTGTTCGTCGCCGTGGGCGAGTCGGACGAGAATATCCCGCTGCTGCAAGAGCTCGCCGACATCCAAAGCGTGTGGCCGCGTCCGGTGTTGAACTCGCCCGCGCGTATCGCCCTGCTGCAACGCGACAGCACCTGCGCCATGCTGGGCGATGCGCCCGGCGCGCTTATGCCGGTCGCGGTGCGCGTATCGCGTGACACGCTTGCCGGGATCGCCGCGCAACGATGTGGGTTGGGCGGCGTGTTGGCGCGCGGCGACTTCCCCGTCATCATCCGTCCGGTCGATTCGCATGCCGGGCGCGGGCTTGCCAGGATCGGGCGGGCGGATGAGTTGCAGGGCTATCTGCTCGCCATGTCCGAGAACGAGTTCTACATTTCGCCGTTTATCGACTACCGCAGTGCGGACGGGCAGTTCCGCAAATACCGCATCGTGCTGATCGAGGGGCACCCCCACATTTGCCACCTCGCCATTTCGTCGCACTGGATGATCCATTATCTCAATGCCGGCATGGCGGAGAGCGCGCAGAAACGCGCGGAAGAGGAGCGCTGCTTCGCCGATTTCGATACGGAGTTCGCGCAGCGGCATGCGCGGGCCTTGCAAGCCATCTACGAACGTATGGGGCTGGATTATCTCGGTATCGATTGTGCCGAAACATCGGCGGGTGAACTGCTGATTTTTGAGGTGGACAGCAACATGGTGGTTCACGCGCTCGACCCTGTGGATATATTCCCCTACAAACAAACGCAGATGCAAAAAATATTCGCCGCATTCAGGGCGCTGCTCGTCAAGTCGGCGGGCAAGGATGGTGGAACGCGATGAACGCAATCGAGACATCCCGCGCGGTGACGCCGGCACAAGATGCGGCAGGTCAATTGCCCTCGACCGGGCAACTGCTGGTGCAGGGCGGCGATGCGCGTATCGCATTGAACCCGGCGACGGGCGCGAACAAATACGGTTGCCGTCCGCAGCCCGATGCGAATATCGCCGCGTTCGGTTCGGCAACATCGACCTCCATCTCCGAGGCGGCGTTCTTTGCCGCGAACCAATTGCGCAACCGCGTGGCGCAGCAATTTGCTGCGCCCGAGCAAGCTTGTTCCCCTCTCTCCAACCGCGATGCGGCGGGCGTCTATGCGGATGAGATGCACCGTATCCGCCACGAACTGATCGAATTGTGCGGGTTGGATAACGTTCACGGCCCCGATATTGTGTTTGCCGCCTCAGGTACCGATAGCCATTTGATCGCGGCGCAACTGGCCGCATGCGCTGCGGAGAGTCCGCCGCGCATGCTGATCGTCGATCCGGCGGAGACGGGCAGCGGCGTGCCTGCGGCTTTGTCCGGGCGACATTTCAGCAGCCGCACCGCCTTGGGCGATGCAGTCACGCAAGGCGCGATGATCGAGAAGAGCGCGCACGCCGAAGTCGTCGCCATACCCATTCGTTTGGCAGACGGCACACCGCGCAACGGTGCCGACATCGATGCCGATTTCGAGCGCCAAGCTGTTGCGGCTGCCGCTGCCGGGCAGCGCGTGCTGCTGACTATGGCGGACGTTTCCAAGACCGGCATTATTGCACCCAGCGTGGCCTGTGCCGTAGCGCTGCATCAACGCTTTCCCGATACGCTGGATGTGCTGGTCGACGCATGCCAGTTCCGCATTGCGCCGGCCACGCTGCAAGCCTATCTGGCACAGGGATTTATGGTGGGCGTGACCGGCTCGAAATTCATCACCGGCCCCAGCTTTTCCGGCGCATTGTTTATCCCCGCGCCGCTGTCCAAAAAGCTGCGCCGCATATCGGTGGCAGAACGATTGCAGGTGTATTCCACCCGCGCCGATTGGCCGCTAGGCTGGGAAACAGCCGGGCATCTCGAGGACGTGCCGAACTTCGGTTTGTTGTTGCGCTGGGAGGCGGCGTTGAAAGAGCTGCGCGCGTTTCGTTCGGTTTCCAATGCCGTAACCACGCATTTTCTGCACACCTTTGCCGCAGCCATCAAACAACGCCTGGAGCACGATCCGCTATTCGAAGCGCTGCCCGTTCCCGAATTGCAGCGCCACCCCTTCGCCGATACGCCGAACTGGGACAATATCCAGACAGTTTTTCCCTTCCTGCTGTTGCATCCGCTCAGCGGACGCCCCGTGGACAGCGCACAGACCGCGCATATCTACCGGGCATTGCAGGAAGATGGGGACGAGCGCGTGCAATTGGCGCAACCCGTTGCGTGCGGCACGCGTGACGGAATCGCCGTGAGCGCATTGCGCATCTGCGCCAGTTCGCGCCTGGTGGTCGAAGCGATGCGGCGGAACGGCAGCAACGAACAGGCGGTGCTTGCCCGGGCACGGCACGCGCTGGATCAGGTTGCGCGGCTTGTGCGGGCGCTTTGACCGACAGCGAGATTTGCAGGTTTTTCCCCGGAAAGCTTTTTGCCGTATATGCTGAAAATAAGTCGTTCACGATTGAGTGAAATGTCCTGAAACTTGTTTATCATCCATATTCGCCAAGCTTGGCCAAGACGACATCCGCTATGGGATCAGAAACGCAGCAAACCCACGACGAGCATTACCTGCGGGCAGTCACCGGACTGGGTAATACCCGCAAGATAGTTGCTACCTGCGACATTTATTCGCAAAGCGGCATCAAGCTGGTCGCGGCGGGTTTTCACATCACCAGCGAGCTGTATGAGCGCTTGGTCATGCACAAACTGTTGCCGCCGATAGACAAGGCATTGTCCGTGGAAAATATGCTGAACCCCGAACGCATCTTGGCCGACGTGCTCGCATTGCTTGATCACAATGACAAACTGAGGATGGTGGGGCAAGTCGTCAATCAGGGCAATTCGTATCACCAGATCGTCACCGATATTCGGCTCCCCTCGCCGCTGGCGTTCAAGCTCACCGTGGCCAAAGAACAATTTCCGCAGATATATCAGCATAGCCTGCTGCTGATGGTTATCAGCGTCTATCTGGCGCGGTGCGACGGGAAGAGTTTGCATGAAGAGGAGGCGGTGGCGATAGCGGCGCTGTTTCATGACATCGGGCTGCTGCACATCGACCCCAGGCTGCTCGAACCGTCGCATATGATGACACCGGCAGAACGGCGGCATCTCTACACCCACCCGCTCACCGCCTATTTGCTGTTAAGCGAATTTCCCGAATTGCCCAAGCTGATTGCCAATGCGGTGCTGGAACATCACGAAATGATGGACGGCAGCGGATACCCGCGAGGCTTGCACGGGGAGAAAATCAGCCGCTGCGGGCAGATATTGGCGGTGGCGGAACTCGCCGCCAAAGCTTTCGATTCGGACAACCCCAGCGTTCCCTGGAAAAAACTGGAGGTGATGCTCAAGCTCAATTCCAGAAAATACGGGCCGGGGTTGATCGGGCACCTCAATATTCTTCACACCGATGTGGCGCAGACGTCGGCAAATGAAAACGAACCGGATCGTCTGGTGGAACAGGTGAAATTGATTGCCCGGCTGTTCGACGATTTCAATCACTTGGCCGACCCCCAGTGCAATGACCCGATTTGCGATTTCGCCCAAACCCGTTTGGCGGAGTTGCGCCTGAATCTGATCGGCGCAGGGTTCGATCCGCGCGATCCCGCAGGCCTGATCCAGATGTTTATGGACGATCCCGGGTGTATGGCCGGATACGAGCCGATTTTGGGTGAGGCTATTTGGCAGTTCAAGTCACTGGTGTTGGAGATTTCGCGGCAATGGGCAGAAGAAGTCGAGAAATCCGCGGCGGAGACGGACAAGACGGAACATGCATGGTTGAACGAAATGAGGCTGGTATTGTCTGCTGCGGAATTGGATGAGTAGCCTCCCCGGCGGAGTCGCCAAGCCATTGGATGCCGATTACCGCCCCGTTTCCCGCAGCAGCCACATTACGTGTACGAAAGAATCCTCTTTGCTCGCGCGCAATGATGCGATCAGGCCGCTCATGTGGCCGCTGTTGTGATTCGAATTGCGCGCGAAAGTCTGGAACAACTGCACGACCTGCGCTTCGTGCAAACCTTCATATTTTGCAGCCATGCCGGTCAATAACACCCGGATGATGGCAAGGTTGCACACCAGTTCGCGGTACAGGTCGAGATACGCGCCGCGCGTGAACGGGAACAGTCGCGTGACAATCTGGTTCACCAGGTAGTTTTCGAAAATATATTCCTTGTCCTGGAAAAAGGGCAGGTAGGACGCGGCGTAATTTTGCGCGTAGTGTTCTGCCGTTTGCAGCTTGTCCAGCCCCTCGGCGGCGGCTTGCAGGCATTCCTTGAAGCGCACCGACGCCCTGTCTTGCAATGACTGTGCGATGAGTTTGCCAACGAGTTCAAGTTTGCGCGGGATGTCCGGGTTGATCTGCGCGAATTGGGCTTCGAGCTGGGCCGGATGGGCGAGCATGGCGACGAAAGATTCCAGCACGGGCAACAATTCCGAGGCGTGGGCGAACTGTGCGGAGGTCACGATTTTGTTCGCGTCTTCCAGCAGAAAACCGAGCAGCATCATGCGCGCGCCGATGCCGATTGCGCGGAGTTGCAGGATGGCGATGATGACGGCGCGGAAGTCGTTCAGCACGGCGATTTGCTGCGGGTCGCCCTCGTTGTGCAGGGGGAAACGGTACGAGGTGAACGGGCGCGCATCAATGGCCGGGTCGGGCGCGACGTGGGTGAATTGCATGGGTTGCGGATTCAGCAGGATCAGGCGCGCGGCTTCCGGGCAGGAGATGCCGAGCGCGTTCTCGCGTTGCGCGCCGAACTGGTTGAGGTAGCGCGGATAGAGCCGGCAGGTGTCGCTGAGTGCGGATGCGCCCATGTATTTGTGGATCGCGCAGAGCTTGTCTTCCTGTAGGAAGTGGCAAGTGCCGTCCGGCTTCATTTGCAGCATGCCGAAATTGTTTTTGTTGTCGGTGCTGGGCAAAGCATTTTTGCTTACCGCCAGTTTGAACAGCGGTGCCAGCACCTTGTGCTTGTTCTGTTTGTACTTGTGGTAAGTGTCGCGGTCGATGCTCACATTCCACCAGCCGCTGCAGCAGGTGTCTTCGCACGCGGGGCCGGTGCAACTGAATTTCGGGTAGTAGTCGGGAACGCTGATGTTTTGCATGTTTAGGGGGTCGCTTTTTCCGGGGTGAGTGTCGCGCAGAACTGGGCAATGATGCGCCCGCATTCCTGTTTGGCATTTACCAAAAGCACATGGCCGCAATCGGCGATGACTCGAAGCTGTATGTGCTCGCCCGCAAAGCGACCGACAAAATGCCGGTCGACGTCGTCAACCACACAGGGGACGGTATGGGCATTGCGGATCGGAAATAACGGGACGTCGCCGGTGAGGATGAGGGCGGGCACGCGAGTTTGCTCGACGAGGGAATAATAAATACGTTCGCGGGCGGTGCCGTCCGGGGCAATGCCGAAAATGTTGAGTGCGAACGCATTCAGGAATTGGTTCGCCGGGTCGTTTGCCACCGCGTTGCCGATGGCGGCATTGATGTGCCACAACTTGGACATGGTCATGGGCGGGTCTGCCGCGATGACGCCGCGAATCTGGCCGATGCCGGATCCGCCGAGCGCGAGCGCAACCAGCCCGCCGAGCGATTCGCCGGCAATCACCACGTCGCGGTCTGCCAATGCGGCGGTGATGGCGTCGCCGATATTGGCCGCGAAACTTTCGATGCTCACGGCGGCAATCGCCGGGCTTTTGCCATGTCCGGGCAAATCAACGAAGACGACATCCAGTTCGGGAGCAAGCAGGTCGGCCCAGTCGAACAGCACGGAGGAATTCCTTAACGCACCGTGGATCAGCAGCAGGACAGGACGTTCCCCGCCGGCGAACAGTGCGCCGTCCCGCGCGTATAGGCACAGCGCGCCGTCGCGGGTGGTTAGCTGATGTTGCTTAATCGGGGTGTTCATTGGAGGTATGCGGTTGCAGATGCAAGCTATTTGACCGCTTCGAGATTCAGGCTCATCTGGCGTCCGTTTACTTTGTCCAGATGCGGCAGATGCGCCTGCGAATAATCGTCGATATGGCTGTGTTCCGTGCCGCGCCAATCCCAGTGGCGCACTTCGCGGAAACCGGTTTCCAGCAGGTCGCGGTGCAAAAACTCTTCGTCGAAAATCATTTTGTGGAAATCGTAGCGGTCGCGCTGGCCGCCCACGATGAGGCCGACCAGACCAGTGAGGCCGTCCGCCAGGCCGCTCTCGTAGTAGATCGCGGCGCAGGCGGCGAAGTCGGGCACGGCGAGGCGCAGCACGCCGCCGGGTTCGAGCACGCGGAACCATTCTTGCAGCACCGCTTTGTATTCGTAGCGCCCGAAGTGTTCCAGTATGTGGCTGGCATAGATGAGCGAGATGCTCTCGTCGGCGACGGGCAGGCGTTCCACGGGGCCGACGATGTCCACATGGGGCGCGGGCAGCGCATCGACATGCACGAAGCCGGGGATGTATTTGGAGCCGCAGCCCAGATGGAGTTTCATGGCCTATTCCCTGTGTTTGGACAGACGTGCGGGGATGCCGCTGACCACCGCGCCCGCCGTGACATCGGCCGTGACCACCGCGCCCGCCGCCACGATGGCACCATCGCCTATGGTGACGCCCGGCAGGATGATCGCGCCCATGCCTATCCACACGTCCTGCCCGATCACGATAGGTGCGGCCTCGAACGGCTGTTGGCGCATGGGGATGGCGCGTGTGGCATGGCCGTGGTTCACGCCGCAGATTAGCACGCCGCCGCCTATCATGCTGTGGTCGCCGATAGTGAGCCCGGCGCGCGGTTCGTAGATGTGGCAACCGGAGCCGAAGGACACTTCCTTGCCCGTCTCCATCCAGCCTTGGTCGATGCGTATGGTCGCGCCGGGGTAGAGGGTGTTCATCTCGCCCAGTTGCAGCTTGCCGCGCGCGCCGATGAACACCACGGCCAGCGGTTCGATGATGGTGCTCTCGGGCAGCGCTGCCGTGCCCAGATTCTCGACGACGGCGGAAGGATGGATGCCGGTGCGGATCATGTCGCGCTCCCGCTCACTTTGCGCAACACGCTGTCGGGGAAGTTGCTTATGCCGTTGGCGGTGTAACTCGTATCGACTTGGAAGTCGTCGCGCTCGGACAGGAAACGCCGCAACGCCACGCGCGGATTGGAGCGTCGCACATCGGGATATTTCTCGCTCGGCGCTCCCGCAGGCGAGTCCGCCAAGTCTGCGAAGGTCGTATCGGCCACGATCAGGATGCCGCCTTGCGTCACCAGATCGGCATACATCTGCAACTCGGCATAGACGTGGCCGCCGTCGTGCCAGTCGTCGAGAAAGACCATGACCGGGCCCGGATCGGCGGCAATCGCGGCGCGTATGGCGGCGAGCGTCGCGGGTGCTTTGGCATCGCCGATCAGGCGCTGCTTGATGAAGGGGGCGAGGTGATGCGGTGTGTCCGCGAGCAATGCGCGCGCTTCGTTGGTCTCGTGTACGTCCACGGTGATGATGCCGCCGGTGTAGGGCGTGCGTCCCATGAGCGCGAGCACCGAAGCGAAGAATATGGCCGAGCCGCCGAACTTGGTACCGGTCTCGACAATCCATTTCGGCTGCGCGTCGAACACGATGCGTTGCAGCGCGATCAGGTCGTCCGGCAGTTGCCAGATCGGGATGCCCAGCCATGTCTGTTCGTACCATCTGAGATTGACGCCCATGCGCAAGAACGTGCGCTGCAGATCGCGCACCACGAAATTGAGGTCGGGGGATGCCTCGGCAGGCGTGCGCCAGCTTGACGATGGTGAGGTTGGAGTAGAAATCATGGGCGCATTGTATGCGAGGGTGCGTGAACGATCATGGGAATAAGCGGCAGTTTAGTAGCGGATTTCATGCGCTGCGCCGAGTCATTTCTTTTCCAGCCATGTGTCATACATAGCCTCGAACGCATCTTCGAGCGCGCGCGCCAAGCCTGCCGCATCGCACAGCGGACTGCGCGCCATGAGGGCGCGCTGCCCTGCGCGCAGGGCAACGCGGCCCGCGACATCGCGCGCGAGAGCGGCGACCTTGGCGATGTACTCGTCCTCGTCCCGCGCGACCCATTCGGGTTTGCCCAGCCCCTTGAGGATGGTGCTGGTCAGGCGTCCGCCCATCCAGTCGCCTTCGATGGCGAGGATAGGCACGCCCATCCACAGCGCGTCGAAGGCGGTGGTGCCGCTGTTGAGCGGGATGGAATCGAGCGCGATGTCGAGGCGGTCGTACAGCGCCATGTGCGCTTTCCAGTCGGGGACGCGCGCGGCGAATTCGACGCGCCCGGCGGCGATGCCGTGCTGCGCCAGCTCGCCCCGGATGCGCTGCTGCACCGAGTGGTCGGCGGCCTTCTGGTCTTTCAACAACAGCTTCGAGTGCGGCACGGCATGCAGCGTCTTCGCCCACAGGCGCAGCGTGGCTTCGCGCACCTTGGTGAGGTTGTTGAACGAGCCCAGCCAGACCGTGCCAGAATTTGAGCGACCATCATTCTGGGATTCGTTCGCTCCCTCGCCCGCTTGCGGGAGATAACCAGCGACTTGCCCGCTTGCGGGCTTAGTCGAATGGCTAGTAGTTCCACCAGGGTTGGGGAGAGGGGAGGGCTCAGCAGGCTGCCAGCGGCTTTCGGGCAGCGCGGTGTCGCCGCGATAGGCGATCCACAGGCGCGGCAGGCGCCAGATCTTTTCGCGGAAATGGGCGTCGCAGGAGGCGGGCAATAGATTCTCGTCGGCGATGAACCAGTCCATCTCGGTGAGTCCGGTGGAGCCGTGGTAGCCGATGTAATGGCACTGCACGGGGGCGGCGCGGTGCGCGAAGATGCCCAGGCGGCAGCCGCTCATGTGCGCGGTGGTGTCGATCAGCACGTCGATCTTGTCGGTGCGGATTTGATTTGCCGCCGCGAGGTCGGACAGCGCGGCGAGCGGTTTGAATTCGTCGGCAAGTTGCTTGATGCGCAGCGCGCGCGCATCGTTGCGCGGCGTGGTCGGGTAGAGCGTGACGTGCAGGCGCGCGCGGTCGAAGTTCGCCAGCAGCGGCTCCAGGAATTCCGCCACGGCATGCTGGCCGATCTCGGCGGACACGATGCCGATGCGGAGCTTTCTGCCGCTGCGCGGCATGCGCTCGAACGCGCTGAGCGCATGCTTGCGCGCCGCCGTGCGTTGCGCGTCGTCGAGCAGGGTCTTCTCCCATCCGGCGGCAAGGCGCAGCTCTTCGTGCGGCGAGACGATGCGCGTGAAGGCGTGCAGGTAGAGCAGGTTGCTGAGCGCGTCGGTGTAGAACGGGTTGAGCGCCAGCGCCTGCGCGAAACAGGCGACGGCAGCATCGAGGTTGCCGCTGTCTTTGTGCGCCAGACCGAGATTGCGGTGGCCGTCGGCGTAGTCGGCTTTGAGTGCGAGCGCCCGGTTGTAGCTGGCGATGGCTTCTTGCAATTTGCCTTGTTCTTTGAGCGCGTTGCCGAGGTTGCTGTGGATCAGGTGCGCATCCGGTTTGAGCGCCAGCGCGGTGCGGTAGCAGGCGGCGGCATCGTCCAGCTTGCCCTGCGTCTTGAGCAGCTTGCCGAGATTATTGTGCAGTTCGGCATCGCCGGGGTTGAGCTTGATCGCCTGCGCGTAGCTCTCCGCCGCGTCTTCCCATAGCCCCTGATGCTTGAATGCGTTGCCCAGATTGCAGTACATCGAGCTGGAGGGGCTCAAGGCGATGGCCTTGCCGATGAGCGCGACGGCGCGCTCGTATAGACCGATCTGACTGGCGATAACGCCGGACAGATGCAAGGCGTCGGGGTGGTTCGGGTCGCTGGTGAGTATCTGCTGATACAGCGTCTCGGCCTGTGGCAACTCGCCTTTGCGATGGTGTGTCAGCGCCTGTTCGAGCAACAGCGGCACGAGGTTCGCCGAGGCGGGTGCGCTGTCTTTGTGCATACAGCACTGTTTGTATTTTTTGCCGCTGCCGCAGGGGCAGGGATCGTTGCGTCCGGTTTTGCTCATGATGACTGCCCGTCAGGCAGTTCGGCAAGTGTAAGAGCGCGCCCTGCGTGCGATTGTTCTTTTCGTTCGCGAGCATGGCTCGCTCCCACAGGGTTAAGAGGTTGAGTTGTGAGCCAGTGTCGGAACATGCTGCAATAGGCATCTTCCAGCGCGTGTGCCAATCCCCGTGCATCGCATAAGGGGCTGTGCGCCATCTGCTCGCGCTGGGCAAAACGCAGCCGTTTGCGCAGCTCCACGTCTTGGGCGAGGGCGACGGTTTTGGCGATGTATTCCGCTTCGGAGTGCGCGATCCATTCGCTGTGGCCGATGGCGTTCACCAGCGAGGCGGCGAAGCGTGAGCCGACGTGGTCGCCCAGCAGGGTGATGACGGGTACGCCCATCCACAGCGCGTCGCAGGTGGAAGTGCCGCCGCCGTGTCCGCCCACGGGGTCGAGCGCGATGTCGAGGCGGTCATGTTCCGCCATGTAATTCGCCCAGTCGCTGCCGGGGCGCAGGTCTACGCGTTCCGCGCCTATGCCGTGCGCCGCCAGTTCGGACAGGATGCGTTGCCGGTTGCCCGCGTCGGCGAGGTCTTTGTTCTTGAGCAGCAAGCGGCCAGTAGGCAAGGCGTGCAGCAGTTGCGTCCACAGCTTTAAAGTTTGCGGCGTGATCTTGCCGAGGTTGTTGAAGCTGCCGAGCCGGATGCTGCCGTCGCTGGCGGGCTGCCAGTGCGTTGCGGGTGCGTCGGCGATGGTTTTGTATGACAGCCAAGTGCGCGGCAGACGCCACACGCGCTCGTTGAACTGGTCGTCCATCTCGGGCGGGGTGAGTATCTCGTCGCCGATCCAGTAATCCATTTCCGTGAGGCCGGTGCTGGCGAAATACAAATAGGTCGCCTGCACGGGCGCGGCGCGGCGCGCGAACACGCCGAGGCGGTTGTTGGCCGAGTGCCCGGCGAGGTCGATGAGCACGTCGATGCCGTCGGCGGCCATGCGCGCGCATACGGCTGCATCCGTCATGCCCGCGATGGGTGTCCAATGCTCGACCAGCGCGTGCAAGCGTTCGGTGACGGCATCGCGCGCCCGGTTGTTGGAATAGGCGAACAGCTCGACGCGGGTACGGTCGTGCTGCGCGAATATCTGCTCGATGAAATAGCTGGTGGCATGTTTGCGAAAATCGCCGGATACATAACCCACTTTCAAACGCCTGCCCGCAAGCGGCAAGCGCGCGAAAGATTTTTCGTGCGCGGCCTGCCCGAGTTGAGGCGATACGCAAGCGTGTTCCCAGCCGCACGCCTGTTCCAGATATTCTGCGGGCGGGACGATGGCGTGGTAGCTCAGCAGAAAAAGCAGGTTGCTGTAGGCGTTGGCATAGTCGGGCTTGAGCGCGAGCGCTTTCTGATAGCACGCTACGGCGGCATCCAGTTGGCCTTGCGCGCGCAGCGCATTGCCCAGGTTGCAATAGCCTTCGGCAAATTCGGGTTGCAGTTCGAGCGCGCGGCGATAGCTCGCAATCGCGGCGTCGAGTTGGTTTTGCGCCTGTAACGCGATGCCCAGGTTGTAGTGTGCATCGGCGAGGCCGGGATCGATGTCCAGCGCGCGCCGGTAACTGGCCACGGCGGCGTCGAAATCGCCTTTGCCCAGCAGCGCCACGCCCAGATTGCAATGCGCTTGGGCGTAGTCGGCAAACAGGGCGATGGCGTGCCGGTAGCATGCGATGGCCGCATCGGCTTGGCCTTGCGCATTGAGTGCCGCACCCAGATTGAAATGCATCTCGGCAAGATTCGGGGCGATATCCGTCGCGCGCCGGTAACTGGCGACGGCCTGTTCCAGTTCGCCCAGTGCGCGCAAGGTGTGCCCCAGATTGCTGTGCGCTTCGACATGCTGCGGTGCCAGCGTGATCGCCTGCCGGTAGCTGCTTGCCGCGTCCTGCAATTGGCCGTGCGTCTGCAAGGCTTGGCCGAGGTTGTAGTGGAACATCGCGTTGCCGCTATCGAGCGCGAGCGCCTGGCGGAAGCTGGCGATGGCTTCTTCGTGTTGGCCTTGGGACTGGAGCACGTTGCCGAGATTGCTGTGAAATACCGACGAATTAGGTTGGACGTTTATCGCGAGGTCGATGAGTTCGAGCGCGAGTGCGCTGTCGCCGATCTGGTGGGCGAGCATGCCGAGCAGGTGCAGCGCATCGGGGTGCTTGGGATCTGCGCGCAACGCTTGCTGGTAAGCGTCGTAAGCCTGTTCCAGGCGTCCGGCCTGATGGTGCGCCAACCCTGTCTGGATAGCGTGTGCCGCAACTTGGGCGGAGCCGGCGGGTTTATCCATACAGCATTTCTTGTATTTCTTTCCGCTGCCGCAGGGGCAAGGGTCGTTGCGGTTAATCTGAGATTCGCGCAGCGCTGCGTCTGGATAGCTCATTGTTGCGCGGAGGAAGCGCCCAATGTGGCGCGCATGCTGTTTTCCAGAGAACGGATCGAGCTGCCGGTGCGGTAGCGGAAAGAAACATGCAGTTCGTCCCCGGCGCGCGCGGCGACGGGCTGGTTCAGCGGCAATACCAGATAGTCGATTACCCAGTCGATGGTGCCGGCGTGCCGCGCGTCAACCGCCAGAATATTTTTGGTGAAGAAGCGCAGCGCGTTGGCTGTGCCGTCCTGTTGCAATGTGAACGTGCCTTCCCATTCGATTGCGGATGAGGTGGGACGGGTCAGGTCGAGGATGCTGTAGGTTTGCGGTGCGGCCAATTCGACCGATCCGGGATGTTCGGCATGCACGCGCTGGAACTGGACGATGGGCGCATGGAAGCCGGAAAAATTGTAGTCCTGCTGCAAGGGCTGCACCGCCATGATGATCGCGGTGGGGATGAACAGAGGCAGTTTGTCGCCGAAACGCTGGCGGTAGCGGGTTTTGAATGCTTCGATCATCTCGACCTGTTTTTCGCGCAGCATGGCGGAGTGGATCATTTCGCAGATCACTACGTCCACGGGTTCGGGCGGCAGGTATTCAAACGCATCGGCATGGATCACTTCGACCTTGTGCCCGTTGGCGTTAAGCGCCAGCAGGCGGCGCGCTTCGGCGACCAATTCGGGATTGAGTTCCACGCACCATACCTGGCCGGCCCTGGCGGCGGCGAGGCACGACAGCACGCCGGTGCCGCCGCCGAGTTCCAGCACTTTTGCGCCGTCGAAAACGGCAAACTCGATGGCCGCCTTGAAGTTGTCCATGCGGTTTTTGTCCATCAGCATGTTGTGATGGTAGTGCAACGGGATGAACTGTCCCAGATAGTGTTTCTCCGCCACATCTTCGTGCAAGGTGTACATGGGTTTATATCCGCCGATAAGAGAAAGCGGTATGCATCATTCTTTGGGGGTCAAAGCCGCCGCCTGACGCTGCATTTGCGCCACATAACGTTGCAGCAGCATGGTGGTTTTCCCGTCCGGTTTGACGAACACGCAGCCTGCGCGGCGGTTGACTTTGCCGGTGCGGGTGGTGACCTCGAAGGTATTCTTGACCTGGATCGTGGCGGTCAGTGTGCCGATCTCCGGCAGCTCGATCTCGCAATTGGGATAGATATTGCCCGGCGTCAGTTCGATACCCGTTTCCTGGCATACCAGCGAGATGCCCCCCACGCTGATATCCATAATGGTCATTTCGTGTTTGATGTGTTCCTGGTCCGGCACCGGTTTGATGACGCACTTGAGCGGTCGGATCGCGCCTGTGGCGAGGCGATAATAATCGCGGCGCTGCAGGCGCAGCAGCTTGAGCGGGAGCGGCAGGAAAATGGCATCGTGTTTGCCGTAGGTAGCCTGGCTGGGCGCGGTCGCGACGAACTGCACTTTGGCGTGATTGTGGCTGCTGACAAAAACGACTTTCTTGCTTTCGAGAATATGCAGACTGTCCAACTGGCTGGAGGGCGGGTCTACCCAGATGCCTTCTTCGCTTACCGCGATCAGCATGGTCAGCACGAAGCGGTTGCCTTCGTCGTAGTACAACGCGGCGCGGGTGCTGCGTCCGCAAATCGCCTGCAAGATATTTTGAATCTCGGTTTTGGAATGGATGAGATAGTCGCTGTCTTCGCCGTTGGAAAACACTTCTATCTTGAGCGGAATCTCTTTTTCTTTAACCATGTCGCGGCACTGATCCAGATTGCGTTATAACGAACTCGATGCCCCGAGAGCAATCGGGGCTGACGATATTCTATCTGGGTTTGCCGGAGCCGATGGCGGGATTAGCGGGAATTTCCTTGTGTTCCAAACGGTATAGCCATGCCAGCAACTCCGCCACGGCGAGATAAAGTTGCGGCGGGATATGTTCGTCCAGTTCTACCTGCATGAGCAGGCCGACCAGTTCTTCCGATTCGTGTACGAACACGCCGTGCTCCTTGGCGCGCTCGATGATGGCTTTGGCGATGATGCCGCGCCCGCGGGCAACGACTTTGGGTGCGGCGTCGCCGTTTTGGTAGGCGAGCGCAACCGCCATCTGGCGTTTGTCAGGGCTTGCCATGGGTGACCACCAGGGTGCTGGAGACAGCGATGCCGCGCTCGGACAGCGCTGCGGTCAATTGCGAACTGGCCGCGCCGAACAGCGCGCGCGTTTGTTCGCCCGATGCATCAAGGGTAATGCTTAAACCGTGGCTGTTGAAACGCAGCATGGCGGCGACTTCGCCGAGATGCGGCAAATCCAGCCGGATTTGCGTGGCCCATTGCCCGCCGGTCTCTTCGTATCCCGGGGCGCTTTGGCGCGGCGTTTCCTCGTGGATTTCCCAGTCCATTTGCTGGTTTGCCCATACTGGGCCTTGCCATAACACCTGGCGCGTTTCCAGCGCGTTCAGTTGTTGCTGAACCAGCGGTTGCAACGGGCCGGGGATGCTGGAGGCACCGTTCTCTGACTGTGCTGCGGCATGGCTGCCGGCTGGGTTCAAGTTGCCCAGTGCCGTTTTGGCGGTATCGGCAAGCTGGTTCTGGGGTTCTTGCAGTAATTGCGCGGTGCTGCGCGCACCGGCTATCCATTGCGCTTGATGCGCTTCGTAGAACAGGCCGCTTTTGCTTAAGGAGTCATGCAGCTTGTCGGCCAGTTCGGTGGTATTGGGCAGACCGCTTGCCGTTGCGAGCAAGGGTTCGCTTTGCGCAACGTGTATCGCGGCTTTTTCGGGCATCTGTTGCGAGAGCGAGGAGAGCAGGCGCGAGGTGCTACTCAGTTGTTCCGGTGTGGAAAGGGGGTTGCTGGAAGCGGACAGGCTGAAGGTGAGACGCGGCTGCAAGGACATTACCTGCAATTCCACCACGTCGCCGCTCCTGAAGTCGGCGGGGAGTTGCATGTGCAAGGTCTGCTCCAAGACGCGTACCTTGAAGACGCCTGGGCTGACTTGCGCCTGTATTGTTCCTTGCACTTTTTGCCCGATCTCGAATGCGCCTTTACTTCCGGGGTTTTTGTCCGGCAGCGGCGTGATTAGCGGCCTTTCGTTAAGCGAAAGCGCCCTGAGCGTGTTGAGTACGTCGGTGGGGAGCATAGGTAGTCGTTAACGGGAGCCTCTATAAATCCAAACTTCGTCGCGATACTGCGTTGCTCATAAAAAATTACTCCTAACATATCAAACATATGCGTCGTCGCAATTTTTTACGCGCGCCTTGTCTCGCTTAGAATTTTGAATTTATA
>SCUU01000243.1 GCA_004297065.1 Gallionellaceae bacterium
TATTTTCCAGTTACTTTATCAACAAGATTTTCTGGAGCAGGTCCTAATGAAATGCATGTTGTAGTTCCTGGTTCGATTTGTGTGTGACCTGCATCTGTTACCTCAGACCACGGTATGTTTAAAGAAATTGCAATCTTTTTGATTTCCTCTATTTCTTTTGCATTATCTACTTTAACAACAATTTTTTCTTGGCCACCCCACCATTCATTAAACCAATCAGGATGTGACTTTCTTACATTTTCAGCACCAAGTACCGATGCGTGTGCCACCTGAGCTGCAATCTTGCCTTTACCCATCTCAAGATCAGTTCTTACTGCAATAACCTGCTTTATGCCTGCCATACACATACTGATAAAAAGGCATAATGAAAAACTTTTGAATTAAATAATTGAACTTTTGATATCATTTGTGGAATATGATGTTGTAATAGCAGGTGGAAGTATTGCAGGCTTGATTTGTGCAAGAGAGATTTCAGAGCATGGATATCGTGTTTTAGTCATAGAAGAAGACTATGAGATTGGAACTCCAGAACACTGTGGTGGACTAGTAAGTGTTATAGGCCTACAAGAGCTAGGAGTGATTCCAACTAGAAAAACATTAGAGCATAGAGTGAGTAGTGCTGAGATTTTTTCTCCAAATGGCAAGAGTTTTGTCATAAATTCAACTAAACAAAATGTCGTAGAGATCAATAGAAGGGAATTAGATAAGCAGATAGCACGTCAAGCGCAGCAAAATGGAGCAGAGATTAGAGTAAAGACAAGTTTTCAAAGTATCACAGACGAGGGAGTAAAACTGTCAGATGGTAAAGTAAAATGCAAGATTATAGTTGATGCAAGAGGGGTTTCTGCCCTTGTTAATAGAGAGAGGGGCGGTGTTCTTTCCTCTGCGCAATATGAAGTGTATGCAGACTGGATAAAGAAAGGAAAAGTCGAGGTTTATTTTGATCAAGAAAAGTATCCCGGTTTTTTTGCATGGATAATCCCATCATCTGATGGCATTGGTAAAGTTGGAGTTGCAGGAAGGGGAATAAATGCAGCATCTATAATCGATGAGTTTCTTTCAAAGAAAGGAAGTCATTCTATTATTAGAAAAATTTTTGCCCCAATTTGGATAAATGGGCCAATTGACGAATTTGTAACAAATAATGTCGTAACTGTTGGAGACGCTGCAGGACAATCCAAGCCAACTACAGCAGGAGGGATCTACTCTTGCGGTATTGGAGGCATACTAGCAGGAAGAGCAATATCAAAATTTTTAGAAACTGGAAATAAAAACCATCTTAATGAATATCAAAAAAAGTGGAAGAAGAGATTTGGAAAAGAGTTTGAAAAGCAA
>SCUU01000033.1 GCA_004297065.1 Gallionellaceae bacterium
TCCCACGGGCTTGGTGTCCCCGGGGACTATCGAGCTGCCGTGCCAGACCAGATAAGATTAACCAACAACAAACACAACCTTGTCCAGCAAAACATACAAGGGACTGAGGGTGAGGGAAATTCCGTGATGCAAACAGGTTGTCATGTATTTTGGAAAGCTAAATAAAACGCAATCGGCTTCCTGTAAAAGCGAGCCCTGCCCGCGAACTGTCTGGTCGCGGGCAAAGCCCGCTCCTACAGATGCGCTGGTCGATTCGTCATCATCGTAAATGCTTTGACCACATCCAGCCTGCCGCCGATAAACCAGGTGCCGGTAGCGACCGTTATTCCGCTTGTTCCCGTACCGCCGACGAAGCCGCCACGGAAATAATCGTAGTTCGCTTCAAACGTGAACGGCCCCAGCGGAGCCTGCGCGCCGAAACCAAAACCGTACATTTGCGGCACGCCACCGAGCGTCATGCCGAGGAGACCGAATATCGGTGCATAGCTCACATGAGCTTCGCCCACCACCCAGGGAAACCGGGTGTCCTGGTAAAGCATATTCAACTTGAGTGGATCGCCGATCATGGAGTCGCTGTTGCCGCCGTAAGTGTAGTTATGCATATTCATCTCCCAAACCGGGGCAATCGTGACGCCATACTCCGTAAAGCCGTTGTAGGAAGGAAAAGCCAAGCCGACATCGAAACCGCTCATTTTTGCGCCGCCCAGATTCGGCCCGTACGACCAGGTGGCACTGGAGGCCGTCCCCGTGCCGTACATCGCGATATAGCTATACACATCGACATAATGCGGCTGCACGTAGCTGTACTCGACGGTCACGCTGGTCTGGCCTTTGGGGATATACGCATCTTTGATGGCTTTATCGCGCGCGATCTTTTCATTGGCGGCACCCGCAAGGGCGGAAGCGAGAATGCCGGAACTGTCGAACACGCCGTAACGCGGCATGCTGACATCGAATTCCGCACCGGGCCTGTCTACAAACGAAGAGTGGTACTCGCCGATTTTTACGTGGCGCATGGTCTGGTGATAAAACACGCCGACGCTGGGGGCGCTTTCGGCACAAGCATTCGCACTGAATACGCAAGCGAGTGCGAACAATAATTTTTTCATGGATATTTCCTCCGTTCTCTATAGGCGCAATAAACAGCGGGCGCATCGCGCCCGCTGTTTGAGTCGACTATTTGAAATCCGCTTGGTGATCGAGCACGTGCATCAGCATTTGCAGATGCGCGTCGGTGGATTTCTTGAAGGCGGTCGGGAATTTATTCGGATCCACTGTGACCGTATCACCACCTGCCATCTTGACCGAACCATCATCTATCTCAGCCCAGTTGTATCCATACTGCGTATTATCGTTATCCAGCATGGCATGCAAAATCCAATTTCTTTTCTGCTGGCCTCGACTCTTTCCTGTTACGAACACGGCATCTTTTGCCCAGCTAAACATACCTGCCGAGGAATCGTTTGAAGCGATCATGAGAGAGTGCAACTGGGTACGCACCATGGGAGACTCTTTGATCATGATGCAAGCCCCAGAAGAAAAACCTTCTCCGCAGGTTCCCCTCATTGCGGCAAATTTCATCAACTGCACTTCAAATACCACCGACACTATTTTCGCATCAAGCTTGGCCGCCGCAACCAGTGCAATTGCCGGCGGAATCCGTGGCCTTGCACCGTCAACACACAGGGGAGTAGAAGGAATTTCAAACCGATACGTCATCCCCAACACCTCCGGGCTAACGATCTCCAGGTTAGGCACCTCCTTGGGATAGAAAATGGTGTATTCCAGATTGCTCTTGGAATATCCATCTCCGAACAGTCCGCGGAAACCAGAACTCACAGATCGTCCTGTATTCCCCACGCGGGTTGGGTCATAAAGTTCATCGCCGGAATCTGCACAATTGGCGAATGCGGTTCGTGAAGGCTCATCTTTGTCGCCCCACACGAGCAATTTTGCTGGCTGGGCAGTTGCGTTCGCAACTGTACGCGGTGTGCGATACACGTCTTTCAGTTTTTGCATACCCGCAGTTTCTTCAAGACTGGGGTTAATAATTATTGCCTTAACGGGTGCAAATGTTGTGGCCAATTTCAATTCCGATGAAGGAACGACGGTGTAGCGCTTTTTCAAATCTGCAAGAAATCGTTGATACAGATCTTCGGTCACTTTCTGATAAAGATTTTCATTGAGCTCCAACCGATTCTCGCTCACCACATGCCCTATTGATTGGCCATCATCCATGCTTGCAACGGCATCCAAGTCCCGGCGAAAGCGCACTTCGAATGCGCCTATGACAACCTTGCTGCCCGGCTTAACCCCGTTCCCCTCAATTTTGACTGCAAGATCTTGCTTTGCTTCCACATCGACGTTTTTGGAAAGCTGGTCAAAGTCGAACTTGTCTGCTTTGGGGGGGGACAAAACAGATTGTGTAGCGCAGCCGCTCAAGATAAGTCCCGCCAACAATACGGGAATAGATTTGCTGAAAATAGATAACTGCATTGCAACCTCCATGATTGAGTGAGTGGTCGATTTGCGGAGGTCGCGTCGCGTGATCTGCACACTTCCCCGGGCAGGTGAATTTTCGGGGGGCACGTTGTTTCGCACAATGCCGCGTTCAGGGGGGTGGCTTTCGCCGGGGTATTTGCTGAAGTCGGGTAATCAAAATCCCCGAAATTTTTCGCGATGCGTCTGCTGCATAAACGCCCTACTTACCTGTGGCTATGCTGTTTGGCGGTCTGCGCCGCGACGGCGTGGGTCGTATTGCAGCCGCCGTGGCTAGGTTTGCAATTGGCGGCTGATGGCGAAAAAGTGCGCGTGACTGTGGATTTTTTACAACAGATTCCATAGGGGACGGAAGTGAAGTGTCTCATTTCCGCAACAGACGACTCTATAGATGCCCATTAGAGCCCAACCTCTTGTGGGAGCTTGTTAAAGGATAGCGGACGTCTCAACCTTAAAACGGCAATTCATCCACGAAAAACACGAAAGGCACGAAACAAAACAAGAGGCTGTGTTCGTTAGGCGACTCACCCATCGGGTTGTTTTTGAATCAGGTTAACTCTTTGAACTTATTCGTGTTTTTCGTGACTTTCGTGGACATCTGCTTTTTCTAGGCTCAAACATGAGCGGCCTCTTTAAGCACGCTGGCTGCCCATTGATTCAGACTTTTTCCCGATGACTGTGCGGCGATCAATGCAGCCGTATGCACCTCGCTGGGGATGCGCAGCATCAGCTTGCCGGAAGCGGGTTTTTGCGGAAGCGGATTGGTGCTCAAGTAAAAATCAATCGCATGACGAAAGTCGGCACGTAGCGCATTGACTGTTGTGCCGTGAAAAGTAATTACATCTTCTATGCCCAGTACGCGACCAACAAAAATGTCGTCACGATCATCAAATTCAATACGGGCGGTATAGCCTTTGTAGGTCATCGAGTTTTTCATAGCTGAATCTCCATTGTTAAAAGCCAGTCGCGCATAGTTTCAACCTGGTATCTTTTTGCTTCTTTGCCCGGATGGGGACGGTGCGCATCCATCCGTTTCCCATTCAATATAAACGCCATGCGTGAACCGTTGCCCTCTACGATTTCGCCGCCTAACGCAACAACCAACGCCTCAATGTCCGCAAACACCACGGAAGCCAAGGTCGGCTTGGCAAATATGGCCTTTAGCGTTTTAGCGTGCTTGGTTTTCATTTGAAGCATGATAAGCAATCCGACCATGCGGTGCAATCGTTTTATGATTGCACCGCACTTATCCTGCGTTCGCCGGAATAGCTGTTGTCGTTCGTTTGTACTACCGCGTTCAGGGGGTGGCTTTCGCCGGGGTATTTGTTAAAGTCGGGTAATCAAAACTCCCGGATTTTTTCGCGATGCTTCTGCCGCATAAACGCCCCACCTACCTGCTGCATCTGTTATGGCTATGCTGTTTGGCGGTCTGCGCCGCGACGGCATGGGTTGCATTGCAGCCGCCGTGGCTGGGGGTGCAATTGGCGGCGGACGGCGAAAAAGTACGCGTGACTGTGGACTTTTTGCAACAGGCATAGCAATTGATTTGCATACCAGCGACTTGAGCGATAAAGAAACGCTGATTTAATCTCCTCTCCTTCTGGGGGAGGGGATGCTGTGGTGCCTAATGGACAATCTGGGTTAAATCAGTGCTTCCATAACACCGGGCTTCCTGCCAGTTATGCTGTATTGGCGCAGGGATACATGAAGCAGGCCGCGCTTGGGGGTTTGCATGCGGGCGACGTGCGCTTCTGGGCTGCGGAGGATGGCACGGCAGGCTGTCTTGGGTGCGATTCAAACTGACGTGGGAAAATATAGAGGCTTGTGCTGACCGTCCTGGCACCAGTGGGAGCGACCTCCCGGTCGCGACAGCTTGGGAGGTATTCATCGAATCGCGGTCGGGAGACCGCTCCCACATAACCAGCGACTTGCCAGCGCTTTTTGCTGGCTTATAACCAACCACTTGGCAACCGTCTTGTGGTTGCTTAGTGGGATGGCTAGTTGCTCCATCAGTCGAATGGCTATAACCAATCACTTGCCGCGTTTTGTGCGGCTTAGTGAGATGGCTAGTGTCGCAAACCAGAAATAACGAAACATTAAACGGCGTCTTTTTCCGCCATGCCGCGTTGCATCCCCTTGCCGTATAACCCATACGGCTGCGGGTCCGCGCCTTGCCTGACAAAAAAATCCATCCGTTTCATTTGTCCCGTTATTTCTGGTTTGCGACACTAGTTGTTCCATCAGTAGTTCCATCAAGGGCAATGCCGCTATTGACCGCCGACAATTTCTCTAATGAGCCCTCAGGGATATTTCCACATCAGTTTGAATCGCACCCGGCTGTCTTTGCCTTTTTTACTTATCCTTACTACAATCATTACTGTAAGGATTACAGGGGATAATAATGATTGCTACCGATGCAACTTTGACCAGCAAAGGACAAACCACCATTCCCAAGGAAATTAGGGATCAACTTGGAATGAAGCCCGGAGACCGCCTGACATTTACATTGATGCCCGATGCAACCGTGGTTATGCGTGTAAAGAACAAAAATATTTCTGATTTGGCAGGCGCTCTTTACAAGAAGGGACGCAAACCTGTTCCTGTTGAACAACTATCTCGCTAATGCTTGGAATTGACACAAACATCCTTGTTCGTTTTCTAGTGCAAGACGACGAAGCCCAGTTTGAGAAAGCTCGCAAACTAATCAAACGTGAGGTTGCCGCCGGACGACGCGTGTTCGTGAACCAGCTGGTGCTTATGGAAACCGAGTGGGTTTTACGTAGCCGATACTCTGTGCCAAAAAGTCAGATCATCGAAACCATTTCTGGTTTGCTGGATGCCACCGACGTTCAATTTGAAGATGAGCCAGCGATAGAAGAAGCCATTTTCATCTGGAAAGAATTAACGGCTGATTTTGCAGACTGTCTGATTGGCGCAAAAAATCGACGATTGGGTTGTCGGGCTACGGCAACGTTCGATTTGAAAGCATCGAAATTGCCGGGCTTTATTGCCGCATGAGGATGCCCGCAGTTCGTGTAAACGTAATTTCTCTACTGCTGCGGCACCCGAAACCTGCGCTGCAATCAATGCAGCCGTATGCACTTCACCGGGCAGGTAAATTTTCGTTGGGCCCGTTGTTTTGTACTACCGCGTTCAGGGGGTAGCTTTCGCCGGGGTATTTGTTAAAGTCGGGTAATCAAAACTCCCGGATTTTTTCGCGATGCTTCTGCTGCATAAACGCCCCACCTACCTGTTGCATCTGTTATGGCTATGCTGTTTGGCGGTCTGCGCCGCGACAGCCTGGCTGGCTTTGCAGCCGCCTTGGCTGGGCGTGCAACTGGCGGGTATCGAGGGAAAAGTGCGAGTGGTTGAGGCTTTTTTGCAACAGATCCCCGAGGGGGCGGAAGTAAAACGTCTCATTTCTGCAACAGGCACATCAATTGATCTGCTGGCAACCGACATGGTCGAGAACGCCGACTACTTTCCCAGTTACGCCAAGAAAGATGAGTTCTTTGCACGGCAGTCCGCGCTGTATGCGATGCTTTATGCGGGCGAGGTGAGCATAGTCTGGAACGCCAATGAAGGCGCAGAGCACACGACTTCGATTAAGCCGCGCCAGCGTCCGTTGGCCAGCTTGTCGGCGATATTCTGGTTCCAACTGGCCGTTGTGAGCACGGCGTTCATGATCGCCTGCTGGGTGTGGCTGATGCGCCCGCAAGATTGGGGGGCGCGCATGTTTGCGCTCACTGGGCTGTCGCTGCTGATGGGTGGTATCACGGGCGTACTGATGAGCGAACGGGCACTGGCCTTGGACGGTGCGTGGTTTAGCACGCTGGATAATGCCAATTCGCTGTCGGCACATTTTTTCGGGAGTTCTATCGTCGCTTTGATTTTGTGCTATCCGCGCCAACTGGTCGCGCCGCGTACTTTGTGGTGGCTACCGATTTTGTGTATCCCAGGGTGGCTGGCCTACAGTTTTCATCTATTGCCGACCCCCTCGGAGACGATGATTGCGATTAGCATCCTGGTCTCGCTGGCCTTTATCGGCGGCGGTGTGCAATGGCGGCTTACGCGTGGGCAGCCGCTGGAACGTGCCGCACTGCGCTGGTTTTTGCTATCGGTATTGCTGGCCGCTGCTTTGTTCACATTCACGAATGTCGCTCCCACTATGTTCGACAAACCGCCGTTGTTACCTGTCGGGTATTCCATCGGCTTCTTTCTCATCATGTACGTCGGCATCGCGCTGGGGCTGCGCCGCTACCGCCTGTTCGATATGGACGAGTGGGCGTACCGCGTGTTCCTGTGGGTGGCGGGCGCGACCTCGGTGATCGCGCTGGATGCGTTGCTGATCTTTACCGGCGTGACCGAAGGCGCCTCGCTGGGCATCAGTCTGCTGCTGTGTGGCTGGCTGTATTTCCCGTTCCGGCAATGGCTGTGGCAGCGCATCGTGAGCAGGCAAGCCCCCAATTTCGAGAGCCTGTTGCCGGAAATTTCGACGATCGCGTTCACGGCTTCGGCCACCGAGCAGCAAGCGCACTGGGAGGCCTTGCTGAAACGCGTTTTCGATCCGCTGGAGATCAGGGCGGATGGGGATAGCGGCAGCGGATTGCATGAAGAAGGGCTGGGCATGCGGGTGCCGGGTTGCGGCAAGATTCCGGTCTATGCGCTGCGCTATGCCGGACGCGGTGCGCGCTTGTTCTCCACGCGCGATGCGGTGTTCGCCGCTTCGTTGAGCCAGTTGCTGGAACAGGTGATGAGCGGACGCTCCGGCTACGAGCAAGGGGTAGCGCAGGAACGCCTGCGCATCGGGCGCGATCTGCACGACAACATCGGCGCGCGTCTGCTGAAACTCATCCATCATCTGCGCGGCACGCCGGATGCCGAGGTGGCGCGCGATGCGATGAAAGATTTGCGCACGGCCATCGCGTCGATGGATACGCACCCTGTGCCGTTGGGCAATGCGCTGGCCGATTGGCGCGCCGAGGCCGGTTCGCGTTGCGAGGCGGCGGGCTGCCGTTTGCATTGGCGGCAAAGCGACTCGCTGCCCGCCGTCGAGCTGGCGCCGCGCAGTAAAGCCATGCTGGAGTCGACGATGCGCGAAATCATCACCAACGCGCTCAAACATGCCGCGCCCAGTTACGTGAAAGTGGACGTCGCCGCCGATGCCGCGCGCCTGCGCGCGAGCGTGGAGAACGACGGCGCCATCGCCGACCCGCTCACCTGGAAAGACGGCTACGGCCTGCGCAACATGCGCGGGCGGCTGGAAGAACTCGGCGGCAGCCTGAGCATCGCCGCCGGAGAAAACGAAGTTAAATTGATATTAGAGGTGCCGCTGCTATGAAAGTCGCCCTGCTTTTGGAAGACATGCCCGCTTCGATGGAGATGCTGCGCGAGGTTGCGCTGGCCGCGTTTCCCGGCATCCGCATGTGTTGCGTGACGGATGTCGCCGGCGCGTTGCGCATGATTAACCAGTTCCAGTTCGACCTCGCGTTGATTGATCTCGCGCTGCCGGACGGCAACGGCACGACAGTGGTGCAGGCCATGTCCGCGCGCTTTCCCGAGAGCACGATCGTGGTGGCGACGCTGTTCGACGACGACGATCATTTGTTTCCGGCTTTGCGCGCGGGCGCCCAAGGGTATTTGCTCAAGGATCAGGCACCGGAGCAGTTGGTCAAACAACTGCGCGGCATCAGCGAGGGACTGCCGCCGCTTTCGCCTTCGGTAGCGCGCCGTCTGCTGGGGCATTTCCGCACGGAGCCGGAAACGGCCAGTGCGGAAGTTGTCGACGAGAATATGTTGCTCACCGCACGCGAACGCGAGTTGCTGGTGCAACTGACGCGCGGCATCAGCATCGCCGACATCGGCACGGTGATGGGTATCTCGCGCCACACCGTGAGCGGCCACGTAAAAAATATCTACCGCAAACTCAATATCTCGTCGCGCGCGGAAGCGGCGTTGCAGGCGAAAAATATGGGGCTGGTTTAACTGCGCAAGTTGATTGAACCTAAAAACCGCAGTTGAACGGATGGCAACGGTTCGCAAACCCTCATCCCCAGCCCTTCTCCCCGAGGGAGAAGGGGGTAAAGTCCCTCGGGGAGAAGGGTTGGGGTGAGGGAACATCCGCATCCAGCTTGCCACGGCGTGAAATTGGCAACGCGCAACTGCGTTTTTTAGGTTGAAGGAAAAAAGCCTTTGCACGCCCTGCGTGCGATTGTTCTTCGCATTCGCGGGCAGGATTCGCTCTCGCCGTTGCCGGACGGCATTCGGGTTAAAACCCGTAATTCATCCCGACCGAATACAGCAAAATGTCGCTCTGCCCGGTGGTGGCTGGATCGCCCAGCTTGTTAAAAAATTCCAGTTCGCCGCGGATATCAATGCCGGGCATCAATTCGAAATTTACGCCGACCCCGAGGTGCGTGTGATTTTCGGTCACCCTGGAGGGCGAGCTGAAACCGTACAGCGCCGTGGTGGCGATAATGTTGGAACTTACCGTAGTGCGCGCCACGCCGAGCCGTCCGTAGGCCGCGACGCTGTAGCTGAGCGGCAGCTTGCCGATGATGTCGAGCGTGTAAGCCGTGATGCCGATGTCGTTGGTGAAGCTGCCGCCGGGCAAGGGGGCGGTAAACGCGCCCGACAATTTCCTTGTACCCAGATTGACGTAGCCGAATTCGAGGGCATAGATGTTGGCGAGGGCGAGACCAGCGTAGAGCTTGCCGCTGTTGCACTGGCACGCGGTGGCGCTTTGCGCGGTGATTCCCTGTGCCGCCAGCGCGTCGCTAAAACTGGATGAACCCGTCGCGCTGCTCTGCCCGTAGGCACCGCCGATATACCAGCCGGACGATGCCTGCGCGGACATGCTCGAAAACAATCCCCAAAATAAACCAACCCACAACAAACTGCGTTTCATCTGCTTTCTCCAAAATAAAATACAATTGATGTTTTCATAATTCATGACACGAGCGCTCCCTCATCCCAACCCTTCTCCCGGAGGGAGAAGGGCCTTGCATCCCTCTCCCTCCGGGAGAGGGACTGAGGGTGAGGGAAATAACGTGATGCGAAAACTCTGTCATGAT
>SCUU01000244.1 GCA_004297065.1 Gallionellaceae bacterium
CGACACCGGGCTCGATGATCGCCACGCGGATCCCGAAGACCTGGACCTCCTGTGCCAGCGCCTCGCTCATCGCCTCGAGCGCGTACTTGGTCGCCGCGTAGTAACCATGGCCGGCGAGCACCAGGCGACCGAACACCGAACTCACGTTGATGATGGCCCCGCTCTGTCGTGCCCGCATCCCGGGGAGCACCGCCTGGATCATCCGGATGACGCCGAAGTAGTTTGTCTCGAAGAGCGTCTTCACCCAGTCGACCGGCACGTCCTCGATGGGTCCACCGCCCCCGATTCCGGCGTTGTTGACGAGGACGTCAATGCGACCGGCCGCCTCGAGCACCTTGCCGACGCCGAGCTTCACCGAGGTATCGGCATTCACGTCGATCACAACGGCCCGAATCGCAAGTTTCTCCTTGGCAATCGCCTCGGTGAGTTCGGTGGCGGTGGCGGGGTTCCGCACTCCAGCGTAGACCTCGTGGCCCTGGCGCGCGAAATGGAGCGCGGTCGCCAAGCCGATGCCACTGCTCGCACCGGTGATCAGGACGACTGGCATCGGGACCTCCTATTCGGCCTCCGTGAGCGTGGGCCGTGAGGATCGCATACCGGCCACCACTGGTATCGCCCTAGATCCACCGTAAGATCGGGGCGCACGCGGACCCCGTCCTTCATGAGATCGCGTTTGTGCCCTTCGCGTCCTCCCCGATAGCCGGAGGCCAGGCCGCCAAACCGGTTCACGACGCGCTGCCATGGGAGATCGGACCGGCCGGCGTGGGCGATCCAGCCGACCTGCCGGGCCGCCCGGGGGGATCCGGCGAGGAGCGCGAGCTGCCCGTAGGTCACGACCTTTCCCCGCGGCACCTTCAATAAAATTTCGTACACGACCCCCTGGAGGGGGAAGCGTGGCGCGCTCCAGCGTGGCTCGTCCCAGCGTGCCGCTCCAGATCGAGCCCGCTGCCGGCTACGCGGGGGCTGCGCGGTCTGGCCGGGGGTACGGTCAGCGAGCCGCCGGTCAGTCAGCGCTCGTGTGCGTTTCCGTCTTGGGGCCGTCCAGCGCCTTGGCGCTCGCATCCCTCAACCGCGTTCACGATGGCCGCCACGAATCCAAAGCCGGGGACCTCGCGCCCCAGCACTTCGACGATATGATCGTTGAAATCCTCGGGGAACCCGCGGCGGGTTCCACACCGCCGGAATCTCGTCATCCGCGTC
>SCUU01000245.1 GCA_004297065.1 Gallionellaceae bacterium
GATCCACGGAGTTGATCGGCGTGATCTCCGCCCCGCTCCCGCAGAAGAACGCCTCGTCGGCGATGTACAATTCGGTGCGATCGACCTCGCGCTCGTCGGTCGGCATCCCGTCGTCCCGCGCCAGTTCCAGGATCGTGGTCCGGGTGATCGATTCCAGGATGTTGGACGTGATCGGCGGGGTGATCAACCGCCCGCCGCGCACCATCATGAGGCAGGCGCCGGGGCCTTCCGAGACCTTGCCCCGCTCGTTCAGCATGATCGGCTGTCCCGTGTAGCCGTTCAGGCGCGCCTCGGTCCGGGCGAAGGCCGCATTGTGATAGTTGGCGCCGGCTTTCACGCGTGGGGGCATCGACGTATCCGAGATGCGCGCCCACGTGCTGATGCAGGAGTCCACCCCTTCGGTGACGACTTTCGCGTGCGGAGACAACCGGGGAAGGATAAACCCGCCGACGTGGGACTGATCGGCTGCGCCCGTGGTTTCCTCTTCTCCGAAGTACAGGGTCAGCCTGAACCACACCGTCCCGTCGAACGTGTTGGCGCGCAGCACCGCCAGCTCGGCCTGGGTCAGCTCCTCGGCCGTCCAGGGGATCGCCATGCGCATGATCTTGGCGGAGTTCCAGAGGCGGGTCATGTGGGCGTCGTTCCGAAAGATGTAGAGCTCGCGCTCGTCGGAGTTCCAGTACGCGCGGACGCCTTCGAACACGTTGGCGCCGCGGAGCACCGTCGCGGTGGAGACGTGCACCCGGGCGGCCTCCCAGGGAACGACGGATCCGTCGAACCAGACGAACTTCGCGTGCGCCGGCGCCGGCATCAAATGGCCTCCTCGTGACGCGTTGGACTCGTGATGCGTAGATTCTATGAAGGGGAAGAATGTTGGTCAAGTGGTGTATCTAAGAACGACCTCATCCCTGCGCCGGTGCGCGCGCCACTAGCAGCGCTTCCGGCCGGAGTCCGCGGCGGAGACGTTCAAGCGCTGCGCCTCTTTGAGGATGCCGGCCCACAGGTCGCCCACGCGCTCCAGCCGGTCGAAGACGGTCGCGATCGTCCACTGCAGGGGATCGAACCCGGCCCGGAGCTCGTC
>SCUU01000034.1 GCA_004297065.1 Gallionellaceae bacterium
TTGCTTGCATGAGAAAGTTGTTAACCATTATGAATGCTATGTTGAAAAACAATGCGTCGTGGAATCCAAAATTCGCTTGACCTCGAACACGGTTGCTCTCCCGGAGGGAGAGGGATGCAAGGCCCTTCTCCCTCCGGGAGAAGGGTTGGGATGAGGGAGCGTTCGTGTCATGAATTATGAAAACACCAATAAAAAAGCAGTTGTCCGCAGATTACGCAGATTACGCAGATTACGCAGATTAACGCCGATTAAAACAAACGATGACCTCGATACTTTTGTTCACCTTTTGGGTGATGCAGTCTCTACGGATAGCAGCATGAAAATCTGCGTTAATCTGCGAAATCTGCGGATAGAGCTGATGTTTTTAGGATAAAGGGATGAAAATGAATCTGGAAGAGTTACGCGGAAAGTTGAGTTATCAGGCGCTGCTGCTTGGCGGAGTGGCTCTCCTGACCAGCGGTGTATTGGCGTTCGCATCCAAGGCCACCGAAGAAGACATTCGCGCCGCCGAGACGCGCGACCTCAAGCAATCACTGGCTATCGTATTGCCGGGTGAATACGACAACGACATCACCAAAGACACGGTGGTGTTACCCGGGCCGGAAGGCGATATAACGGTCTATCGCGCACGCCACAACGGCAGAGTGGATGCGGTGGTGTACCGCGTGATCGGCCACGGTTATGCCGGCCCCATCGTGTGCGTGATGGGCGTGTCGCGCGAAGGAAAGATTTTGGGCGTGCGCGTGCTCAAGCACAGCGAAACGCCCGGATTGGGCGACAAGATCGATCCTGCCAAATCGAAATGGATATTCGATTTCAACGGAAAATCTATGGGCGAGCCAGCGGCGGAAAAGTGGGCGGTGAAAAAAGACGGCGGCGTGTTCGACCAGTTCGCGGGCGCGACCATCACCCCTCGCGGCGTGGTGAAGGCGGTGAAAGGCGGACTGGAATTTTTCGACAAACAGCGCGCGCAACTGTTCGATGACAATGCCGCGCTCCGAGAAACATTTGGACGGGCACCCGAAGGAGGTAAGCCATGAGTATGAAAAAAACAATTTCACCACAGAGACACAGAGACACAGAAGAAACCCATGGCGAATATTTTGCCTCAGTCTTGAGTCAGGCGGTTTCGAATAAACAATTTGGTGTTTCCCGCTTTTGCCTTTCTCCGTGTCTCCGTGCCTCTGTGGCGAGGAGGTTTTCATGAGTAATGTATACACCCGCATCACCCGTGACGGACTGTGGACCAACAACATCGTCTTCGCGCAGGTATTGGGCATGTGCCCGACCATGGCGGTGACCAGCACGGCCACCAACGGTCTGGGTATGGGATTGGCCACCACGGCGGTATTGGTTGTCGCCAACATGATCATTTCGGCAGTCAGGCACCTCGTCAGCGAAGAAGTGCGCATCCCGGTGTACATCGTCATCATCGCCACGCTGGTGACGCTGGTGGATGTGAGCATCAATGCCTGGGCGCATGACCTGTATAAAGTGCTGGGGCTGTATATCGCGCTGATCGTGGCTAACTGCGCGGTGCTCGGTCGCGCGGAAGCCTTTGCGGCGAAGAACCCGATATTACCTTCTGGCATGGACGGCCTGATGATGGGCTTGGGCTTCACTTTCGCGCTGACCAGCATCGGTGCGGTGCGCGAGATACTGGGTGCGGGCACTTTGTTCGCCGATGCGCATCTGCTCTTGGGGCCCGTATTCTCGTTCATGGAAATGAAACTCATCCCAGATTACAAAGGCTTTCTGCTGATGGTTCTGCCCCCCGGCGGATTCCTCGCGCTGGGTTTTCTGATCGCGGGCAAACGCATCATCGACCGGCGCAATGCCGCGCGGGCGGCACAAGTGCCCGCAGCGGAACCCGTGGCAAGTTAGGAGAAGATCATGCAGATCGGCGTCGCTTATTCCGAACCCGCACAGCAAGTCTGGCTGCGCATCGAAGTACCGGATGATTCCACGGTGCAGTCCGCTATCGAACAATCCGGCATCCTGCGCAAGTTCTCCAACCTCGATATCACGACCTGCACCGTCGGCATTTTTGGTAAAGTCGCCGAACTCGACGCGGCGCTGAGAGCGGGCGACCGCATCGAGATATACCGCGCCATCACCGCCGATCCGGCCAGCGTGCCGCGCCGCGTGATCGTCGGCGAGGACGGAGACTAAAGGGCGCTTCTAAAAATACAGATTTCGCCCAAATACAAGGCGTGGAAAAATTTCGCAGCGCCGCATATAGATTATATGTAAGCAAGAAATTTTTTCCGCAACGCGGCAGTTGGGATGAAATATGAGTTTTTAGAAATGCCCTAAACTCGAAACCAAGGAACAGCATGGAATCTTCCGCAGCACTGGAACTCGCAAAACACACTCTCCTCGTATTTGGCATCATCCTCGGCATAGGTACTTTCTCCGGCTTGCTGGCGCGTCTGGCGCGCGTGCCGGACGTGGTGGTGTTCCTGCTGATCGGCATGCTCATCGGTCCCGGCGTGCTGGGCTTCGTGGACATCAAGGCGGATTCCACCATCAACCAGCTCATCCTCATTTTTGGCTCCAGCTACATCCTGTTCGACGGCGGTGCATCGATCAAGCTGAAAGTGCTGAAAGAGGTGTGGATCACGCTCGTGGTGATCGCCACCATCGGCGTGCTCATCACCGCTGCCATCACGGGTGCGGCGGCCTATTATTTCCTCGGCGTTCCCGTCATGGTCGCTTTGCTGCTGGGCGCCACGCTCGCCTCCACCGATCCGGCGACATTGGTGCCGGTGTTCAAACAGATCAAGATCAAAGAGCGTGTCGCACAAACCGTGATGAGCGAATCGGCCTTTAACGATGCGATGGGCGCCATCGTGACTTTTACCGTGCTCGGTGTGGCGATGGGGGCAGGCGAATTCTCTGCTAGCGATGCGCTGATCGATCTGCTCAAACAGGCATCGTTCGGTATCGTCATCGGTGGCGTGCTGGGTTATCTGGCCGCTTTCCTGATTGCGCACGAACGCTACAATTTCCTCGCCGAGTTTGCTCCGGTGGTCACATTGATGGCGGTGATCGCCGCCTACATGGCGGCGGACGGGATGCATGCCAGCGGCTTTATGGCGGTGTTCGTGTTCGGCATCATGCTGGGCAATGTGGAGTCTCTCGGCTTCAAACGCTCCTCCGAGGAGAGCCATCAACTGGAAGACTTCGTGATGACCACCGCATTCATCATGCGCATGTTCATTTTCATCCTGCTAGGTGCGCAAGTGGACTTCGGCCTGATGAACCAATACCTGTGGGCGGGTGTCGGCGTCGTGGTCGTGTTCATGCTGGTGGCGCGTCCCGTCACCGTGTTCCTGTGCGCGCTGCCGGATCGTCGCGCCAAATGGACCTTCAAGGAAATGTTGTTCATGTGCTGGACGCGCGAAACCGGCGTGATTCCCGGCGCACTGGCCGGTATGCTGGTCGGCATGAAAGCACCGGGCGCGGACATCATCGCCTCCGTCACCTTTATCGCCATTCTGATGACCATCCTCATTCAAGCCACCACGACCAAGTGGTTGGCGAAGAAACTCGATCTGCTGATCGAGAAGGAGTAGCGATTTTCGCAAATCTGACCGAGAGCAGCAGTGCCTGGCATTGCTGATCGGGTGTGGATTCCGCAACTTGGATTGTTCCCGTTTTCCTCTCACAATATCCACCTGATGTACCATGTGACACAAACCTGAATTGAGAAAGGAATGATCACATGTCCGAGCCGTTATCGCTCACTACCGAATTGGTCTGGCCGCTGGCTCTTGCGCTTGCATGGGTAGTGGGTGAATTTGCCCACAGCCTGATTCGCGCGCCGCGCATTAGTAGCTATGGCATCGTCGGTTTCCTGTTGGCATCGGGGCAAAGCGGGTTTTTGCCTCCCTCGAATGAGGGGGCCATCATGTTGCTGGCGAATATCGCTTTCGGCCTGATTCTGTTTGAACTGGGCTATCGCATCAATCTGCGTTGGCTGCGCAATAATCCGTGGCTGGGAGTGACCAGCCTGGTTGAGGCAGGCACAACATTTGCCGCCGTATACTTTGTTGCGCAGTGGTTTGGTATGCCGCTCATCCCGTCTTTGCTGCTGTCTTCGCTTGCCATGGCAACCTCCCCGGCAGCCGTGTTGCGCGTTGTGAACGAACAGCGCAGTTCGGGGCAGGTGACCGAACGGATATTGCATCTTTCCGCATTCAGTTGTGTGCTGGCCGTATTGGCCTTCAAGGCCATTGTCGGGTTATGGGTGTTTCAGAGTACGGGTGACATTCTGCACGCGCTGTGGAACAGCCTGATTGTGCTGCTGGTATCCGCTTCGCTGGGCGGGCTTTTTGGCGCAGCTGTCCCTGCTTTGCTGACAAAGATGGGGAATTCGGGACGCGATGCTACCGTGGCCTTTGCCATCGCAGTGATTATGCTGGTTGCCTTGACCCATACGCTCAAGCTTTCTCCGGTACCGGCAGCGTTGGCTTTTGGTCTGATGGCACGCCACAGGCGCATTGCCTTTAGCCAGGCGCAGCAAAATTTTGGCGCGTTGGGCAATCTGCTGACCGTACTGTTGTTTGTATTCATGGCGTCCACACTGGAGTGGCCGCTGGTAAAAGAGGGCTTCTGGCTTGCCTTGGCGTTAATGGCTGCGCGCTTTATGTCCAAGACAGCGGGTGTGGTCGTTTTTGCACGCATTAGTGGCATCACCTGGCGCAAAGGATTGTTAACGGGCATGGCGCTCACTCCCCTATCCGCTTTTGTCATCCTGTTGCTGGAGCAAAGCCGCCACCTAGGTATAGGGTTGATGGATCAACTGGCGGCTCTGGCAGCTACCACGCTGTTTCTGGAGGTGATCGGCCCCATCGCCACGCAGCGGGCATTGGTTTTTGCCAAAGAAGTTCCTGATGGCAAGGGCGGTTGAGTATGGCATTGGAACCATTTAAGACATCAGCCCCGCTTACGCTCGGCGTTGAGCTCGAGCTGCAGTTGGTTAACCTCAGCAACTTCGATCTTACCGATGCCAGTTCGGATATGCTGCATCTGCTGAATCGGAAAAGCTTCCCCGGCAACGTCACGCCGGAAGTCACCGAAAGCATGATCGAGATTAACACGGGAATACACACGAGCCATGCCGGCTTACTGGATCAATTGAATCTCATCCGCGATACGCTGGTGCGTGCGGGTGACACACTAAATATAGGCATCTGCGGCGGTGGCACACATCCCTTTCAACACTGGTCCGAACGCAAGATATTTACTAAGCCGCGTTTCAAGGAAGTATCGGCAATTTACGGTTATCTCATCAAGCAGTTTACCGTGTTCGGCCAACATATCCATGTGGGCTGCGCATCCGGTGATGATGCGCTTTTTTTACTGCATGCTTTGAACCGCTATGTGCCGCACTTTATCGCGCTGTCGGCATCGTCCCCCTATTTTCAGGGGGTGGATACGCAGTTCAACTCGGCACGGCTTAATTCGGTATTCGCTTTTCCATTGAGCGGGCGAGCGCCTTTTATATTGCGCTGGGCAGATTTCGAGGATACGTATTTTTCCAAGATGGAGGCCACGGGCATCGTCAAGAGCATGAAGGACTTTTACTGGGACATTCGCCCCAAGCCGGAATACGGCACAATAGAACTGCGGGTCTGCGATACCCCGCTAACAGTAGAACGGGCTGCGGCATTGGCCTGTTACCTGCAGGCGCTATGCCGGTACTTGCTGATGGGGTCTGATGCGCCACCCTGTGAGGACGATTACCTCGTCTACAACTACAATCGCTTTCAGGCATGTCGCTTCGGACTTGACGGCACACTGGTGCATCCAAAATCCCATGAAACCTTGTCGCTGCGCGAAGACATTCTTGCCACGCTGCGCCACATCGGGCCGCATGCCGAAGCACTGGGTGGCATGGAGGCGCTGGAACATCTCTATCCAATCGTGCATGAGGGTAGCGATGCGAGTTACCTGCGCGCACGGTATGCAGAGGGGGGGAGCTTGGAGAGCTTGGTTGATGCCGCATTGGGCCGTTTCCGCAACTCTTAAAGGTTGGCTCGTGCAGTGATTTAAGGCTATGGCGGCTTTTGCAGTGAGGGGCAAGTCGATTCTGTCTTGCCCCTCATCATGACTCCTGGCGCAGATAATTCTCTGCCATTCGTTAAGATCACCGCCTTTTCAGGAACATGACCAGCGCACCGTCCATCATGGACAGATGCGTATCGAACCACTCCGGCAATCCCTCTTTCACATAGGCGCGCACCAGCGGCAAGCGCCCGCGCTTGAGGCTGCGGTTGAGCTGTTGCAACTCGCCCAGCACGCGATGGTGCTCGCCTTCGTGTTCCGGTAATCCGCGATATTTCGATTCGCGCATCAGCTTGCCTTCGGCGATGAAATGCTCGCGAGTGTGATTGATGAGCGCCTGAAACAGCGCGGGAAATTCGGCATTGCTGGCGGCGATGAGCGCGGCTACTTGTGTGATGAATTCCCGGTGGGTGTTGTCCATCTCGCCCATGCCAAGCGTGTGGCGAGATTCGTTCCATGCCGCCGGATGTTTATTTGCCGCCGACAGTTCTCCCCCTGATAAGGGGGAGTTAGAGGGGGTTGTTTTTTCTGGCGCAACAACCCCTCCCAGCCTCCCCTTGTCAGGGGAGGAGCGAAGTTGCTCTTGTTCAAAATGAGATGACATTTCCGGGAAATTGCTCGTGCTCATGCTGCGGCGAGGCTACCGTCCCATGTCTGCGCGGCAGTGAGGAAGTCCGCCACATCGGCATGCACGATCTCGATGTTGAGACGTTCCAGATAGCGTTTCTCTTTGTCGGTCGGATGCGGGATCAGCGCCCAGCCTGCGGGTTTGTGCGCGCCGAAAATGATGTCGGAGAACACCATGCGGTCGGTGTCGCGGTTCAGGTGCATGCCGAGCAGCACATAGCGTTTGTTCTGGCGCATGCGCTTGACGAACGCGGGGATGGCGAACCCGCCCATCAGCTCGGTGATGTAATCGACGAAGTCGGCATCCGAGGCGATGTAGTTCGATTCCGGCAACGGCGTGCCCAGCGGCTTGAACAGGATGGGCAGACTGCTATCGACCGCCTCCTGCTCGATGGCGGAGTAGCTCGTGCCGTCGTAATGGAAGATGCGGAAGCGATATTCCTTGCCGGACATGCGCGCGATGCCGACGATGAGCGTGTGCGGCGTAGACGCGTATTGCTTCTGCAATTGCGTATCGCGGTTGGCGTCTACGATGTAGGGCAACTTCTGTTGCGCCAGCCAGGCGTGCAATGCGGAGGTGCTCCACTGGGTGTCGCGATAGGTCGCATCGAGGAACTTGTTCACCGCCGAGCGACCGCGCTTCAGTTCCACGTTCATCGCCGCACGCGGGAACTCGTACATCAGCTTGGGCGCCATGGGCTGGCCGTTGTTCATCGCCAATATCAGGCTGTCGCTGTCGGCGGGGATGGCTTTGCCCGAGGCCGGGTCGATCACGCCGTTGAGCGCGCCCGCACCAAGATAGGGGACGACGCTGCCGTCGGACAGGCCGGAAAAGATGTTGTCGAATGCGCTACTCATGTTGACTGACTCCTCGTGATGGTTGACGAGTAAACCTTCCGCAATAAACGCGCCAGCGCCAAACTCCCCGTATCGGCGCGGGTTATGGCAGCACAAGGCTTGGAGGAAATGCGACAAAACCGGAAAATTTGTCGCACAAGGGGGCCGGGATAGAACGAATGGGCGCGCAGATCGGCTGATGGCACACAAAATGCTTTAACGTCATTGCCCCATGGTTGGACGAACTATCAGGAGAACGATGATGAACTATCTTTTATTCATGCTTGCAGTGGTTGCGACCGGAACGATCATTTTTGTCGGCGGCATGATATTCGCCAACCGGAATGGCGATAACGATCCGTATGCTATTCGCAGCAGCCCGAAAGAGCGCCTGACTTGGGGTGTTGGGTTCTTCGTCGCCTTCGCTTCAGAGTTCTCGATACTGGCGTATCTGTGAGCCTGCCACACTATAGATTTGGCACGCTTTAACCGTGAGTTTACGACTGATCACTCCCTCACCTTCAAGGGGGTAACCAGCGACTTGCCCGCTCTTGTACTCTGCCCGCCAACGGCGGGTGGGGTGTGCGGGCTTATAAGCAACCACTTGGCAACCGTCTTGTGGTTGCTTGGTGGGCTGGCTAGGCTGCAAAAGACCGCAGCCAAGTCGCTGGTTAACTACACCGGCCAGTACCGCAACCGGCTGTTCGTGTTCCGGGATTATCTGGATATTTTCAGGCAACAGACATGACAAGGATTCTCCGCTACGGGAACCGCAACGATATTTCGGATCGCTGGCATGAACAAGAAGTGAAAGCGGCTTGGGAAAAGATAATGGAAAATGGAAAAACATGAACCCAGCCAGTAACCCAACCAACGCCTACACCGCGCCGTCGGTGTCCATCACCACCACGCGCACCGGCGCACCCAGCAGAGCCAACGCGCCGGGCATGCGCGCCATGCAGGAGCGCGCATATGCCAAGCGCGGCGAAAGGAGCGGACAGTAGTGGCGGCAGGTGCGGGGGCGGGATATTTTTGGTCATGCGCGATTATCCCAGCCTGCCGCGTCGCACATCGAAAATCTTTTAGATGCGCCTTTTGGCTGCCGCCCCTGCGCATCACGGCGCGAGGGAGAACAGTTTCGGTTGTGTGCGCTTGTAGTCGTTCAGGTGCTGCACGGTCATTGGCGTGAGTTCTTTGATGGCGACCCATATCTGGAACGGGTGCTGTGCCGGGCGGGCGAGCTTGTCCGGCAGTTCTGCCCATGCGCCCCAGTCGATCTGCGGCATACGCGCTTGCACTTGCGCAGGGATATCGGCGGCGGTTTTGGCCATGCTCGCCAGCAGTTGCAGGGTCTGCGCGCGGGTCAGGCGGCTGGAGAAAAATTCGGTCTCGTCGAGTTCTTCGGTCAATGTGATGATGTCCAATCCGAGTTGGCGCATCAGGCCGAGCAGCGCTCCGGTCAACATGGCGTCGTTTCCTTGAGTGCGTCGCGCAGCAACAGCGCGACATGCAAAGGTTTTCGATCCGCGCCTTCGCGTATCTGGTGGCGGCAGGAGAAGCCGTTGGCGAGGATGGTCGCATCGGGTGCGGCGCGCAGGGCGGGTAACAAATCGAGTTCGGCCATCTGCATGGAGATGGCCGCGTGCTCCGCTTCCACGCCGAAGCTGCCCGCCATGCCGCAGCAACTGGCCTCGATGAATTCGAACTCGAACCCGGGGATCAGGCGCAGCACTTTGCGCAGCGACTTCATCGCGCCGACGGCCTTCTGGTGGCAGTGCCCGTGTACCAGCGTCTTGCCTTGCGGCAGCGCTTTGAATTCGAGCGTGAAGCGTTTGCGGTCGTGTTCGCGCGCGATGAATTCCTCGAACAGGTATACCTGTTCGGACAATGCCACGGCCTCTTCGCCCAAGCCCAATTTCAAATGATCGTCGCGCAACGACAAGATACACGAAGGCTCCAAGCCGACGATGGGCGTGCCTGCGACCAGCGCGGGGAGCAAGGCGTTGTGCATGCGCCGCGCCTCGCGCCGCGCCGCATCGACTTGCCCCAACGACAGATAGGTGCGCCCGCAGCACAGCGCGCGTTCCGGTTCTGCGTCATTCGCGAGTGTTTGCAAAGTGGTGACGTTATAGCCTGCGGCAGTCAGCACCTGATGCGCGGCATGGGCGATCTCCGGCTCGAAGTGGGCGGCGAAGGTGTCGGCGAAAAGGATGACGTCTCTGTCGTTTGTTGAGGGGGAGCTAAACCCCTCCCAACCTCCCCTTGCACCCGCAAGGGGTACGCCGGTGGGTACCCCGCTGCTTCGCAGCGACCCTTCCGCAGTCAGGGGGGGAGCAGGTTCGGCTCTCCCCCTGACAAGGGGGAGTTGGAGGGGGTTTGAGCCAGTGGAACAACCGGAGTTTATGTAAGGTACAGCAGCCGGTTCCGGCAACTTGCGCTTGGCCGAAATACCCAAAAATGTTTCCCCCAGCCTTGCCAGCCACGGCGCGCGGTTGCGCCAGCGTATCAAGTTGCGCAGCATACGGAACCGATGCAGTTGTTGCGGCAGTGCTGCCACCAGCCTGTCGCGCAAAGACACTCCCAGCCGCGCATTGCGCTGCGCCTGATATTCGATCTTGATGGCGGCCATATCCACTTGGTTGGCGCATTCGCGCTTGCAGCCTTTACAACCGACACAAAGCTCCATCGCGGCGGCGAGGCGCGCATCGGCGAAAGCGTCGTCGCCCAGTTCGCCGTTCAGCGCGGCCTTGAGCACCTTCACTCTGCCGCCGGGCGAATGCGCGGGATCGTCGGTGGCGCGGAAGCTGGGGCACATCACGCCTTTGGGTTTGCGCTGGCATTGCTTGTCGCCGATGCACACGGCAACGGCTTTGGCGAAGTCGCCGCCCGTGGCGGGGATGCCCGCGTAGGCATCGCCCTGTCCGGCGGTCTCATAAGCAGACCAATCGAGAAAATGTTTCATGCGCGATGCAGACGCAAATACAGTGCCAACACATAAGGGAGGGCAGGGACGGTGTTCAACTCGCCACCCGCAAGCGGCGCGCCACACGATTTTGTCGTTTTCGCCACAAGCCCTGTTAGGTGTCATGTGCCATTTCCAACAGTGATGCATCCGCTCCGCGTGCTGCATATACGAAACAATGAGTTATGCGCCTCAGACTTGCGGGCACGCAGTTTGCTCATATCCGGCCAGGCCATAGCGGAGGACATAACGTGCAACTACCCGTATTGAATAATGCAGCAAGCTTCCCCCACCCCAACCCTCCCCCGGTGGGAGAGGGGGCGAACGAAGCGCTACGCGCGATTTCCAAATCCAGCGGCTGCTCCGCAGGATCGTGCGGCTCGACCGACGACCAGATGAACCATCTGCCGGAGCATATCCGCGAGAAGGTGTTCAACCATCCGTGCTATTCCGAAGAAGCGCACCACTACTTCGCGCGTATGCACGTGGCGGTGGCGCCGGCGTGCAACATCCAGTGCAACTACTGCAACCGCAAATACGATTGCGCCAACGAGTCGCGTCCGGGCGTGGTGTCCGAATTGCACCATCCGGTGCAGGCGGTGAAGAAGGTGCTGGCCGTGGCGGCGACCATTCCGCAGATGACGGTGCTGGGCATCGCGGGTCCCGGCGATCCTTTGGCTAACCCGGAGCGCACTTTCGAGACGTTCCGCATGCTGTCCGAGCAAGCGCCGGACATCAAGCTATGCGTCTCGACCAACGGTCTGTCGCTGCCCGACAATGTTGAAGAGTTGTCCAAGTACAACATCGACCACGTGACCATCACCATCAACTGCGTCGATCCCGACGTGGGTGCGCATATCTATCCGTGGATATTCTGGAAGAACAAGCGCATCAAGGGACGCGAAGCGGCTGAAATACTTATCGCGCAACAACAGAAGGGGCTGGAGATGCTGGTCGCCAAGGGCATTCTGGTCAAGGTCAACTCGGTGATGATCCCCGGCGTGAACGACAAACATCTGGAAGAGGTTTCCAAAATCGTCAAAGCCAAGGGCGCATTTTTGCATAACGTGATGCCGCTGATCTCCGAAGCCGAGCACGGCACTTACTACGGACTCACCGGCCAGCGCGGCCCGACACACGACGAACTGCAAGCCTTGCAGGATGCCTGCGCCGGAGACATGAATATGATGCGCCACTGCCGCCAGTGCCGCGCCGATGCGGTGGGCCTGCTGGGTGAGGATAGAGGTGCCGAGTTCACCATGGACAAGATCGAAGAGATGGAGATCAACTATCCCGAAGCGATGAAGATGCGCGCCGAAGTGCATGCTGCGATCAACGAAGAGCTGGAGAGCAAACGTCTCGCCAAGGAATCCAGGGTACAACTGGTCAGTATTCAGGGCATCAAACGAACCCTCTCTCCTACCTCTCTCCCCCTTGCGGGAGAGAGTGATGTGGTCTCGCTACGCGAGGATTCTCATCCGACGCGCCCCGTGTTGATGGCGGTCGCCACCAAAGGCAACGGCGTCATCAACGAACACTTCGGCCATGCCAGCGAGTTCCTGATCTACGAAGCGTCGGGCGAAGGCGTGCGCTTCATCGGCCACCGCAAGACCACGCCTTACTGCGAAGGCGGCGACACCTGCGGCGACGGCGAAAGCGCGCTCGACGTGACCATCCGCGAACTGTCCGGCTGCGAGGCCGTGCTGTGCAGCAAGGTCGGCTACGAACCCTGGGGGCCGCTGGAAGCTGCGGGCATACAACCCAACGGCGAGCATGCGATGGAGCCGATCGAAGATGCCGTGCTCAAGGTTTATGAAGAGATGCGCGCGGCGGGGAAGTTGGAAATTAAGGTTGTCGAGCAGCAGAAGGTGGCTTGATCCTGAAGAGCGGCGCACCCACTTCCCCTTTTGCAAAGGGGGATTGAGGGAGATTTAAGAAGCACGGAGATGATGCCGCCTGCTGAGAATCCCCTTAGCCCCTTTTAAAAATGGGGAGAACAAATAGCGGCAAATTTATTGAGGAGCAAACATGGCACTCGAAATCATCGAATCCTGCACCAATTGCTGGGCATGCCAACCGCTGTGCCCGAGCAAGGCGATCTACGAAGCGAAGCCGCACTTCATGATCGACCCGGACAAGTGCAACGAATGCGCGGGCGATTTCGCGGATTCGCAATGCGCGAGCATCTGCCCGATCGAGGGTGCGATCCTGAATGCGGACGGCATGCCGATGAACCCGCCCGGTTCGCTCACCGGCATCCCGTTGCAGAAACTGGCGGCCTGACATGGCGACCGTCATCTTTTACGAGAAACCCGGTTGCGGCAACAACACCAAACAGAAGGTGTGGCTGGCCGCGTCCGGCCATACCGTATTGGCGAAAAATCTGCTCACCGAGAAATGGACGGCGGAACGGCTGCGTGCGTTCTTCGGCGATCTGCCCGTGGCAAAGTGGTTCAACCCCGTCGCACCGAAGATCAAATTGGGCGAGGTCGATCCTGCCGCATTCGATGCGGTGTCGGCACTCGACATGATGCTCGCCGAGCCATTGCTTATCCGTCGCCCGTTGATGGAAGTGGAGGGCGTGTTGCGTGCCGGTTTCGACGCCAAAGCGGTGGATGCGTGGATCGGTCTCAACGACGCTCAGCCCAAAGAAGAACCCTGCCCCAGCGGGCAAGCCCGCCTCCCTCACCCCAACCCTCTCCCAGAGGGCGAGGGGGCAACCGCCGCGCTACGCGCCGATTTAAATTCTTGTCATCGTTCAGAACCCTGCCCAGTACCGGAAGTTGTGACATGAAACCCATACCGGGTGCTGTCGAGATCGCATCAGGCACGCATTGGATCGGCGCGCTCGATCCCGGCTTGCGCGAATTCGACATCATCCTCAAAACGGCGAATGGCACCACCTACAATTCTTATTGTGTGCGCGGTGAAAACGGTGTGGCGATAATCGACACCGTCAAGGCGTCGCATGCCGAAGAATTCTTTCACCGGCTCGAACAGGTCGCACGTTATGACGAGATCAGCACCATCGTGCTGAATCATCTGGAGCCAGATCACAGCGGGGCTCTGCCAGAGCTGATGCGCCGGGCACCGCAAGCCAAACTGTATATCTCGGCCAAGGCGCAATTGATGCTGAAGGCTTTGGTCAAGACCGATGGCCTCGATTTCAACATCGTCCAAACGGGCGACAGCGTCGATCTCGGCGGTCGTACTCTGCGCTTTTTCAGCACACCGTTCCTGCATTGGCCGGATACGCAATGCACCTTGGTGGAAGAGCAGGACATCCTGTTCAGCGGCGATGTGTTCGGTTGTCACTTCTGCGATTCGCGGCTATTCAACGACCAGGTCGGCGACTTCCGTTTTTCATTTGAATACTATTACCAGCACATCATGCGCCCGTTCCGCGAGCATGTGCTTGAGGCGCTCGAATTGCTTGAACCGTTACCGTTGAAACTCATCGCCCCCGCGCACGGCCCGATCCTGCGTGATGCGGCGCAAAGTTATGTGCGGCGATATCGTCAGCTCGCATCGCCTTTGCTGCATAACGAAGTGGGAGCCGACAATAAGTCGCTGCTGGTGTTCTACATCTCGTCCTACGGCAACACAGTGCTGATGGCGCGAGCTGTGGCGGAGGGTGCCGAGGCCGTGTCCGGCGTGCGCGTTTCGCTATATGACTTGCAGGCGATGGGCGATCTGCCCTTCGTCGATCTGATCGAGGAGGCCGACGGCATCGCCTTCGGTTCGCCCACCATCAACGGCGATGCGGTGAAGCCGGTGTGGGATATGCTGTCGTCGCTAGCAGTCATCAAAGTGCGCGACAAGTTCGGTGCGGCATTCGGCTCTTACGGTTGGAGCGGCGAAGCGATCAATATGATCGAAGACCGTTTGCGCGGGCTCAAGCTGCGCGTGCCGATCAAGGGGGTGCGCGCAAGGCTGATTCCCACCGGAGAAGAGCTCGACAAATGTCGCGACCTCGGCAAACAGCTCGCCCAACACCTGACCGGCACTCTCGATCGCCGCGTCATTTCCATGTCTGAACTACTCGCACAGGAGCAGTCCCATGCCTAAGGCAAGCGTCACATTTGAAAAACTCGGTATCACTGTCAGCGTACCCGCCGGAACGCGCCTCATCGAAATCTCGGAGAAGGTCGGTGCCAGCATCACTTACGGTTGCCGCGAAGGCGAGTGCGGCACCTGCATGATGAAGATCGTCTCCGGCATGGAAAATATGAGCGAGCGCTCGGTGCTGGAAGACAAGGTGCTGCAAGAAAACATGGCCGGAAGCAGCCACCGTCTCGCCTGTCAGGCGCAGGTGCTGGGCGGCGATATTGTTGTCAAAGCGTAACTTTCTATAACCTCAACAGGAGCAACCGCAATGCCTAACATCACTTTTTCCAGCCCCCTGCACAAAGACAAGACCGTGTACGCCGTCGCCGGCAGCCACAAGAAGACCGTGCTGGAACTCGCCAAGGAAAACCACATCCCTATCGACTTCGGCTGCGAGAACGGCGAGTGTTCGACCTGTCTGGTGAAGGTCACCAACTTGACCAACAAAGGCCCGATGGCCGGCCCGCTCACCGACCGCGAGATCAGCGTGCTCAAAGCCTCCGGCAAGATCACTCAGGCGCAGATCGACGCGATGAAAGTCAACGATGTCATCACCACCGAATGGCGCCTGGCTTGCCAGATGGTATTGCGCGATGAAGATTTGCTGATCGAGTATCCGAGCAAGTAACAGCCATCATGCGCACCGACGCCATGCTTAAGCAGAAAGCCCCGGCACAGCCGCAGAGTCTGTATGCGGAGCTGATGGCGCATGCCGCCGGGTCGCCGAACGACGAGGTATTCGCGCAGATGATCTCCAGTCAGATCGGCGGTGCGGGTGCTTTGCCGCCGGGTCTGGGGCTGGAGGAAAAGGATTTCGCCGCATTGCTGGCGCGGCATTTCCCCGGTGTCGGGCTGGTCGTGCGCAATGCCGGCAAGGCCGACGATCCGCGTGTGCCGGAGCGCGACGATGTGCTCGCCCTGCTGCTCGAGCACCGCGCCTACCTCAACATGTCCGAGCAATGGATGGCGGAGATCGTCACCGCCGCATGCATGGCCAACGACCACCTGTGGCAAGACTTGGGATTATGGTCGCGCGAGCCGCTCAGCAAGCTGATGATGCAGAACTTCCCCGCGCTCGCGGCGAAGAACGAATACGACATGAAGTGGAAGAAATTTCTCTACAAGCAGTTGTGCGAGAAAGAAGGCATCAACGCCTGCCGCGCGCCGAGTTGCGAATATTGCGCGGATTACTTGAAATGCTTCGGGTCGGAAGAGTGACTTTTGCTGTCATTCCCGCGCAGGCGGGAATCCAGTTGATAAAAATTCCCCGTGAAACGGGACAGCGCAAGCTTTGTCTGCTTCGCAGAATCTGTGCAATTGCTGGATTCCCGCCTGCGCGGGAATGACGGAGAGTCTTTGCAATGTCCGTTTCAGACCGCGCCATCGCCGCCTATCTCGGCCTCGCCATCGGCGATGCGCTGGGTTCTACCGTGGAGTTCATGACGCCGCGCGAGATCAAGGCGCAATACGGCGTGCATGACACGCTGCGCGGCGGCGGCTGGTTGCATCTCAAGCCGGGACAGGTCACCGACGACACCACCATGTCGCTCGCCTTGGGCGAATCCATCCTCGCGCAGGGTAAAGTGGAGGCGCTCGCGGCGGCGCAGGCCTTCGATGCCTGGATGCGCGCCAAGCCGGTGGACATCGGCAACACCGTGCGGCGCAACCTGCTGCAATTCCGCAAGACCGGAAATCCCGAAGCGACCTATTCCGACCACGATGCCGGCAACGGTGCGGCGATGCGAGTACTGCCGGTGGCGCTCGCCACTTTCGGGCAAGGAGAAGGTGCGGTGCGCGTCGCCTGCCGTGCGCAAGCCCACGTCACGCACCACTGCGCGCTTTCCGATGCGGCCTGCGAAACGCTGGTGTTGATGCTGCAGGATGGGTTGCGCGGCGCGGACAAGAATCACTTGCTGCATACCTACGTCCATCCGCTCGCCGCGCTTCATCCCGAGTTCAAGTTCCGCGCAGTACGCCAAAGCAGCAACCCCAGCGGCTATATCGCCGACACGCTGCAAGCCGTGTTCCAGAGTTTTTTCGACACCGATGATTTTCGCGACTGCCTGATCGACGTGGTCAACCGTGGCGGTGATGCGGATACCACGGGCGCCATCGCGGGGATGCTGGCGGGTGCGCTGCACGGGCTGGACGATATACCCGGGGTCTGGCTGAAGTCGCTGAATGCGGATACCAGCCGCGCCTGCGCGATGCAGGCAGCGGCGTTGTTCCGTATCGCAAACCTGTAGGAACGTGCCCTACGCGACATTGTGATTAATCGCGTGCACCCGCAAGGAGTACGCCGTGGTTGTACCAAAGGTAGGCAATCCACTATGCAGCAAGCTGCATAGTGGAATTGTCACTACGGGGCATTCGCCCCAACAACACACGCAGCGGGGCACGCTCCTACATGGCCTTGCCATGCGATTTGTTACGCGCCGACGTTCGTGAACTTCTGCCGCAACCGTTCCTGCGAAAGCACCACGATCATCTCGCGCGAGGTTTTGCCCGCGGCGGGTTTGACCAGACTTCCCGCCAACGCATTGCCGCTCGACAGCATGGGCGAGACCTTCTCGATGCGCTCCAGCGGTATCTCGGGTATCTCGCCCAGCTCGTCCACCATCACGCCGATCATGGTGTCGTTCGCATCGCCCATGCGCAACACGACGATCTGCGGTTCGTTGCTGCTGCGGCGCTTGTCTTCTTTGCCCAGCATGCCCCACAGCCCGACCACGGAGATGAGCTTGTCGCGGAACATGATGTAGCCGAGCTGGTTGTCTGCGGAGCCGGGCACGCGCGTCAGCCCCTTGATGTCGATGGATTCGACCACGTGATCGGTCGGGATGCCCAGCCAGTGGCTATCCACATAGAAGGTGGCGATTTCCATGCATGCGCTGTCGCCGGTCGCTTTGATCTCGGTGCCTTGCAGGCGTGTGCGGCTGGCGGATGACCCGCCCCGGCGGTCTTCCTGTTTGCATTCGCCCAGCGGCGAGAACACCAGCGCGATGACATCGTTGCGATAGGAGTCGGACTTGTCCTTGTATTCGCGGTAGCCGTTGGACATGCACGCACCCACGGCGTAGTAATGCCCGTTGAAGACGGCGATGCCGGATTTTTTTGCGCCGTTGGCGATGCGGAAATAGCTGTCCTCCAGTTCCAATTGCATGCCGGGCTTCAGTTCATTTTGCGTCGAAGCGATGATGCGGTGCTCGCGATCCGCGAACACGCCGAAGCATCCTGCGGGTGCGGCGCCGCTCTCGTCGCGCGGCAACGCGTCGTTCAGCATCGCGGCGAACTGCGGGGCGGAATCGAACACGATGCCGATACCACCGACGATGCTCTGTGCGGCGGACTGCTCGCGTATCGCGGCGGCGTAGATGTAGGAATACCTGTCCTGATATAGCGGGCTGGGCACGAAGTTCGAGACCGTATAGCTTTGGCTGTTGCCCAGCGACAGGGCGCGGCGCACCCATTCCTCGTTCAGCACCTGCCCGCAGATATCCTGATATTTTGGATTGGAGACCGCCAGCGCCCGGCCCGTGCGGTCGAACACCACGAGGTTGTCGTACACGGTGTAAAGGCCGTTGATATGCACCAGCGTTTTGGCGACCTCGCGCAGCGCGTCCGCATCCGGGTTGGACAGGGCGCGGCGGAACACCGGCGATAACGCCCACCAGCGGCAATCGTTGGCGCGCTCGTATAGGTTGCGGTCCATGATGTCGATGGCCAAAGCGGCCTGGAACTGGCTGTCTTGCAGGATGCTCGATACCACGGTCTGGTGCAGGTTGCTGATGGACTGGTCGAACACGTCCTGTGTCTTGAGTCCGGTGTTGCTGATCTCCCATAAAAGTATCTTGGAGAACGCCGGGTTCAAGGCCTTGTTGTCGCTCTTCTGGCTGACGTTGCCGTTCCACACCGAGCGGTTCAACGCGCGCTGTATCTTGGCCGCATGGCAGGGTATATCGCGCAGCGCATCGCTGAACAGGCGCGGGTTGCCCATCACTGCCGCCAGCGCGTTCTCGGGGACGGCGGCCTCCAGGAAACGCCCGTCTTCCTGATCAAAAGCATGTTCCAGCGGCAGCATCACATGCCCGTACCAGCCCGGCCCCATATAGCCTTGGTAACCTTGCGTGGCGCGTGTCACGGCCAGATATTGCCTGCCGGCGAAGCGCGTGACGCACCAGTCCTTCTCCAACTGGAATTTGACGGCGGCACCGACCGGCACGTGGAAGGCATCGCTGCTGGCGATGACCGTGCCGCGCCGGTCGAGCAAGGTCACCACGCTCCAGTCTTTCTCCTCCACCAGATTGGCGAAGATGCGCTCCGCTTCGTTGGCGAAACGGAAGCAGAGGCACAGCACACCGAGATTGTTTTTGCCGTCTGCAGTGGTGACGCGGTAGGAATAGATCAGGCTGTTGGATTCGTTCGGTAACAGGTCGCTATGGCGGAAGGTCTCGACATACGCTTGAGCGGTAGAGAGCGATTCGGCGATCAGCGCGTCTTTGGAGTTGCGTACCGGATTGTGCCAGTCGAGCTGCAACAGCGCATTGCCCCCGACATCGAGCAGGATGATGTTGGCGTACACGGAATATTTCTGCACATATTCCCGGAAACGCGCCAGCAGCGCGGCATCGTATCTTTCCAGTTCGAGGCGCTCCTCTTCGCCGACCACGCGCGACCTGAGCGGCGCGAACTTCGCGAGGTACTCGCGCACATCGTCGTCCATCGCCAGAAAGCCGATATCGGCGGTGCGCTCGAACAGGTTGCGCACCATGATGTCCACCGCCACCCGCGCCTTGGACTTCATCGCCAGCGTGGCTTTCTTCAGCGTCGCGCGCGCGAGCTGGTTGAGCAGGCCACCGCTCAATTCCTGGAACGCGGTGCGCGTATCGGACATATCGGTGGCCGTGCCGGATAGATGCCCGAGCAGGGTCAGGCTATCCCATACCGATTGCAGCGCCTGCAATCGCTCGCGGTATTCCTCCGCCTTGCCCATCATGCGTATCAGCTCGACCAGCTCCTGATCGACGTCTATCCCCTCGTACGTAGCCATATCCCCCCCACCGGGTTAAATTCAATCAGTAATCGAATCAAGGATCAGCATATCAGCAACGTAGGATCAATGCCAACAAATCCACTCTCCTAATCGAAGCTATCATACTAATATGTATATATATTTTTTGAGAATGCCTAGATATTTTTGTGCATATCTAGATATTTTTTGCTCTGGAATTCCACGCACGCAGCAATACCGGGGATATGAGCTTAACTTTTTACATCCGAGGCTCTTGCAAAACTGAGAGTATGAGTTGAATTAAACGCCGAATATTGAGTAAGAAGTTGTAGAGGTGGGCGACCATTGCTGGAGCCTATAGGGAAACGACTTGCACGAAGCGCAACTCGTTGTTTTTTGGTAGGACGTGCCAGATTCGAACTGGCGACCAACGGATTAAAAGTCCGCTGCTCTACCGACTGAGCTAACGTCCCGCATCCCAAAAGGAAGCGCGCATTATACGGATTTGACCCTTGCTGTCAACGCAACTATGCGTTGCGATAGCGCGTGGAATCTGGGATTCCGGCGAGTTCGAATCCGGCGCGGCGCAAACGGCATGAATCGCATACTCCGCAGGCGCGGCCTTGTGCGTCGGCCTGGTAGCACGATACCGTAAGACTGTAGTCCACCCCCAGTTTTATTCCCTGCTGGATGATTTCGGCTTTGCTCAGATGCAATAGCGGGGCATGCAAAGTAAGGGGCTTGCCCTCGACTGCCGCTTTGGTGGCGAGATTCGCCATGCGTTCGAATGCTTCCACATATTCCGGTCGGCAATCCGGGTAACCCGAGTAGTCCACCGCATTCACCCCGAAGAAAATATCCTGGGCTTGCAATACCTCCGCCCATGCCAGCGCGAGCGACAGCATGATGGTGTTGCGCGCGGGAACATAGGTGAGCGGAATGCCCGTGCTCAACTGTTCGGGTACGGCAATGTTGGAGTCGGTCAGTGCGGAGCCGCCGAACGCGGTGAGATCGATGCTGATGTTGCGATGTTCGGTCGCTCCCAGCGTCTTTGCCACGCGTTGTGCAGCAGCCAGTTCGGCATGGTGGCGTTGTCCGTAATCCACACTCAGCGCGTGGCAGGCATAGCCCTGTTGCCGTGCCATGGCCAGCACGGTTGCCGAATCCAGTCCGCCGGATAATAGTACGACAGCGTTTTTCATTTTCCCTGTTGGTTACCCCAAAGCAATTTGTGCAACTGCACTTGCAGGCGTACCGGCAGGCCATCGCGCAATATCCACTCGGCGAGGTCGCGCGCTTCAAGCTGGCCTTGGGCGGGCGAGAACAGCACGCCACATTTGTCGGTCAGACGGTGCTCGTGCAACACCTGCTTTGCCCAGAGATAGTCCGCCTCGCCGCACAACACGAACTTGATTTCGTCGTGCGCGTTGAGGTGCGCCAGATTGCCCCACAGGTTTTTTGCCGCTTCGCCCGAAGCCGGTGTTTTGATGTCCAGCACTTTGGCCACGCGCGTATCTATGGCACTGACATCCAGAGCGCCGCCGGTTTCCAGCGATACGCTGTATCCGGCATCGCACAAGGTTTTCAGCAAGGTGACACAGTTTTTTTGCGCCAGCGGTTCGCCGCCGGTGACGCAAACATAGCGTGTCGGATGCGACTTCACGGTCTGCATGATCTCGTCCAGCGTCATGCTGCTGCCGCCGCTAAAGGCGTAGGCGGTATCACAATAGGTGCAGCGCAGCGGGCAGCCGGTCAAGCGGATGAAGGTCGTGGGTATGCCCGCGCGCGAGGTTTCTCCCTGCAAAGAATAGAATATTTCGCTGATGCGTAGCGATGCGCCCGCGCTGGAAGTTGACATGACTGTTTGAAAATTATTTGAGAGTGGACAGGCGCTTCTTGGCTTTGCTGGCCGCTTCACTGTTGGGGAATTTAGCCGCGATTTGTTTGAGCGTAAGCTTGGCCGCGTCTTTATCGTTTAGCAGTTCCTGGCAATCGGCGATATTGAGCATTACCTCGGCTATTTTGGGATATGTGTCGAATTTCTCCAGCAGTATCTGATAGTTTTCCAAACTGCCTTTGTAGTCTTTTAATACAAAGTAGGCATTGCCCATCCAATAGCGGACATTGGCAGCATGTGCGGATTCAGGGTAGTTGTTCAAGAACTCTTGGAACGCGGTGACGGCATTTTGAAAACGTTCCGCTTTGTAGAAACCGAAAGCGGCTTCCAGGGCGCGGTTTTCGGTGACAACATCGTCGGTTTTGTTTTTGCCGCCGCCGACCTTGTCCGCCGCCGCAGTATCCACTGCTTCGAAGCGCCGCAAACGTCCGTCAAGATCGACATAAAAATCTTTTTGACGTTTTTCGGCGTCTTGCAGATTATGTGCGAACTCCTCGTTTTGTCCGCGCAGCTTACGCAATTCTGCATTCTGGGCATCAATAGCCATCTGCAAATCGAGCATGGCGCCGGTTTGTTTTTTATACGCGGCTTCCAGCGCTTCGAGCTTGGCGAGAGAGGCTTCAGAGATGGTGAGACGCGCTTCCAGTTGCTGTATCTGTTGGCGCGCCTCATCGTCACTGAACAGCCCCGCAGAAGCGGGGGCGGTGGTGAGGCATAACGCAGCGAACAGGAAAAGGTGCCGCTTGGTCATGCTTAGGGCTCGTAAATGAATAACATGAGCTTACGCTGGGGTCGCTTTGGGCGCAGGCCAAGGCGCGAGACGCGCGGTTGTGTCATTCACAACAGGGCGGGCGCGGACACGTTCGCGGCGTAGCCGCCCGTTTGCGGGAAGCGCCCGCGAGGCCTGCTCCCGCAAGCG
>SCUU01000196.1 GCA_004297065.1 Gallionellaceae bacterium
ATCCGGACAGATTATTAGAAATTCAAATACTTAAGGAAGGATTGGCAGACGTAATTCAGGATATTTTTGGCATTAAACAAATAGTTTTAAATAAAACAGATCAATACGCAGAAATTTCACGTATTAGGGACAGTGCAACAGGACAATATATTAAAATAGGACCAAAACGGAAATGTAGAGCAGCAATCTGGAGGTCAGAGGAGGGTGAGCTAATTAAGGAAATGGAAATGGAAAGAGACAGCCTGCAATTTAATTTACTTTATCAACTAATAGCAATCACCAATGCAATTCGCAAACAACTTATTCTACGGCACCAATTGGACAGCCTGCAACTTACCTTAAAGGAACATTTAGGCCTGGACCCAGAAAAAGAATTTTTCACAATAGACGAAATTTATTACGAAGTCCCGAACTCCACAACTATGTTTGGATCTCATCATAGAACGAAAAGAGTGGCTCCACTGTTGGTTTTTGCAGCAATCTCTGGGGTTTTGGGAACATTTTTGGGTATGTACAATGCATACGAAATATCATTATTGAAAGGTAGGTTAAATGAGATTAGCAAGAACCACAATTTGCTGGTTCATGTAACTAAAAGACAAGAGGAACAGATCCACAGGATAACCGAAAACATGAACGCCATATGCACAATAATCAAATTAATGGTAAAATTTAATCCCGCTTTAATTTCGGCTCAAATTTCAGCACAGTTGGACCTTTTTGAGTCCAGACTGGGTAGGGCGACCAATGCGATCCAGCAGCTCCAACATCGCCGGTTAGCAGTAGACCTGTTAGACACGTATCAGTTAGAAGAGATGCATAAGGCTATTATGGAAGTAGCCATACAACGGGGGTATACCCTGTTACCTGAACGAATTTCCGATTACTTTCAACTAGAAATTTCCTATTTACGGCAGGGCTCCGATATTTTGATCATGTTACATGTCCCATGCGTCATCCATGATCAACTTTTGACCATTTATAAGTACATACCTTTTCCTTACCCACTTCCAACTGCAATTGCAATAGATTCTTTAACTATTCAGGAACTCCTTCAACAAAGATTAGCACCTGTTTCAGCTACACACAATACACAGGAAGAGGAACCAACAATAGATGCCTTGGTTATAGTACCGGAAGCAGAAATGATTGCGGTAGGGAAAGCAAGAAAGTTTAAAATATTAACGCAAGGGGATCTGGCGGCCTGCATAAAAAGAAACCGAGTATACCTCTGCGAAAAACATCAGGTGTTGCACACCGATTTGGCAAATTCATGTTTAGGCTCGATTTTTGACCGCCACGAGCAAGGGGTAAGAAATAATTGCAAATTGGAACGAAAACGCATGAAGGAAACAGTTTACCAACTTTCAGCAACAGACCATCTCCTTTTCACACCAACTCCTTATACCACGCAAATTGAATGTAAGAATGGCTCCCATTTTCAACTTTATTTAGCTAGGACAACGAAATTACACATTCCGGAGGAGTGCAGGGTCACACTGAAAGCACATACCATACAGTCTGACTACAATATTCGAATTTCCCCAGAACCGCTGAGCGTACCCTGGCAGTGGGACCCGTTGACCCTACCAGCCGATCTTTTGTTGGACGCAGCAATAATAGATTCAAAACTTAGTCACTTACAAAAGAATTTATCACTCTTACTGAACGAAACTGCAACTAAAACCGATTTTGATCAAATGTTAAATACACAATTTTCTTCCCCGACCTCTTTCCCTTGGTTTATTTGGGTGTCTATCCTCACTTCCGTCGCGGCATTCTTATTATTAATTTTTTGGTACTGTTACAATTCTTCACAAGCAAACCGATATTACCGTCCCGCAAATCAACCACCAGCAGCTCCGGCAATCCAACTCGTCAACATTCCGGCAGCGCCAGCGCAGAATCCAGCGGCGCCGAAAGAATCCGACATGCAGCAACAACAGGCTCTACTATACCCGCAACAACCACCACAATACGTACACTAAAAACAAAAACCATTCTTATCAAAAATTCAAACTCACAAAATACAAGCTCCACTTCAAAATTTCCCCGGACACATAATTTTATAAAAATAACCCATGGAGGGGTTTCGTAAAATAACTTCCTTTTGGAATAACAGAAAAAGAACAGATGGCAA
>SCUU01000035.1 GCA_004297065.1 Gallionellaceae bacterium
GCGCGCCGCCTTGGTTGGGAAGCTGCTTCGGGCTACGCCCTACACCGCTTCCCAACCAAGGCAGAAAAAGCGGACAATTCATGTGCTACAGAACCGGACAATTCTAAAAACCCGCGACAATGCTTTTTTCGTGAGCTATGCGAGCGACATTACATCCGTCCCGCAAGCCAGTTCGTATGCGCTAATGCTTATTTACCGGGCGGCGATTCAAACCGGCGGTGTGCCCAGTGAGCCATGATTCGTCGGTATGGGTTGTGATGTTATGATGCGCCGCCAATAAATTTTCGCTTTTCGCTACACCCTGCTTAACCATACATGAATCTTCTTAAAGCCCTTGCTACCGTCAGCAGCCTGACGTTGGTGTCACGCATATTGGCGTTTGCGCGCGACATATTGATGGCGCGCATCTTCGGTGCGGGTATGGCGAACGATGCCTACATCATCGCTACCCGTTTGCCCAATCTGTTGCGCCGCATGCTGGCCGAGGGCGCTTTCTCGCAAGCCTTTGTGCCTATTTTCGGCGAATACAACAAACGGCGCGGACACGATGAGACCAAGTTGCTGGTGGATCACGTGACGACCATGCTGGCGCTGGCGCTGTTCGCGGTGACGCTCATCGGTATCATCGCCGCCCCTTTGTTGATCTACATTACCGCGCCAGGTTTTATTAAAGATGCCGGAAAGTTTGATCTCACGGTGCAGATGCTGCGCATCACCTCCCCCTATATTTTCTTCATTTCGCTGGTTGCCCTGGCGGCGGGCATACTGAATACCTACAACAAATTCTGGGTGCCGGCGTTCGCGCCTATCCTGCTGAACATCTGTTTGATCGGCGGTGCCTTGTGGCTTGCACCGCGCTTCGATCAGCCTATTGTGGGTATGGCTTGGGCCTGGTTTGTCGCGGGCTTCGTGCAGCTGGCCTTCCAGGTGCCCTTTCTGAAGAAGATCGGCATGTTGCCGGACATCCGCTTCAACCTGAAAGACGAGGGCATGTGGCGCGTCATCAGGCAGATGGGCCCCGCACTGTTTGGCGTTTCCGTCGCGCAGATCAGTCTCATCATCAATACCATCTTCGCTTCCTTCCTGGTGGCGGGCAGCGTGTCCTGGCTGTATTACGCGGATAGGCTGATGGAGTTTCCCTCCGGCCTGTTGGGCGCGGCACTCGGCACTATCCTGCTGCCCTCGCTTTCCAAACATCACGCCGACAACAGCACGGAAGAATATTCCAAACTGCTGGATTGGGGCTTGCGCCTGGTGTTTATGCTCACGTTGCCGGCCGCGCTGGCACTGGGCATGATTGCGGTGCCGTTGCTGGCAACTTTCTTTCAGCACGGCGCTTTCGTTGCCGGCGATGTGTTGAAAACGAGTTATGCATTGGTCGGCTACAGCGTCGGCCTCATCGGCCTTATCGCAGTGAAAGTGCTTGCGCCCGGTTTCTATGCGCGGCAAGACATCCGCACCCCGGTCAAGATCGGCATCGCCACATTGCTGGCCACGCAACTGATGAACCTGCTGTTTGTTTTCGGGATGCAGTTGCACCACGCCGGACTGGCGCTCGCTATCGGCCTCGGGGCCTGCTTCAACTCGACTGTATTGTTCTATTTCCTGCGCAAGCACGGCATCTACCAGCCCGAACCCGGCTGGGGCAAGTTCTTCCTCAAGCTGTGCGTCGCCTTGCTGGCGCTGGGACTGACGCTGTGGTTCGGCATGGGCAGCGAACAGCACTGGCTGACTACCCACGGCTGGACACGCATTATCCATCTCGCCTGGCTAGTGGCGGCGGGCGTGGCGGTTTATTTTGCCGTGTTGTTCGCGCTGGGTTTCCGTCTTAAAGATTTCGCCAAGCGCGGGGCGAGTTAAGCGCTGCCTGCTGTTTGGATTTGATCCTCGTCTATCATGCCGCAACACACTTTTTCTCCCCCCGCCGATGGCAGCATGAGCCCCATGGACTGGTATCGGACTGTGCGGTCAAAGCCGGGTTTTATTCGCGATGCGGCGCAGGAGGCGGCGATTGAGGCGCTGGATTTATTCTGGCACCAGTTGGTCGATTTTAAAGCCAGGCGCAATCATTTTCTCGGACGCAGTCTGCTCAGCCCAGATGTGCCGAAGGGGCTGTATTTCTGGGGCGGGGTAGGGCGCGGCAAGAGTTTTTTGATGGATGTGTTTTACGATTGCGTGCCGTATCGGCGCAAGCGCCGCATGCATTTCCACAACTTTATGGCCGAGGTGCATCACGAGATGAAGTTGCTGGCCGGCGAGAAAGACCCGCTGCTGGCGCTGGCCGACAACATCGCCCAGTCCACGCGCCTGCTGTGTTTCGACGAGTTCCATGTGAGCGACATCGCCGACGCGATGATACTCGGGCGCTTGCTGGAGGCCATGTTCGCGCGCGGCGTGGTGCTGATGACCACCTCCAACTATCCGCCGGACGGTTTGTATCCCAACGGTTTGCAACGGCAAAAATTCTTGCCCACCATCGCGCTGCTCAAGCGCGAGCTGAGCGTGCTCAATGTGGACGGCGGCAACGACTACCGCTTGCGCGAGATGACGCGCGAATCTTTGTTCATGGTGCCGGATGATGCGGCGAGCGACGCGCGCATGGCGACGATGTTCGAGCGCCTGAGTCCGGTGGCGCAGCAGGATGAGAGGCAAATCGACATCATGGGGCGCGCGATCCCGGTGAGGCAGCTATCGCACGGGGTGGTGTGGTTCGACTTCAAGGACATCTGTGGCGGGCCGCGTGCGCAGACCGACTATCTGGAAATCGCGCACCAGTTCCATACCGTGTTTGTATCGCATATCCCGCAGATGAGCGCCGATGATGCGGCTGCGGCACAACGCTTCACCTGGCTGGTGGATGTGTTCTACGACAATCGCGTCAAGCTGGTGGCTTCGGCGGCGGCAGCGCCGCATGAATTGAACCTCGCGCAAAGCGGCGAGTTCGCGCGCACGGTGAGCCGCTTGATCGAGATGCAGTCCAAAGGCTATCTGGGGCTACCGCACCAGTCTGAAAACATCACACTGAATCTTCCGCAGGCGGGGTGAGGATTTTGCAGGGGCGGTCCCCGCCCGTTCCTGCGCAATCAGCTACTGTTGCTGATGGGTAAATATTTCCACGACGTCTTCCATGAACTCGATGGAGCCTTCTTCGTCCACGCCGATCTCTTCCATTACCTGTGCTCTGATCTTGGCCCACTCGTTATCGGGCAGGCGGTGTATCTTTTTATGCAGGTGGCGCGCCACCTGCAAGATCGAGACCAGCGTCAGCGCGGCGTGATCCACGTTCAGGCGCTCGTGATGAAAACGCACCGCCTGACAGATGAACTCGGGCAGGTTCCAGTGCTTCGTCACCATGAAGCCGACCACGGTATGGTCGGTGTTGAAGCGCCTGTCTTCCTCATTGAAATCCGGCCAGTTGCTACCCTGGTTGAGGCGGAAGGTCTGGCAATAATCGGGGAAGCGCTGCATCAGGATAGGCACGCCGCATTCGTGGAACAGCCCCGCCATGTAGGCTTGGTCCACCGCGATGTTGCACGCCGAGATCTGCTTGGCTGCGACGATCGCGCTGAGCGTGGCGATCTCGTCCGAGCGCTCCCAGAACTTCTCGTAGGCGATGTCGTTGCCGCCGATGGCCTTGCGCAACGCAATTCCCTTGATGAGGTTTTCCACCTGCGAGAGCCCCAGCACAGTAATGGCTTTCTGGATGTTGGTGATCGGGGTCGCGGTCTTGTAGAACGACGAATTGACGAGTTTGAAGATGGCGGCGGTCAGGCCGACGTCTTTGTTGATTAAGTCGCCGATAGCCGTGAGCTGATTGTTCGGTTTGTTGAGCAGCCTGTCGATCTCGAGCAGGATGGCGGGCTGCGGCGGGATGCTGATCTGGCTGTCGAGGACTTTGTCGAGCAAGGCTTTTTCGTTGTTGGCGGCGGAGCTTTTCATGGGGGTATTGGCGGCGTTATCCGGTTGCGGATTATACCCGCAACGGACGGGTGTCAGAGACGGCTGGCGAGTTTTTCCGTCGCGGCCTTGTAGAGCTGGCTGACGCGCGACTCGCTCAACCCCATCTCGTTCGCCGCCTCCCTGCCGCTCATGTCGCACATCACGCGCAGGACGAAAGCTCTCCTTTCGCCGGGTTGCAACGCTTTCAGGTGCGCGACGGACTGAGAATAGATCTCGCGCCGTTCCACGATGGTGGAAGGCTCCATGCTCGAATCCGGGATATCCTGCACCTCGCCGTGCGGCGAGTCGTCGATGCGTATGAAATTGTAGCCGTGCGCATCGCCGAGAATGGTCGTGATGTCGCTCACGCGCACACCGAGCGCGTCGGCCACCTCCATCTTGGTCGGGTCTCTGTGCAGCAGCGACTGTAGTTTCTCTATCGTCTTGGCGATCTTGTTGGCGCGCCCGCGCACCGAGCGTTCCGCCCAATCACCCGCCCGCAAGCCATCCATGATCGCCCACCTGATCTTGTTCGCCGCATAGGCTTGGAACGGTACGCCGGAGCCGGCATCGTATTCGCGGAACGCGCGGATGAGCCCGATCATGCCGTCCTGCACGAGGTCGTCCAGCATGATATTGGCGGGCAGGGGGCGGTATATCTCCAGCGCGATGATCCTGACCCACGGCATGAAGTCTTTGATGTCCACGGATGATCCTATCGACGGTTGTCGGGTCTGTTATCGGCAGATTGTCGCGGAAATATAGATAGCGCGGGCGAATATTTTGTGTGCGGGGCGGGGACGGCAACGTTGCTGGAATGGTCTCGCGCTACCACTTGAGCAGGCGTTTTCCCAGCCACAACCCGAGGAGGCCGATGCCCAGCATGGGCAGGTAATGCCACCCGATGACGTGCGCGATGGAGTCGGTCGCCTCGTGCAGGCGCAGCCATAACGCACCGGCGCTGAAAGCGGAGAGCAGCGCGGCGCTGCCCGCCAGACGGCAGTGCGTGCTGGCGAATCCGCGCATGGCATAGAACGTCCATGCGGCAGGGAGCAAAGCCATCAGCGTGATACCGAGAGTGCATTCGAAGCTGTGTACCGGCAGCGCTGCGGGCGGAGTGTCGGCACCCGCAGCGAAGAACAAGACCAACAGGAACAGCGCGAACGTCCATGCCGGCGCCAAGGCCAGGCCGCGCTTCTGGTGCAAGTCGGGGAATGCCAGCAAGGCCGCGCTGAGCGCCGTGGCGACGAAGATGCCGAGCAAGGCCGCGATCTCGGCCGCGAACCACGGAGCGTTGAGCTGTTCCATCAAGTCGGGGCGCAGGCCGGAAAACGCGAGCGCCACGGCAAGATAGATCGCGGCTGCGCCTATCCAGCGCAGGCTCAGCGCGAACGGGTGCGGCGCAGGTTTCACTGCGGTCGCCTCTTGTGCGAGGCTTGCAACGAGATCGTCCAGGGTTGCCATTATCGTTCCAGCTTTCCTTTTAAGACTTTGTAGGCGCGATGCGCTGCCACTTTGACCGCAGATTCGTTCATGCCCATCTTTTTCGCCACTTCTTTGGCGGTGTAGCCGTCCCGATGCAGCAACCGCAGGATGGTCGCCTGTTTCTCCGGGAGTTTCTGTACCTCCCCGCTGATAAATTCGTAACTCATCACCGTTTCGGTTACAGGCCCATGCAAACTTTCTTCGAGTTCATCCAGATCGAGTGCGTGGCGCAACTGGTCTGAATAGTGCGAACGCAAATAATCGTTCAAACGGAACTTGGCGATGGCGAACGCCCACGGCTTGTAGGGGCGCTGGCCGTCGTAGGTGTGGCGCGCCTTGTGGATGGAGATCAATATCTCCTGCATCAGATCGTCCACCTCGTTGCCGAAACTCAGGCGCTTGGATAGGAACGGGCGCAACAGGCTAGCCGTCTTGCGCAACAGCTCGGCGTAGGCGCGCTGGTCGCCGGAGAGCGACCGCCGCATCAGCGTTTCTAGGGTGTCGTTTTGGTCTGTCACCGGAAGCTCAAGCGCGATTTGTAACCATTTGGAGCGATGTTTCGAATAGACGGGCAGACGGAATCATAACGTGAGACACGAGCCGGAGGCCAACATCATGCAACGCAGACAATTTCTATTCGCACTCTCGGGCGTCGCCGCCATGCTCGCGACGCGGTCTTATGCCGGAGTTGATGGGGATAAAGTGACCATCATGCAGTTCGCCGATGACGGCAAGCCGCTGGGGCGCGTCACCTTGCCCAAGGTAAATAAAGATGCCGAGTGGAAGCGGCGCTTGTCGCCGCTGGCGTATCACGTCACGCGCGAACAGGGCACGGAGCAGGCGTTCTCGCAACCCGGTTATGACAGACACGAACCCGGTCTGTATCGCTGCGTGTGCTGCGACAGCGCGCTGTTCGACGCCCGCACCAAGTTCGATTCCGGTACGGGCTGGCCGAGCTTCTGGCAACCCATCGCGGCAGAGAACGTGCGCAACGTGAGCGATCGTCTGTTCGGCATGACGCGCACCGAAGTGCGTTGCGCTCTGTGCGAGGCGCATCTCGGTCATGTGTTCGACGACGGGCCGAAACCGACCGGCCTGCGTTATTGCATGAACACCGTGGCGCTGCGTTTCATTCCGCTGCGGGGCTGACCATCATGCTGATCTTCCTTCTGGCCTATGTCGGCGGCGTGCTCACCATCTTCAGCCCGTGCGTGTTGCCGGTGTTGCCGTTCGTGTTCGCGCGCGCAGACCAGTCGTTCCGCAGCGCCGGGCTGCCCATCCTGCTGGGCATGGCGGCCACCTTCACCGTGCTGGCCAGCCTTGCCACCGTGGGCGGCGCATGGCTGGTGGAGGTGAACCAATACGGGCGTTATGCGGCGATGTCGCTGCTGCTGTTGCTGGGCATGGCGCTGATGTTCCCCTCGTGGTCGGAACGCATGATGCGTCCCTTCGTGGCACTCGGCGCAAGCTTGCAGCAACGCGCCGACCGGCAGCACAGCGTGCAGGGCGGATTGTTGTTGGGTGTGGCCGTCGGCTTCTTGTGGGCACCCTGTGCCGGACCGATCCTGGGGCTGGTGCTGGCGGGGGCGGCATTGAACGGCGCGAACCTTTACAGCGCGGCGCTGTTGTTGGCGTTCGCTGCGGGAGCGGCGACTTCCTTGGGGTTGGCATTGTTGGCAGGCGGACGCGTCTTCGCATGGATGAAACGCAATCTCGGTTTCGAAGAGTGGCTGCGGCGCGGCTTGGGCGCTCTGGTCGTCGCGGGCATCGTCGTCATCGCGTTGGGTTGGGATACGCGTTTTCTGGCGCAGTTCACCTTTTTGAACACCGCCGTTTCCGAGCAGCGCCTGATCGACCAGTTGTACCGCCCTGATGCGAACGCGGTCGCCGCAACGCGCAAAGCGCCGCCGTTGTCGGGTGCGACACAGTGGCTCAATTCGCCCGCGCTGAACGATGAGATGTTGCGCGGCAAAGTCGTGCTGGTGGATTTCTGGACCTATTCCTGCATCAACTGCCTGCGCACCTTGCCGTATCTGAAAGCGTGGGACGCGAAATATCGCGCGCAGGGGCTGGTCATCATCGGCGTACATGCGCCGGAGTTCGCCTTCGAGAAAGACCTGCGCAACGTCGAAACGGCAGTACGCGACTTGGGTATCGACTATCCGGTCGCCATCGATAACCAGTACACCATCTGGAACGCGTATCAGAACGAATATTGGCCCGCGCATTACTTGATCGATGCCGGCGGCAAGATACGCCATCAGCACTTCGGCGAAGGCGCGTATCAGGAGACGGAGCAGATGATCCAGACGCTGCTCAAAGAAGCGCATCAAGGCTTGGCGTTGAGCGACGGGATCGTGCAAGTGCAAGGCGAAGGTGCAACGGCGCAGGCGGCGAATGTGCAGCGCTCGCCGGAAACCTATCTCGGTCATGCGCGGCAGGAAAACTTCGCCTCACCCGAAGCCATTCGGCGCGACACAGCTGCCCGCTACAGCACACCGCGCAGACTCGATAAAGATCAGTGGGCCCTGAGCGGTGCGTGGCTGGTCGGCAAAGAGTCTGCACTGCTGCAGGCTCCCGGCGGCGCTATCGACTATCACTTCCAGGGTCGCGACCTGCATCTGGTGTTGGGTTCGCGCAATGGTCAGCCGGTGCGTTTCAAAGTCTCGCTGGATGGAAAATCACCCGGCAAACATCACGGTGCGGATACCGATGCACAAGGCAACGGCGTGATCCGCGAACAACGCCTGTACCAACTCATCCGCCAGAGCGGAGAGATCAAAGACCGCCGCTTCCGCATCGAATTCCCGGATGCCGGTGCAGAGGCGTTCGCATTCACGTTCGGCTGACACCAGGAGAAAACATGTTCATCAGATCAAATCGACTCGGCGCGCTGCTGTTTGTATTCAGCCTGACTGCGGTATCCAATGCCAATGCCGAAACGGCGGTGTTCGCCGGAGGCTGTTTTTGGGGCGTGGATGCCGTGTTCAAACACGTCAAGGGCGTGAGCGAGGTCGTGTCGGGCTACGCGGGAGGCGAGGCCGCCACGGCGCATTACGAGCAAGTCGGCAACGGCGATACCGGACATGCCGAATCGGTGCTGGTCACCTTCGATCCGGCGCAGGTGTCATACCTGCAACTGCTGCAAGTATTCTTCAGCGTGGCGCACGATCCCACTCAACTCAACCGCCAAGGCCCGGATGTGGGTACGCAGTACCGTTCCGCGATCTTTTACACCGGCGCAGAGCAGCAAAAGCTCGCGCAAAGCTATGTCCGGCAACTGACTGCGGCGCGCACTTTCTCCGCGCCCATCGTCACGCAGATTGTGCCGTTAAAACGCTTCTTCGCGGCGGAGGACTATCACCAGAACTACCTGGCACTGCATCCGTTCCAGCCCTACATCGTCTTCAACGACAAGCCTAAGGTCGAGGAGCTGCGCAAGCGTTTTCCGGCGCTGTACCGGTGAATCAGGAGTGAGATCGAAATGGTAAGCGGGATCAACTCATCTGCACCTCCGGTCAATGCCGGGGCAGCGACGGGCGGGCTGGAGGCCAGGCTTGCGCGCTACCAGAAAGAGCTGTCCGATTGCGTCAACTGCGCCTCGGCGAAGACGCTGGAGGGCAAACAAAAAATACAAGACGTATGGAGCAAGATCAGCGAGATCAAGACGCGCATCGAAGAGATCGCAGCCGCGAGATCGAAGATGCAAACCACCGCAGTCGATGCCGTAGCAGTTTTCGCAGCAAGAGCGGCCGATTCGGGAATAGGCAGTCGCTTGGATGTGTTTGCCTGAAACATCGCCCGCGTATAAATGTTAGGATTTCCGTGTAACCTTTTTTCAGTCAGTCCAGAATGGGTGGCTGCGTGGTGTTTCGCGCAAAAGGTAGTCGGCGAGTCTGTTCAGTTTTATCAACCAAAAAGGAGAAGCAAAATGGAAAAGCATCAAGTCTTGTCAGTGGCGATCGGTGGTCTGTTGGCCTTGGGTCTGGCCGGTAATGCAAGCGCGGCAGACAAGAAGGCGGAGATGGAAAAATGTTACGGCGTGGCTAAAGCCGGTATGAACGATTGCAGCGGCAAGAAGTCCGGTCACTCCTGTGCGGGCCAAGCGACAAAGAACAGCGATGCCAACGATTTCGTCGCCTTGCCCAAGGGCACTTGCAACAAGATCGCCGGCGGCATGCTGTCCGCAGGCGGCGACATGATGATGAAGAAGGCGATGTAAGGAATATGCCCGCGAGCAGGTCATTGCCGTGTGTCGCAGGCATAGGCTTGCGGGCGCCCCATTACAGCGAGGTGCTGGACACCTTGCCTAAGCTGGGCTGGGTAGAAGTACACAACGAGAATTTTTTCGGCGGCGGTGCGCCGCTGCGCACCTTGCTCAAGGTGCGCGAACATTATCCCGTGAGTCTGCATGGCGTGGGCATGGGGCTGGCTTCGACGACACCGTTGGATGAAGACCATCTTGCCGCGTTATGCCGTCTGTGCGACGACGTGCAACCCGCTGCCGTGTCCGAGCATCTGTGCTGGAACAGCGCGGGCGGTCTGGTGGTCAACGACCTGTTGCCATTTCCTTACACCTTTGAGGCGCTGGCGCACCTGGCGCGGCGCGTGGAGTACATGCAGGAACGGCTGGGACGCCAATTGCTGGTGGAGAACCTTTCCAGCTATCTGACTTTCTCGCACAGCGAGATGACTGAGGGCGAATTCCTCGCCGAACTGGTGAAGCGCACCGGCTGCGGCATCCTGTTCGATGTGGAGAATCTGTATGTGAACGTGCGCAATCTCGGCGTCGATGCCGGGGCGTTCATAAACGCTATTCCGGCGGATGCCGTGAAGGAGTATCACCTGGCCGGATACAGCGTGCGCGACGGTTGTCTGGTCGATACGCACGATCATCCGGTCTATCCCGAAGTGTGGGAACTGTACGAATACGTGTTGCGGCACATCGGCCCGCGCCCCACGCTGATCGAGTGGGATACGGACATCCCGCCGTTGTCCGTGTTGATGGGCGAGGCGGTCAAGGCGCAGCGGCGCATGGAGGCGGCACGTGGCTGATCTGAACGACGACCTTTCCGGTTTTGCGCGAGCCATCGTGCATGGCGAGACGCCAGCCGCGCAGATCAAAGACAGTTATCCGAACTACTCCGCCGATATCGCCATCGAGGTATACCGCAACAATTATCGCGGCAATCTGCACGATGCGCTGGCGGGCGCGTACCCGGTCATCAAACAACTGGTGGGCGATGATTTCTTCCGTTTCATGGCGCGCAAATTCGTCGAACAACATCCGTCGCACAGCGCGAACCTGCACCACTACGGCGCAGAGCTGGCGGACTTCGTGGCGGGTTTCGCACCGGCACAGGAGCTGGTCTACCTACCCGATGTGGCGGCGCTGGAGTGGGCTTGTCACGTCGCGTATTTTGCCGCCGATGCGGGCAAACTGTCGCTCGAAAGACTGGCGCAGGTGCCGCCGGAGCAATATCCGTATCTGATCCTGCGCGCGCATCCGTCGTGCGGGATAGTGCGTTCGCGCTATCCGGTCTCCGCCATCTGGCATGCCCATCAACCCGGTGCGGATAGCGATTTCCATATCGACCTCGCTAGCGGGCCGGCCATCGCATTGGTGAGCCGCATCGGGGATGTGGTGCAAGTGGACGACGTGTCCGAAGCGGAGGCGGATTGGATACAGCGCATACAGTCCGGCGAGATGCTGGGCATGGCGACGGTCGCCACATTGGGGCGACATCCAGATTTCGATCTGCAAGCCACGTTGTTGAAACTGGCCACGCAGAACGTGCTGATAGCTTTCACTCACGGGGCCGAGCCATGAAAACGTGGTTGCGGATAGTGCGGCATTACTACACGGCCTCGCACCTGCCGGAGCATCTCGCCCCGGCACTCGATCTGGGCTTGCGCCTGTTCCTTGCGAACGTGTTTTTCAGATCGGGTCTGACCAAGATACAAAATTGGGACAGCACCTTGTACCTGTTCAGCGATGTCTATCAGGTGCCGCTGCTGCCCTCGGATGTGGCGGCCTACCTGGCGACCGGAGCCGAACTCGGCTTGCCGGTCTTGCTGGTGTTCGGGTTGTTCGGGCGCTTCGCGGCGGCGGGGCTGTTCATCTTCAACGCGGTCGCGGTCTATTCCTATTACGCCGAATTGAGCGAGGCCGGGCTGAACCAGCATCTGTACTGGGGGATATTGCTGGCGGTGCTGCTGATCGCGAGCCGCGGTGTCTGGTCGGCAGATGCGTGGCTGGAAAAGCGTTTAGGGCGCTTCTAAAAATGCAGATTTCGCCCAAATGCAAGGCGCGGAAAAAATTTCGCCACGCCGCATATGGATGATCCTTAAAACCTCAGTTCATCCACGAAAAACACGAAAGGCGCGAAAAGAAACAATTGGTTACATTCATTCGGTGTCTCACCCAACGGGTTGCATTGTGCTACATGTGAGTTCTTTGG
>SCUU01000036.1 GCA_004297065.1 Gallionellaceae bacterium
CAAAACAAGAGGCTGTGTTCGTTAGGCGACTCACCCATCGGGTTGTTTTTGAAGCAGGTGAACTCTTTGAACTTATTCGTGCTTTTCGTGACTTTCGTGGACATCTGCTTTTTCTAGGTTGATGAGTAATTATCCCCCGGTAAAGACGGGGGTTCACGGATAAAACAGTGCGTTACACGAAAGTTGCGGCTCACCTGAACCTAAAAACCTCAGTTCAATCCGCAGATTACGCAGATTAACGCAGATTTTCAAAACCTTGCTTGCAAGTTCCGCTTCACCCAAAAGGTTGGGCGACAATCCAAGATTACCTGTTGTTTAATCGGCGGAAATCTGCGTAATCTGCGGACAACTAAGTTTTTCAGGCTGAATGGTGTGTGCACAATTGACAGATAAGCTGTTGCTTATCCGCGCCCACAGGACACAAGAACCTCTGCGAGATACCCAAAGCGTGTACGGGGCTAAAGCCCCAACAACACACGCTCTGTTCATCCGTGGCTCAATTACGTTTTTTAGGTTTAACCCAAGGATGCGCTGATTTAATCATATCTGCTCCCTCCCCCTCCGGGGGAGGGCTGGGGTGAGGGCGGCGAATCAAAGAGTTATTCCCTCACCCTAGCCCTCTCCCAAAGGGAGAGGGGGTTAAATCAGTGTTTCCCTAAATCGTCCGCTCCCAATAACCGCATAATCACCGCCCCCGCGAGCATAAAACCAAATAATGGCGGCATATAGCTGATCGTTCCATTCACCGCGCGCGGACGCCCGCGCCCGGTCGGTTCCGGCGGCAGCGGCGCGCTGGGGTATTCGTCCGAGAAGACGGTGAGCACGCCTTTGTAGACCTCTTCGTTGCGCAACCGTTTGCGCATTTCGCGCGCCAGCGGGCACATGAGGGTCTGGCTGATGTCGGCCACTTTGATGCGGGTAGGATCGCGGCGGTTGCCCGCGCCCATGCTGGAAGCGACTTTCAGCCCGCGCTTGTAGCTCTCCACCACCAGCGCCACTTTGCACGACAAGGAGTCGATGCAGTCGATCACGTAATCCGCATCGGCGGGCACCAGATCGTTGACGTTTTCGATGGCGAGGAAGTCGTACAGCACCTTGACCTCGCAGTCCGGGTTGATGTCGGCGATGCGGGCGCGTATCAAATCGGCCTTGGATTGCCCGACCGTGGAAAGCAGCGCGGGCAACTGGCGGTTGATGTTGCTGGCCACCACTTTATCGTGGTCGAGCAAAGTAATCCGCCCTATACCCGCCCGCGCCATCGCTTCGGCGCAATACGAGCCGACGCCGCCGAGCCCGGCGATAAAGATATGTTTGCTCCTGAGTTGTTGCAGGCCGTTGTCGCCGAGCAGGATGTGGGTGCGGGTGAATTGGGGGGAGATGGTGTTGGGCATGGGGTGAATTATATGGGAGAGCCGTCATTCCGGCGTAGGCCGGAATCCAGATGAATTGAACATCACTTGCGCAGCAAGGACAAAACCCAAGGCATATTTAATAAACCCGCTGGATTCCGGCCTACGCCGGAATGACGAACAATTTTAATTTCGGCAGCACACTCAGCGCATTCGCCGTCGTCATCGCCGCAATTTCTTCCGGCGACACACCGCGCAACTCCGCCAATACCTGCGCCATGCGCGGCAGATACTGCGGCTCGTTAACTATTTTATTGCGAAGCAAGGCCTCGTCCCTCTCGCCCGCTTGCGGGAGAGAGTTAGGAGAGAGGGGGCGGGCCTGCCCGTTCGGCAGACCTTTTTCCAGAAACTCCGGCGGAATATCCGGCGCGTCGGTTTCCAGCACGATGCTGTCTGCGGGCAACGTTGCCGCGAGTTCGCGCAACTTGGTCGCGCGCGGGTAAGTCATCGCGCCGCCGAAGCCGAGCTTGAAACCCAGCTTGATGAACTCGTCCGCCTGCTGGCGGCTGCCGTTGAACGCGTGGGCGATGCCGCCGCGCACTTTGTGTTCGCGCAGATGTTTGAGAATAACGTCCTGCGCGCGGCGGATATGCAGCAGCACCGGCAAATCGAACTCGCGCGCCAGTTTCAATTGCTCGACGAAAAAATATTCCTGCCGCGCGCGGTCGTAATGCCGCACAAAAAAATCCAGCCCGATCTCGCCCACCGCAATGGCGGGCTGCTCGCGCAAGATGGCGCGCAGCACGTCCAAATCCTCCGGCAGCGCATCGTCGGCATACATCGGGTGTATGCCGTAGGCGGGAACGCAGTTGGGGTACTGCGCGCACAAGGCGCGCACCGCATCGAAGTTGGCGCGCGCGACGGACGGCACGACGATGCGACCGACTCCGGCGGCTTGCGCGTTGCGCACAACCTCGGCTTGCGCGCCGTCGAATTCGGCGGCATCTAAATGGCAGTGAGTGTCGGTGAACATAGTTGGTTTTTTGTAAAGTGGGGGGGACAACTTAACCCCTCCCAACCTCCCCTTATCAGGGGAGGAGCCGAGCCGGGCTCCCTCCCTGAGAAGGGAGGGCTGGGGTGGGTTGAGGGCGCTATGTTAAACTCCGCGCACCTTTTTAGCGAGAAAACACCATGTCTGGAAACACATTCGGCACGCTTTTCACTGTCACCTCTTTCGGCGAATCGCACGGCGCGGCCATCGGCTGCATCGTCGATGGTTGCCCGCCGGGAATGGCCTTGAGCGCCGCCGACATCCAGCCCGAACTCGACCGCCGCAAGCCCGGCACCTCGCGCCACGTCACCCAGCGCCGCGAGTCCGACACGGTGGAGATACTCTCCGGCGTGTTCGAAGGCCAGACCACCGGCACGCCCATCGCGCTGCTGATCCGCAACGAAGACCAGCGCAGCAAAGACTACGGCAACATCGCCGAGACCTTCCGCCCCGGCCACGCCGACTATACCTACTGGCAAAAATACGGCATCCGCGACTATCGCGGCGGCGGTCGCGCCTCGGCACGCGAGACGGCAGGGCGTGTGGCCGCAGGTGCGATTGCCAAGAAATGGCTGATCGAACAATACGGCGTGGAAGTGCGCGGCTACCTCGCGCAACTCGGCGAAATCGAAATCCCGTTCAAGAGCTGGGGCGACGTCACCACCGAAGGCAACAGCTTCTTCATCCCCGACGCCACTTACATCGGCCAGTTGGAAGACTACATGGACGCGCTGCGAAAATCCGGCGACTCCATCGGCGCCAAGCTCGCCGTGGTGGCGCACAACGTGCCCGTGGGCTGGGGCGAACCGGTGTTCGACCGGCTCGATGCCGACATCGCCCACGCACTGATGGGCATCAACGCCGTGAAGGGCGTGGAAATCGGCGCGGGCTTCGGTTGCGTCACCCAAAAAGGCAGCGAACACGGCGACGAACTCACCCCCGACGGATTCCTGGGCAACAACGCGGGCGGCATCTTGGGCGGCATTTCCACCGGCCAGGACATCGTCGCCCGCTACGCCATCAAACCCACTTCGAGCATCCGCATCGAACGCAACTCCATCGACAAAGCCGGCAATGCGGTGAAAGTTTCCACCGAGGGCAGACACGACCCCTGCGTCGGCATCCGCGCTACGCCCATCGCCGAGGCGATGGTGGCGCTGGTGTTGATCGACCATGCGTTGCGGCATCGGGCGCAGTGTGGGGATGTGGTGTGCGGGACGCCGAAGATACGATAGGTTATCCCAACTTCAGCATTGTGGAAAAGTGGGCGGGGCGAAATGACACGCGGCGCGGATCAATGCGCCTTAACGCCTTTGCGCCGATACAGCCAGTAGTGTTCGCCCTTGTCGCCGGGGCGTCCGCCTTCCCAGATTTGCGTCCAGCGCGTCGCGTCTTCGGTGTTATGCGTCATGGCACTGCCTTCCACCAGCATCAAATCGCATTCCGGCCTGGGTTGCGCCCTGACCGCGATATTGCCGAAATAGTCCAGCATCGCGCGCTGGCCCTCGGCAACATGCACGCCGGAGACGCAGTTATAACTTGCGGGCAGCGCCTTCTTCAAACTGCCGACCATGACACGGTAGCTCTTGCTGCTGTCCAGCCAAGGCATCCACAGTGTCACGGCGAGTATCCACAACAGGGTGACGCCCGCCGCCCAATTGATGACCGAGCGCCGGATAGAGCGTCCGATGCGCCATACCAGCACTATCCACAAAACGCTGACCACGACGGCAATCCAGAACTGGTTGCGCTGGAAGATCGGCTCGAAGCCCGGACGATACTCCTTCAGCAACCGCGTGATATGGGCCGGGCTGTCGACCAGCAGCCCGGTCCAGCCCCACCAGAGCAGGATGGCGACCAGCGCAAATGTCATGATGCCGAACCAGTCCAGCGCGTTCGCCGCGCCGCGCCGCAAGGTAAACAGTGCCGCCGTGGCCAGCAAGGTGAGCGGCAGCAACATGGGCAGCGCGCACAACTCATTGATGCGCGGTGCCAGGCTCAGGGCGAGCAGCATCACCGCGAAAGTCACGGTCAACAATTGGAACTCGAACGCTTGCCTCAGTTTCCTGCGCGCCTCCCACACCGCCCAAATAGCCAGCGGGAAAGCCGGCCAGGCAAACCAGGGCAGCAAGGTCACGTAAAAGAACGGATCGGGATAATCGCCGCCGCGCGCATGAGCAACCCAGCGCCCGATGTTGAGTTGCCACGCCCATTCGGCGAATAATTCCGGCGAATACAAATAGAGCAGCGTCGGCCAAACCGCCAGCCAAGGCAGCACGCTCAGCAGCGCGATACCCAGCGTAATCAAGAACGAACGCGTTCGCCAAATGGAAAAAAATAGCAGGATGAGGCTGATGAACAGGAAAAACACGGGGGCGATAAACCCCTTGGCCATAAAGCCGATGCCCACGCCGGTGCCGAGGATGAATCCCGCAAGCCGGTGCCGCCGCTCGCTCAGCGCGTAGCCGTAAATCATCATGGCGCAACCGGTCAACAATGCCAGATCGGTCACCAGCAAATGCGCGTGAATCAACAGCCCCAGATTGCCGATCAGGATAATGGCCGCCGCCCAGCCCGCACTCTTGCCGAACAATTCGCGCCCCGCCGATCCGGTAAACAGCAGCGTGAGCATCATATAGAAGCCGCTGGCCAAACGCGCCCCGTCGTGTAGCGGCAGGAAGGGAGCGAATACCTTGGCGGAAATCGCCGCAGTCCAATAGAACAGCGGGGGCTTTTCCAGAAACGGCTCTCCCGCCAGCGCGGGCACCAACCAATCGCCGCCCTTCAAGATGTGGTAGACCAAACCGAAGCTGTAAGCCTCGTCGGGTTTCCACGGATCGTGCCCGATCAACCCGGTCAGCAGCCAGACGGCACAAAGCAATCCCAGGAACATAGCCTTGGTCGGGGTGATAAGCTGGTCTTTCTGGTAAGGGTAAGAAAACATACCTGTGCTTGTTTACCGGGTGCGCCGATACCGCTTATTATGAAGGCAACTGCCTCTCGGGCTACAACCTTCTGACTGGAAACAAAAAAGGCAGCCAACGCTGCCTTTTTGTCGCCCGCGAGATAAGGGCTTTAAGCCGCAGCTTTAGCGCCGCCCATGCTGTACTTCTGACGGAATTTCTCAACACGGCCTGCCGTGTCCACAATCTTCTGGGTACCCGTGTAGAACGGATGGCACTCGGAGCAAACTTCGATGTGCAGAGGCTTGCCCAAAGTCGAGCGGGTGTTGAACTTGTTACCGCAGCTGCATGTGACTGCAACATCGTTATATGCTGGATGGATATCGGCTTTCATTTGTGTTTTCTTTCATCAATTAGTCGGTGCGGCAAATGGAGTACGCACGCATGAGGGCGCGGATTATCCATGAAAGGGGAATTTTACGCAACAGGCTCGGAAGCGCCGCATTCCTATGAAATCAGTCCGGGTAGGCGCAGTTTGTGAGCAAGTCATGTTGCGGAGCATGGTGATCGACGGCAATTTAAAACGGGGGCGATTCAAACTGATGTGGAAGCATCCCTGATGGCTCATTAGAGAAATCGCAGGCAACCAAAAGACGGTTGCCTAGCGGTTGCTTATAAGCCAGCAAAAAGCGCCGGCAAGCCGCTGCTTACGTGGGAGCGGTCTCCTGACCGCGATTCGATGCATACCTCCCAAGCTGTCGCGACCGGGAGGTCGCTCCCACCGGTGCCGGGACAAGAGTTACCGTACAACGACTCTCGCGGCCTATCCGCGAGAGTCGGTCAGCGCAAGCCTCTTGCTCCCCCACATCAGTTTGAATCGCACCCATTTAAACTCCGCATCTCTCGCGATACCGGACGTCTGGTGTAAAATCGCCCCAAGCTGGCATTTTCGAACCCAAACGCCGTTGCGGGCGAATACCAAACAGTTGCATTAACACTATGAGCGGAAACTTATTTATCGTCAGCGCACCTTCCGGTGCAGGGAAAACCAGCCTGGTCACCGCACTGCTGGACATCAACAAACAGATCGATCTTTCTGTTTCCTACACCACGCGTGCGCCCCGCCCCGGCGAAACGGACGGGGTGGATTACCACTTCGTGACGCGCGAAAAATTCACGCAAATGGCGCAGCACGGCGACTTCCTGGAAAGCGCCGAGGTGTATGGCAATCTGTACGGCACATCGCAATCCTGGATCAGCCAGGAAAATGGCAAGGGCCGCGACGTCTTGCTAGAAATCGATTGGCAGGGTGCCGCGCAAGTACGCAACAAATTTCCGGACAGCATCGGCATTTTTATACTTCCGCCATCGCTTGCGGCACTCGAAAGCCGCCTGACAGGCCGCAAACAAGACAGCGCGGAGATCATTACCCAACGTTTGCAGGCCGCACGCGAAGACATCTCGCATGTCGCCGAGTTCGACTATGTTATTATCAACGACAAGCTGGACGAGGCTTTGCAACAACTCAATGCTGTGGTGATCGCCGCAGGACTCCGCCGCAATCGGCAACTTACGCGTCAGGCAAATCTAATCAATCAGTTACAGAAATAGGAGAATCACATGGCCCGCATCACCGTTGAAGACTGCATGAAATACATCCCCAATCGCTTCGAACTGACGCTGGCCGCCGCTTATCGCGCCCGTCAATTGGCCAACGGCGCGAACCATCTGGTCGGCGAAAGCAAAGACAAGCCTACCGTCGTTGCCCTGCGCGAGATCAGCGAAGGCAAAGTCGGCCTCGAAATATTGAATCGCGGCATGGCGTAACACCCCGCCTCACACTGCCCTGCGGTATCGGCATCCTCCTGCGGGATGCACCGCAAGACACTCATTACCCGGGATAACTCGATCCCATAAAACGGATTCCCGGAGCCAAGAATGACCCAACCTGATGCGGAGGCGTTGATACAAGAAGTCGCTGCCTACCTGAAGCCGGAAGACGTGGCAGCGGTAGAAAGCGCGCTCGCATTCAGCGCCGCCGCACACCAGGGTCAAACGCGCCAATCCGGCGAACCCTACGTTTCGCACCCGATTGCGGTCGCGCGCATACTTACCCCGCTGCACATGGATGCCCAGGCCATCGTCGCCGCGCTGCTGCATGATGTCGTGGAAGATACCGACATCCACATTGAAGATGTCGCGGAAAAGTTCGGCAAACCCGTGGCCGAAATGGTCGAAGGCTTGAGCAAGCTGGACAAGCTGCAATTCGAAACGCAGGAAGATGCCCAGGCCGAAAACTTCCGCAAGATGCTGATGGCGATGGCGCGCGACGTGCGCGTCATCCTCATCAAGCTGGCCGACCGCCTGCACAACATGCGCACGCTGGGTGCGGTCTCGCCGGAAAAAAGCCAGCGCATCGCGCGCGAAACGATGGAGATTTACGCCCCCATCGCCAACCGCCTCGGGCTCAACACCCTGTTCCAGGAACTGCAAGACCTGTGTTTCATGCACCTGAATCCGAATCGTTACTCGGTACTCTCCAAGGCACTGAAAGTGGCGCGCGGCAACCGGCGCGAAGTAGTGGGAAAAATTCTCGGCGCGATCAAGCGACGGCTGGAAGAAAACCATATCAAGGCAGAAGTCAAAGGCCGCGAAAAACACATTTACGGCATTTACCAGAAAATGCAGTCCAAGCACCTGGCATTCTCGCAAGTGCTGGACATTTACGGCTTCCGCGTACTGGTCGACGATGTGCCGTCCTGCTATCTCGCGCTGGGAGCTTTGCACGGCTTGTACAAACCGTTCCCCGGCAAGTTCAAGGATTACATCGCCATCCCCAAAGCGAACGGCTACCAGTCATTGCACACGGCCTTGTTTGGCCCGTTCGGCACACCCATCGAAGTGCAGATACGCACGGTCGAAATGAACAAGATCGCCGAAGCCGGCGTAGCATCGCATTGGCTATACAAGACGACCTCGAAGACCCCGATCAATGAGCTACACAAAAAGACGCACCAGTGGCTGCAAAGCCTGCTGGAGAGCCTGTCGCAAAGCGGCGACTCGGTGGAGTTCCTGGAACACCTGAAAATCGACCTGTTCCCGGACGAGGTTTACGTGTTCTCGCCCAAAGGTAAAATTTTTGCATTGCCGCGCGGCGCTACCGCGGTGGATTTCGCTTACAGCGTGCATACCGACATCGGCAATCGCTGCGTCGCGGTCAAAGTGAATTTCGAACTGGTGCCGTTGCGCACCGAACTGAAGAATGGCGACCGTGTGGAAATCGTCACCGCGCCGCATGCCCACCCCAACCCGGCATGGCTGAGTTACGTGGTGACCAGCCGCGCGCGCGGCGAAATCCGCCATGCGCTCAAGACGATGCATCTGGGCGAGTCGGCAAAACTAGGCGAGCGGCTGCTCGGCCAAGCATTGGCCTCTCTCGCCCGCAAACCGCAAGACATACCCGAAGCCTGCTGGGACAGGCTGCTCAAGGAAACCGGGGCGAAATCGCGCCAGGAAATTTTTGCCGACATCGGGCTCGGACGCAGGCTGAATATGGTCATCGCGCGTCAACTCGCGCGCGTAGGCGAGGCCAATGGGCAAGAAACAAGCGGCACGGGCGGCGGCGTCACCATCCTCGGTACAGAAGGCATGGCCATCCAGTTTGCCAAATGCTGCCGCCCGATTCCCGGCGACCCCATCATCGGCGTCATCAAGCCCGGGCAGGGGCTCATCGTGCACACGCACGACTGCCCCTCATTACGCAAAGGCCGCAGCGGTACCGAAGAATGGCTGGATGTGGCGTGGGACAAAAACATCAACAAACTGTTCGAAGTCAGCATCAAACTTATCGTGGCCAACCAGCGCGGCGTATTGGCCAAGGTGGCCGCCTCCATCGCCGAAGCCGAATCGAATATCGAAAACGTGCATTTCAGCAGCGAAGGCGAATACACCGCACTGTATTTCACCCTGCAAGTGAATAACCGCCTGCACCTTGCCAACGTCATGCGCAATTTGCGCAGGATTTCCGAAGTGGTACGCATCACGCGCGTCAAGAGCATCCCCGCGTAACACGCCAATAACAGACAACACGCCTATCGACCGGGGACGCTACCGCCTGCCACCATGGGAAAACGCGCCAACACTTCATAACGCGCCCCGCGCTCGTCCCCCAAAGATTGCACCAGCACAAATTCGCGGGCAACCCAGCGCACGACAGGCATTTCCGGCAACGGCGCGTCGCTCCATTGGGCATGGCGCAGCAAGGTGACATGCGGCTTAAAGGCGCGAGCCTCGAAACGGAAGCCATGTTTGCGCAAACGCAGTTCCAATTCGCCTTCCAGTTCCGCCAGGGCAATCGGCACATCTTGCGGCGCAGCATAGACGATATGGTTGTGCCCCCAATAACGCGCCACGTCGAATTCGATCTCGAACACGCTACCCGCCACCTCCTGCGCGGCCCGCAACAACGCTTCCAATCTATATGTCTCGACCTCGCCCAGAAACACCAGCGTACAGTGCAGCGTATCGGCGCGCATCACACGCCCGCCGCTCAACTCGCGCAAAGGGGAGCGCCATGCAGACAATGCCCCGCGCGCGCCCTCATCGGGCCACAGCGCAAAGAACACGCGCAGGGATGGTTCTTTCTCAGTCCGCATCATGCTCCCAGCTTATCACTCCGACCTTGCTTCCGTGAGGGTCGAGCAATGGTGCGCATTGCGGTAAAATGCGCGTCTTGTTGAATGAAAGCCGACCATGACCGTCCGTTTGCGCGAAATCCCGTACAACTACACCTCCTTCTCCGACCGCGAGATTGTCATACGCATCATCGGCAACGAGGCATGGGACATCATCAACACCCTGCGCGACGAACGCCGCACCGGACGCTCCGCGCGCATGCTGTACGAAGTGCTGGGCGACATCTGGGCCATCAACCGCAACCCCTATCTGCAGGACGACCTGCTCGGCAACGACAAACGCCGCGCCGCGCTGATCGGCGCGTTGCGCCACCGCCTCAACGCCATCGAAGAACGCCGCCAGAACAACGAACCCGTCAAACGCCTGCTGGAACTGACGCATGCCGCCGTCAACGGATTCGAAACCGAGTTTGAAGCCACGCTGCAATTGCGCCGCCGTGCTTTGCGCGAGTTGTCGCGCCACACGCGCCGCGACAACATCCAGTTCGACGGTCTGGCGCGCGTCTCGCATGTCACCGACGCCACCGACTGGCGCGTGGAATATCCGTTCGTGGTGCTGCATCCCGACACCGAAACAGAGGTCGCGCCGCTGGTGCGCGCCTGCATCGCGCTCGGCCTGACGCTGATCCCGCGCGGCGGCGGCACCGGCTACACGGGCGGCGCTGTCCCCTTGGATAAGCGCGCCGCCATTATCAACACCGAAAAACTGGATACGCTTTCTGCGGTAGAAACGCTCACACTGCCGGGACTTGACCGCACCTACGCCACCATCCATTGCGGTGCGGGCGTGGTGACGCGGCGCGTGATGGAAGCGGCCGAGGCCAGCGGTCTGGTGTTCGCGGTCGATCCGACTTCAGCCGACGCCTCGTGCATAGGCGGCAACGTCTCGATGAATGCGGGCGGCAAGAAGGCCGTGTTGTGGGGTACCGCGCTGGATAATCTGGTTTCCTGGCGCATGGTCACGCCGGACGGCCTGTGGATGACCGTCGAACGGCTGGAGCACAACCTCGGCAAAATTCACGACATCGGAATGGCGCGCTTCCGCATCAGCCGCTTCGAGACCGACGGCAAAACGCCACACGGCGAACCGGAAATACTCAGCATCCCCGGCGGCAGGTTCCGCAAGACCGGGTTGGGCAAAGACGTGACCGATAAATTTTTGTCGGGCCTGCCGGGCATTCAGAAAGAAGGCTGCGACGGCATCATCACCTCGGCGCGTTTCATCCTGCACCGCGAACATAAATTTACCCGCACGGTATGTCTGGAATTTTTCGGCCAGGTGCGCGAAGCCGTACCCGCCATCGTCGAGATCACCGACCTGTTCAAAAACCACAGCGCGCCTGCTGCGCAGGCATTCCTCGCCGGGTTGGAGCATCTGGACGAGCGTTATTTGAAGGCGGTGGGTTACGCCACCAAAGCCAAACGTGGTACGCGCCCGAAGATGGTGCTGGTCGCCGACGTGGTGAGCGATGACGAGAACGCCACGGCACTAGCCGCTTCGGAAATTGTGCGCCTTGCCAACCTGCGCCACGGCGAGGGCTTCATTGCCGTGTCCGCCGACGCGCGCAAAAAATTCTGGCTCGACCGCGCGCGTACCGCCGCCATCGCCAAACATACCAACGCGTTCAAGATCAACGAGGACGTGGTGATCCCGCTGCCGCGCATGGGCGACTATTGCGACGGCGTGGAGCGCATTAACATCGAACTGTCTTTGCGCAACAAATTGAAGTTGCTGGATGCGCTCGATGAATTCTTCGCAGGGGAGTTGCCGCTTTACTATCAGGACGACGCGCAACTGGGCGATGCCGAATTGCTGGGCAACCGCCCGCAGCAGGCGCGCGAGTTGTTGAGGGAAGTGCGTGCGCGCTGGACTTCGATGCTGGACACTCTGGATGCACCGCTGCCCCAACTCCCCTCTCCTTTCCCTCACCCCATGCCCTCTCCCGGAGGGAGAGGGAGTTTAAGCGGGGATGGGGGTGAGGGAGCACCCTTTCAGGAAAGCGCTCCGATTACCGGACACCCCCTCACCCTAGCCCTCTCCCAGAGGGAGAGGGAACTGGTGGCGGGAGATTCAACGTGCCAAACCGTTTTCGACGCCGTGCAGCGCCACTTGCTGCGCGCCTCATGGAAACACGAAGTGCGCGAGCCTTTGCGCCAGATGTTCAGCGGCAGCACCTACCAGACCATACTCGAACGCTGCACTGCATTGCATCAGGCCACCCTGAAAAGTCGCGTGTTCGTGGCGCTGCACATGCACGCGGGCGACGGCAACGTGCACACCAACATCCCGGTGAATTCGGACGACTACGCGATGCTGCAACAGGCCTACGGCGCGGTGGATCGCATCATGCAGTTGGCGAAAGATTTGGGCGGTGTGATTTCCGGCGAGCACGGTATCGGCATCACCAAATTCGATTTTCTGGAGAGCGCCGAGATCGCCGAATTTGCCGAGTACAAACGCAAGGTCGACCCCGACCACCGTTTTAATCGCGGCAAACTGTTGGCGGGCGGCAATCTTGAGCGCGCCTACACGCCGAGCTTCAACTTGATGGAGCTGGAAAGCCTGATTCTGGAAAAGAGCGAACTCGGAAAAATTTCCGATTCGATCAAGGACTGTCTGCGTTGCGGCAAGTGCAAACCGGTATGCACCACCCACGTGCCGCGCGCCAACCTGCTGTATTCGCCGCGCAACAAAATCCTCGCCACTTCGCTGCTGATCGAAGCCTTCCTGTACGAGGAGCAAACGCGGCGCGGCATTTCCATCGCGCACTTCGACGAATTCAACGACGTGGCGGACCATTGCACGGTATGCCACCGCTGCCTGAATCCTTGCCCGGTGAACATCGACTTCGGCGACGTGACCGTGGCCATGCGCAATTTCTTGCGCACCCAGGGCAAAAAGAAATTCAGCCCGGTGTCTTACGCCTCCATGCTGTACCTGAACACCGCCAACCCCGCCACCATCAAGCTGATGCGCAAGGTGATGATCGAGTGGAGCTATCAGGCGCAACGTTTGGGCTACCGCATCGCAAAATCGCTGGGGCTGTTCCGCAAGCAGGTGGCTCATCCGCCCGCCACCGTGGGCGGTGCGCCGCTCAAGGCGCAGGTGATCCACTTTTTCAACAAACCGATGCCGGGTAACCTGCCGAAAAAAACTTCGCGCGCGCTGCTCGACATCGAGGACGACACCATCGTGCCCATCATCCGCGACCCGCGCAAAGCGAACGAGGACTCCGAAGCGGTGTTCTATTTCCCCGGCTGCGGCTCGGAACGTTTGTTCGGACAAGTGGGCTTGGCCACGCAGGCGATGCTGTACGAAACCGGCGCGATCACCGTGTTGCCGCCCGGTTACCTGTGCTGCGGCTATCCGCAGACCGCCACCGGCAACGAGGACAAGGGCAGCCAGATCACCACCGACAACCGCGTGCTGTTCCACCGCGTCGCCAACACGCTCAATTACCTCGACATCAAGACCGTGATCGTGTCGTGCGGCACCTGCATGGACCAGCTGCTGAAATACCAGTTCGACAAAATATTCCCCGGCTGCCGCCTGCTCGACATCCACGAGTATTTGCACGAAAAAGGCGTGAAGCTTGAAAACGCCACAGGCAAACGCTACATGTACCACGAGCCCTGCCACACCCCGATGAAGACCTACCCGTCGTTGCAGGTGGTGAACAAACTCATGAACAGCGACGATATCCGGCTCAACGACCGCTGCTGCGGCGAGTCCGGCACTTGGGCATTGAGTAATCCGTCCATTGCCACACAGGTACGTTTCCGCAAAGAGGAAGAGATGCGCAAAGGCGCGGATGCGTTGCGCGCCGACGGCTACACGGGGGAAGTAAAAATCCTCACCTCCTGCCCGGCCTGCCAGCAGGGCCTGTCGCGCTACGCCGACGACGCGGGCACCGGCACCGATTACATCGTGGTGGAAATGGCACAGCATCTGCTCGGCGCAAATTGGCTGGCCGACTATGTGCAAAAAGCGAATAATGGCGGCATTGAACGCGTCCTACTTTGAACATGCTCGACCTGCCACTCGAACCGACCGACGATCTCGCACAGCCCGCTTTCAAGGACGGCGCCAGTTGCGAAACTTGGCTGCACCAGTTGCAACTCACCAACCTGCATCAGGCGCATGGCGTGTTGCGCGCGCAACTCGACGAACTCAACCGCTACCCGATGCGCGGGCTGGAACGCCTGCATACGCTGGAGTTACTGCGCGAAACCATCGTACTGGTACAAGGCGATTACGCCAAAAAACTGATTTCCAAAAAGCTGCCGCTCAGCGATGACGAGTTGACGGTCTTCGTTTCCATCATCGGTTTGTGGCAGGGCATGGTGAACGGCTATCAGCGCTGCCTGCAAGCTTATGTCGCCGGCGATAAACAACTTGCCGGATCCGGCGCGCTGCTGGTCCAGCGCTGCCTGCGCTACAGCGGCCAGCAGATTTTCGAACACTTGCGCAGCGGCTATGAATTCGACAGCCATCTGTGGCATCAACTGCACGCGCTGTTTGCCTTCGCCGAAGAACAAGGCTTCCATCAAGCGGAGGTGGACGACGAACTGCATTCGCCCGGCCATCCCAACTCCTGCCAGGCCACCTATGCCAAGACCCTGCTCGCCTGCCATGCCCACCCGTCCGAGCTGACGCGCGGACAATTGCAATTGCTGGATCGCTGGCTCACCTTGTGGAGCGGCACCCTCACCATCGACCGCCGTTGCGGCGCGAGCAAAGACGACGCCCCGCCACTGGCAGTCGATCTCGGCAAAGCGCAAGGATTGCAGGCGATCAGGTACATCACGCCGTCCGACAGCCTGCGCTACCTGCCCATGGTGCCGTTGAGCAAGTTATTGCGCGTAAAAACCATACTGCTGCAACAGGGGCAATCGCCCCAGCAGCTGGAATTGGGCAGCGAATGCAACAGCGCCGATTGCGTCGAGTTCCTCAACAAACTGCATCACTACTGCTGCGAGGAAACCGGCGAGCGTCTGGCCGACCGCCACACCATCGCACAGTCGGCGCAACTGTGTTTCGGCATCGAAGGCATCTACGCCCACATCGCCCACAAACCGTTCAAACAACCCGGCAAGGAAGTCGGCATGGACACTCTGGCACGCAAGCAGATTGCCGCATTCGGCCACGTGTTGTCCGACACCAACCGTCATAACATCTCGCAACTCGGTTTCGGGCTGGAGACATGGCAAATCGAAAATGAAAGCATTCTGGGGGTCCGGCTATTGCGCGAAGCGAACCAGGGGGAACGTATCGGAGCGCATCAACTCGTCGCGGTAAAACCGGACGATGCCAAAGCTTTCATGCTGGGAAAGACCAGTTGGGTTGTCGTCACGCGCGGCGGGCAACTGCGTATGGGCATCCAGTATATGCCCGGCATGGCGCAGCCCATCTCGATCAAAGGCAAAGGCATCAACGCCGCCCTCTCCGACAAAGCCGCAGCGGCCTTATTATTGCCGGAGGTGGCGGCATTCAAAACGCCGCCCAGCCTTATCGTCCAGCGCGATTTTTTCCGCCCCGACCGTCTCGCCGACATCGTTCATCCCGATGACCGGATACAAGCGCTAAAACTGGGGTTCAGTGTGGACAAGGGCAGCGACTACGAGCGCGTCAGTTTTACCCCCGTCTAGACCGCCCGGGCGATTACGCCAAAATTCGTTTGGCCGGAAACACGATGCTGAACGTGCTGCCCTTACCTTCTGCGCTCACCACTTCCAGATGCGCCTGATGACGATTGGCGATGTGTTTGACAATCGCCAGCCCCAAGCCCGTGCCGCCCGTTTCGCGTGAGCGGCTGCGATCCACGCGATAGAAACGTTCCGTCAAACGCGGAATATGTTCCGGCGCGATGCCGATACCGCTGTCGCGCACGCCGAACGTGGCCTGCCCGTCTTCCCGCATATGCCAGCGCATCACGATTTCGCCGCCCTGTGGCGTATAGCGCACCGCATTGGAAAGCAGATTGCCGAACGCGCTGCGCAACTCGCCGGAATTGCCGTGCAATTTCGCAGTGCATTCCAGTTCCAATTTAAACGCGTGCTTTCCCGCACTCAACGCCTGCCCGTCCTGATACAGGGACTGTAACAGCACTGGCACATCCACCTCTTCTTCCACCAGCGTATTGAGCGAATTCTCCAGACGCGAGAGCGTCAGCAGATCGTCCACCATCCCTTCCATGCGCGTCGTCTGCTCGCCCATCAGCACCAAAGCGCGCCGCGCCATATCGTTATCCAGCTTCGGCATATCCTGCAAGGTTTCGATAAAACCGTTCACCACCGTCAGCGGCGTGCGCAACTCGTGCGAGACATTGGCCACAAAATCGCGGCGCATGGTTTCAATCCGCTCGAAACGCGTAATGTCGCGGCTAATCAATAATTTCTTGTTGATGCCATAAGGCACGACTTTAACGGAAAGCACCAGTTCGTCCTGGCGCGTGCCGCGCAAGATTAACGGCTCGGAGAAATTGGCAATCGCAAGATATTGCACAAATTCCGGTTGGCGCGCGAGATAGGTGATTTGCTGCCCCACATCGCGGCTACCGTCCAAACCGAAATGCATCTCCGCCAACGGGTTGCACCATTCGATATGGTCGGCCTCATCCAGAATTGTCACACCTTCCGGCAGCGCGGAAGTGGCCTGCTCGATCTGGTGCAGGGCCGCCGTATGCTTCTCGCGATCCTCGCGCTGCTTGCGCATCATCTTGTTCAGGCGCGTGAATACATCGTCCCATAATCCCGATGCATCCGGCACGGGCCGCGATTCCGGTGCCATCGACCAGTTTTCCAAGGCCGCGAGCTGGCGCAGATGGACAAGCAAGCGCAGCAATATGACAACGCCAAAAAACAGGGTCGCGGGAAAAGCGCCAAAGATGCCCCATAGCAAGAGCGACACCAGCGCCATGGCGAGAGGAAAGAGCAACGCGCGCTGCCAGAAATCAAACACTCTAATATACCCTGCAATTTTCGACGCGCCATTATAAAGCGGCGATATTGCACCGCGATGAATTTCATGCCCGCCAGAGACAAGGTGTTTCCGCCCATATTCGGAAATCAGCAATAGCGCTTCCGTGCCGCTAAATTTCTCGCGGATTTCTTACCGATGTATCCCGAATGCCGGCGTTTTTATCGTCTCCGTTTAAAATTTACGGTTTAAGCCTGCCATACCCCGAACCCTGCTCCGCGCAAATCAATTCCCACTTCTACCTCCCTCGCGCAGGCCTCGTCATACGACATCGGATTGAAGCCCTCGTAGAGGTCGGGCAGTAAACGCAGGCCGTATTCCTTCACGTAGCGGTTGGACTGGATACCTGCCTTATGTTTATCGAAACGCACGTCCGGGTCGAGTCCGGTCATGCCGACATAGACGCAGGGCTTGCCTGCAACATAGCCGGGATTGCACTTCTTGAACCTGCCTTCGTACAGGACGTCTTTCGATAGTTCGATTATGTAGACGTGATAGTGCTTGCGGCGAGCCATGGTTTGCGACACTAGGATATTTTCAGTTGCGACTTTCGTCCCGGTGCGGCGGGCGGAATAAATCCGGCCAGGCGGCATTTCATGGCTTCGATCGGCTCGCCTTTTTCGTAGCGGGTGGAATGGCACACCATGATCTCGCGTTGTGCGGCGAGTTCGGCGAGTTGCGCGCGCGCGTCGGCGAGCGAGATGCCCATCGCTGCGGCGATTTCGGTATCGAGGGATTCGCCGTGCGTTTTGAGGTATTGCAGAATTGTTTGCAAAATTTAAGTCCAATCTTTAACTCGTTGTGCGACCCAGACGCCATCGTCCAGCGGCAAATCGTGTCCCGCGGTTGGATGCAGCCCTATTGCGCAGCCCCAGTGTTGTGCCAGTGTGAGCGAGCATTTCACGTTGACCAATCGGTCTTGCTGCCCGGCGAGCAATAACACGGGTACGGGCGGCGCTGTCGCAACAGCGCGGTAACTGATCGCGGCATACAGCTGGCGCAAGATGTTGGCGCGGGTAACGGGACATTCGCGCGCATAGCCTATCCACTGTGCCAATAATGCGGCCCGTTGCTGCGCGCTACGGCTTTGCGTGCTGGTGAGGCGCAGTATCAAGCCTTCGCGCTGTTCTGTCGAGCCGCAGAGCAAATAGCGGATCAGGCGCACATAGTTGCCGGGACGCAGCCGCCGGTAAAACGGGTTGTACGGCGCGAGGCTGGTGTTGATGAGCACCAGCTTTTCGATTTCGTGCGGATGCTGTTGGCCCCACTCCACAGCAACCATCGCACCCAACGACAGTGCCAACACGCGGTAAGGCGGTGCGTAACCGAGCTGTTTGAGTTGCGCCCGGCAATGCTGCACCATTTCCGCCACGCTGGCGGGGCTGGCCTGCGCATGCAAGTTGCCGTTGCCGGGGAAGTTCAGCGTCACCACATTTTGCGCACCCGTGGCATGTTTAAATTGCGCGGGGAATGCTCCCCAATGGCGCACTTCGCGCATCAATCCGCGCAACAGCACCCAGGTGGTCATGGCCGGTACCAGCGCGCGACGGCACGTTCCTGCATGCGCAGGCGCTTGGGGCCTTTGAGCAGCCAACTGTCGTGGCCGCCGGCGGCGCGCATGAGGAAGTCCAGCCAGATCGCGTGCCTGCGCAACACCCGGTGCAAGCGATGCTCCACCGAGGGATTGAATATGCCCTGGCGGGAGAATAACTGGCGCGGATTTTTCTTCACCCACAGCCATGAGCCCATTTCCAGCGTCAACGGCAAAAAGATTTTGTTCTTGTCCCGCAACGCTTGCAGGTACAAGTAATCCCACACGTCGCCATGGGTGCGGTATTGCACGCTTTGCGGTTCGAACAGGTAGCGGTTGTTGGGGTGGGTTTGCTGGAACAATTCTTCCAGCGTAACGATGTCGGCCAGATGGTCGATGGGATGCGCGCAATACGCATGGGGAAACCAGACCCGGTCGCGCAAACCGAAACCTGAGTGGCAATCCACCGCGATGCTGAACGGGCGCCCCAGCAATTCTTCCGTCACGGCACGGCACAGCGCCTGATTTTCACTTTCCATCTCCGCGCCTGCGACGCCGCGATACCACGGCAAGAGCGGGCTGATGCGGTGCCCTCCCAACAGAAAAGGCACGCCGCTGGTGGCCTCTATCGGCGCGTTGCGCATCAAATCCACCCCTTGCGGATTGCTGCGCGTCGATTGCCACATGCCGCCGGGATTGATTAACGGCATGAACACCAGCCGCACGTTCTGGAGCAAGTGTTGCAGGCTTTTGTCCCACGCCAAACGTGTGAGCAGGCTTTGCAAAAAATACAGCAACACTTGCGTACCGATACGCTCCAAACCGTGGATGCCGCCGAAGAAGCCGATGGCGGGCAATTTCGGATCGGGATTGCCCATAGCCAGCCGGTATACCGGGAAGCATTTCTTCCCGGCGTTCACTTCGCACGCAACCTCCACTTCCAACTGGTCGCGGCCCAGTTCCAGAATACGTTCCAGTTTCCTTAATTCGGGCAAGGTGGACATAGATGTTGCGCCTGTACTCCGGGGTGACTATGCGTTGGGGTGGGACTAAATTGTCGAAGCTTCAATGTAGCCGAAGCGCCTGTGTAACGGAATGTACCGGAGTCGAATTGTTTTGACTATCTTCACCATAGTCCGGCTACCTTGGGCAGGCCGCATTAACGTAGAATCGCAACCGACCCAGATGCCTTCAATTCGCCATGACTATCGCCACGCTCGCCCCCGCTTATATTGAACCTTCGCGTCTTGCCGATGCGGTAAAGAACCACGGCTTCGGCGTGTTGAGCCCGACAGGGCTGGCGGCCTTTCTTGATACGCCATTGTCTGCGTTCGACGCCATAAAGCCGGGCTGGAACGACTTGCCTGCCGATCACTTTCTCAAAGACGGCGGGCGTTATCGCCGCCGCCGGCATTCCTGCTTTATCGTCGAGCAAACCCGTGTCGGGCAAGTGCCGCATCGCGCGCACTACCAGCCGCCGCAATACAACGCGCTGCACGGCGGGATGTTGCGCATGTTCGAGCCGATCACGCCGCATACGATTGCACAACCCGCATGGTCTACACTGCTGCTATCCCTCGCGCAAGCGTGTTCGGATGTGAAAGGCGCACGGCCCTGGTATGTGGAAGCGCACCAATTCCGCATCGACACCCGCAACGGCATCGGTCGCCCCACACCGGAAGGCGCGCACCGCGACGGCGTGGATTTCGTCGCCATCCTGCTGGTGGCGCGAGTGCATGTCAGCGGCGGCGAGAGCCGCATCTTCGAGGCCGTGGGGCCGCACGGGCAACGCTTTACCTTGGGCGAAGCGTGGACGCTGTTGCTGCTCGACGACCAGCGTGTGCTCCACGAATCCACGCCTATCCGACCGACCGCCGCCGGCGGCCATCGCGACACGCTGGTGCTGACATTCCGCTCGGGCGGGTTTCTGGAACAAAACGCTTAGCCCATCAGGAAAGGCAGACAAATGAAAATCGGCATCCCGAAAGAAATAAAAACCAACGAAAACCGCGTAGCGCTGGTCCCTTCCGGCGTCGAGGCGCTGGTTGCGGCGGGACACAGCGTGCTGGTGGAAAGCGGTGCCGGCGTGGGCAGCGGCTTTGACGACGGGCAATACGCAACGGCGGGTGCAGATATTGCGCCAGCTGCCGCCCCGGTTTGGGCGGAAGCCGAACTGATCGTCAAGGTCAAAGAACCCATCGCAGCCGAATGGCCGCGCATGCGCGCGGGACAAACGATTTTCACCTATTTCCATTTTGCCGCGAATGAACAATTGACCCGCGCGCATCTGGATTCCGGCACCACCTGCATCGCTTACGAAACGGTGCAATTGCCCACGGGCGAACTGCCGCTGCTGACGCCGATGTCGGAAGTGGCCGGGCGCATGGCGGTGCAGGAAGGCGCGAAATATCTGGAGAAACTTTATGGCGGGCGCGGTGTATTGCTGGGCGGCGTCCCCGGCGTATCGCCCGCGCACGTGGTTATCCTCGGCGGTGGCGTAGTGGGCGTGCATGCGGCCAAGATCGCAGCGGGGATGGGCGCCAGCGTCACCGTGCTCGACGTATCGCTGGAACGTCTGCGCTATCTCAGCGACGCGATGCCGGCCAATGTGCAGCTGCTATTTTCCAACCGCCAGGCCGTGCTGAAGCAGATCGCCACAGCCGATCTCGTCATCGGCGGGGTGCTCATCGCCGGCGCAGTGGCCCCCAAGCTGATCCGCCGCGAAGACCTCAGGACCATGCGCCAGGGCGCGGTGATCGTGGACGTGGCCGTGGATCAGGGCGGCTGCGTGGCAACCACCCGCCCCACCACGCACGAGAATCCCATTTACGTCGTCGATGGCGTGGTCCACTACGCCGTCGCCAACATGCCGGGCGGCGTACCGCGCACTTCGACGCTGGCGCTCACCAATGCAACCCTGCCCTATGTGTTGCAGCTGGCGAACAAGGGATGGAAGCAGGCGCTCAAAGACAATGCTGCGCTATTGCAAGGCCTGAATGTCGCGGACGGCAAGATCGCCCATCGCGCCGTGGCCAAAGCGTTCGCGCTGCACTGCACCGCACCGGAAGAATTTCTCTAAGCCTCATCCCCGTGCGAAAAATAGCTGTAGCGATTGCGGCCTTCCTTCTTGGCGCGATACTGACCTCCTGACTGCTGCGCTCCGCCACAACGCCCAGTTTTGGTGCCCGTGTGATACGCGTGCACATTTTGAGCGCTTGCCCGGCACCCTCATCGGCAATAAACAGCCTATCTACAAGCAAAACAGCCGTGGCATATTTCCTGCTGGTTCTGTCATGCGATGGATTGATCCAACTCATTCAATTCCTGCAAAAAGACCCTGTTGCCGTATTTCTAAATGGCTTACATCCGGGTCAATGTAGAACAAATTTTCGAGGAAAAAGAGCATGCTCAAAAGTAAACGTATGCGTCTATCTGCCGCCGAAAAACACTGGCTGCCATGGATGGGCAAGACCGGCAAATTTGCGATGCGCTGGGCGACTCTGGTCAACCGTCGCCGCTACCCGATTCTGGAAAAAACCTTTGAGGGCATCGCCGCCACCCGCGTACAGATATTGATGAACTGGGCGGAACAGCAATGGGTTCTGCTCGACTCGATGACAGAAGAGGTCCGCCGCGAATTACCGGCACCCTCCGACACGCTGATGCAAAATATGTTGCGGCGCTCTACGGATTTTTCCGAACTGTTTTTTGTCGATCTTTCCGGGCGCACGCTCGCCTCCAGTTGCGCCAGCAAAACGCGGCGGACCGGAGTATCCAAACAAATTCTCGAACAGGCACTGAAACAGCGTTTCTTGCACGGCCCCTATATCGATCCGCAGACGCTAGCCATAGGCCCATCCTGCTCCAAGTTTCACGACGCCGTCACATTGATGTTCTATTTCCCCCTCAAAGTCGAAGGCAAAGTGGTCGGCTGCCTGTGCGGGCGCGTGCCCAACGACGTGTTGGGCGATCTGATCCAGCGCGAGGCCGGGCACGTCTTCGTAGAATCGGGAGACAACTATCTGTTCATGGTGAAGCCGGTATTCGACAGCAGCATCCAGCCCGGCACGGCCCTGTCACGCTCGCGTTTTGAGGACAGCACTTTCAGTCTGGGCGACAACCTCAAACAGGGCGTGCATACCGACTTCGGTGTAGTCCAGATCAAACAACACACCGAGCTGGAGCTGATATTCAACGATCCGGCGAGCGGCAGACTACACCCCGGCGTGCGGGAAACCATCGCTCATGGAGAGAACATATTCGTCACCTATCCGGGCTATGCCGACTACCGCCACATTCCGGTGATAGGCAAAGGGGTCACCTTCCAGATGCCGGGTTCGCCGGACACCTGGGGGTTGATGTGCGAGGCCGACCTAGAAGAAGCGAACCGTTTTCGTTCGGTCAACTTCCGCATGATGAGCACCAATCTGACACTGATGCTGGTAACTTGGCTGATCACTTTCGCCACCGAGGAACTGTTGCGGCTCGACACCCTGTGGACCGCCCTGCTCAATCTATCGCTATTGGGACTGGGCGCTGCGCTGTTCTACCGTTTCGGTCTGAGCCCGATGACGGAACGGCTGCGCCTCATGGTGCGCGTCATCCGCGGCCTCGCCGAGGGCGGGGGAAACCTGGCACAACGTCTGGACCGGAACCACGCGCTGATAGACGAGCCTGCCGTCATGTCGCAATGGGTGAACAGTTTCATCGACACGCTGGACGGTACGGTCAGCCGCGTCATTCAGGCGACCGGCGAAATGAATGACAACCACCAGAGCATGATGTCGCGCAACCGGGAAGCCACCGCCGCCTCGCACCAGGTCTTGGCCGCGATACAGGATATTCTCGCTTCTTTGCAGATGCAGATGAGCGACATCGATACCGCCACACAGACCACGGCCGATATCCGCATCGCCATGCAGCAGGCTGTCGACAATGCGCAGCAACAATTCAAGCTGGTGCAACAACGCACCCAAGGCATACGCAATTCCATCGAACAGTCTTCGCTCACCATCAAGCGCCTGAGCGGCAGCACCGACGAGATCGGCAAGATCGTGATGGTGATTAATGGCATTGCCGACCAAACCAACCTGCTGGCATTAAATGCGGCAATCGAAGCTGCCCGCGCCGGCGAATCCGGACGGGGCTTCTCGGTCGTGGCCGACGAAGTGCGCAAGCTGGCAGAGCGTACCACTGCCGCCACGCACGAGATCCGGAGGATGATCGATACGGTCCAAGGTCAGGCCCACGAAGCCGTTCATATCATGGAACAGGGCTCCGCCGGCATGGAAGAGGGGTTGCGCTTGGCCGAGGCAGCCGCTTCCGACAACACCGGCATGAAGGAGATCATCGAGCGTATGTTCAGCCTGATTCAAGGTATCGCGGACAGCGCCCATCGCTACGGAGAGGGCGTACAAGGGGTCGCCGAGGTGACGGAGTCGATGCGCGGCGCGCTGGACGAACTCAATTTCAGCATGGTTCAAACCCAGCAGACTTCGCTGCGCCTGCAACGTCTGGCCGGCCAATTCGAGGTCACGCAAGCGCAAAGACCGCAGGCCTTGTGCGCCGCTTAAGGACGATGATGACTAACTCAAGGCGCTAACCCATGAATATCAGCCCAACCCTGCAGGCCAAGCTGCAGAACAGCGAGCGGATGCTCGGCGTCCTGATCGATAATCTGAACGGTATGGTCTATTGCTGCCTCTACGATGCCGAGTGGACACTGGTGTTTGTCGCGGGGAGATGCAAGGAGCTGACCGGCTACGAGGCGGGCGCATTGCTACTGAATCGGGATGTCTCGCTGGGGACGCTTACCCATCCGGCAGACCGGGGCCGGGTGCGTCAAGTGATCGACGAGGCCGTATTGGCGCGCACCCCTTTCGTCGCCGAATACCGCATGGTCAACGCTGCCGGCGATATCTGCTGGGTAAGCGAGCGCGGCTGCCCGATATACAACAATCGCGGGGACATCGAAGCCATCGAAGGGTTCTTGCAGAACATCACACCCCGCAAACTGAGCGAGGTCGTCGCGCGCAATGCCGAAGAGCGCTACCGCTCCATCTTTGAAAATGCGGTCGAGGGTATCTATCAGACCTCGCCAGACGGCCATTATCTGAATTTCAACCCCGCACTCGCCAATATCTACGGTTACGAATCGGTACAGGACCTGATGCTCAGCATCTCAGACATCGATCACCAGCTCTATGTGCAACCGGGAACGCGCGACGAGTTCGTCGAACTGATGAGCACGCATGGCCGCGTGCTCAATTTTGAAGCGCAGGTATTCCGCAAAGACGGCGCGATCATCTGGATTTCGGAGAACGCGCGTGAAGTGCGGGATCAGAACGGCACCCTGATGTTCTATGAGGGTACGGTCGAGGACATCACCGCGCGCAAACGCCATGAGCAGGAGATCGAATACCAGGCGACGCATGATGCCTTGACCGGCCTGCCCAACCGCACATTGCTCAGCGACCGTTTACAGCAATACCTCGGCATCGCCGATCGCTACGGCAACAAAGTGGCTGTGGCATTCATCGACCTGGATCAGTTCAAAATGATCAACGACAGCATGGGGCACCATGCGGGCGATGAGTTGCTCAAAATCATGGCGGTGCGCCTCACCCAATGTGTACGCGAATCGGACACCGTGGTACGTCTGGGCGGCGACGAATTCGTACTGCTGCTCACCGGGCTCAACCGGATCGAGGATATCTCGGACAGCATGCAGCGCGTGTTGTCCGCCGTAGCCGCGCCCTGCGCCATCGAGGGGCGCGACTTCGTGGTCTCGTGCAGTATCGGCATCAGTATCTATCCCGACGATGGCCGCGACACCACCACACTGCTGCGCTATGCCGACTCTGCCATGTATAAATCGAAACAATCCGGACGCAATAACTACCAGTTCTATACCGACGAACTGAACCAGCGCCTCACGGAGCGTCTGGATATGGAGCATCGCCTGCGCCAAGCGCTGAAAGACGAAGAGTTCCTGTTGCACTATCAGCCCAAGCTCGACTTCGCCAGCGGCAATATCTGCGGTGCGGAAGCGCTGATCCGCTGGCTACCTCCCGGCGGCCACATGATATCCCCGGCCAGTTTTATCCCCATCGCGGAAGAGAACGGCTTTATCGAGGATATCGGACGCTGGGTCTTGCGCACCGCATGCCGCCAAGCGGTAGAACTCAACAGCCACCTCACGCGCAAACTGCCCATCGCCGTCAATGTCTCGCCGCGCCAGTTCCGCCAAGCCGGGCTGGTGACGATGGTGCGCACAGCATTGGAAGAAAGCGGACTAGACCCCGGCTGTCTGGAGCTCGAAATCACCGAAAGCAGTTTGGTGCACGATACGGGGAACTTCATTAAAACACTGTATGAGTTAAAAGCTCTGGGCGTAAAGCTGGCCATCGACGATTTCGGTACCGGTTATTCCAGCATGGCATATCTGAAAGACTTTCCGGTTGACCGACTCAAGATAGATCAGGTCTTTGTGAGCCGTCTCGAAACCGAGCCCAACAACATCGCGATCTTGAAGGCTATCGTCGCGCTCGGCCACAGTTTCGGCATGAAGGTGATCGCCGAAGGCGTAGAGACGGCCTACCAGCACGCCTTCCTGCACGGCATCGGTTGCAACGAATTACAGGGATTCTATTTCAGCAAGCCCATTTTGATGAGCGACTTTCAGACCTTGCTGTCCACGCATAGGGAAGCGTCTTTGGCCGAGCCACAGCTCAGTTCCTGAGTTTGAACAGTGCTGCGCCCGGTGCGACCGATGCGGTGCACGTAGTCCTCGGCATGGGTGGGCAACTCGTAATTGATCACCAGCGGCAGCTGGTCGATGTCCAGACCGCGCGCGGCCACGTCGGTGGCGGTCAACGCCATGATGGTGCCGGCCTTGAACGCGTCCAGCGCCTCGATGCGCTCCTTCTGCGTCTTGTCGCCGTGGATGGCA
>SCUU01000197.1 GCA_004297065.1 Gallionellaceae bacterium
TGGCGATTCGAAGCGGTATCAGTGTACGAAGTGCCGCAAGACCTTCTCCATCCCGAAACCGACGCAGCGCCAGCGCGACACCCACTACAACAAGACCATCTTCAAGATGCTGACCAACCGGGTGCCGCTTTCCCGGATCGTATCCATGCTTGGCATCTCCTGGAAGGTGCTCTACCACCGGATTGATTTCATCCACCAGCAGTGCCTCGCTTTTGCGGCCGACCGTGAAAGGAAACTCGCCACGCTCTCAATCCGTCGTCTGTACCTGGCGGTGGACAAGCAAGATCATCTGGTTAACTGGACCGAGCGTAAGGACAAACGCAATGTGGTTTTGTCCGCTATTGCGAGCGCGGACAACGCCACCGGCTACGTTTTTGGTATCCACCCCAATTTCGACTCAAGCATCGACCGGGATGCCGTTGAGTCGGATGCCAGGGCGTGCGGTGACGCGCAATTGCCGCCACCTCATCGAAAATATGCGCGCTTGTGGCTGGAGGCCGATTACATCGCGTCAGCGCAAAAGATCAACAAGCGAATCAGTGCCGGTTGGGGACTGGAGGACCAAATTGCTGCGACCTATGCATCTGCGGCCGTGCGCGACGATGTGGAAGTGTTTGATGAAAAGACGCGCGAACAGAAGCTGCCCAACTACGGCATGCAGGTCCACGCCGAGTACACGATGATTGCTCATTTCTACCTCCTGAAACGACTACTGAGCCATGTCGACAAATGGCGATTCTTCCTGGATCAGGAAAGCGGCATTCGTTCGGCCTGTCTGAGTGCATTTCATACCGAGGTGGCCGCTCATGATGCCGAGGCGTTCTACGTCAAAATTACCAAGGATCTGACCGTCGATGCCAAACGCGCGCTCTTGCGCTTGGCAGAAAGGGAGTTTCAGGCGGTCCGTGAACAGTATCCGGACCTAAAGGACCGGCAAATCGAAGTGGAACTGTTGAAACAGCGAATTGTGGATATACGCGAAATCGGGCAATGGAAGGATCGTTGGGTTCAGCATCCGGCGCCGTCCATGAGTGAACCGGAGAAGTCAATGTGCTGGCTTACCGCGCACGAGGCGTTCGATGAGGATCACGTGGCGTGGCTGTACAACAAGGCGAGTCTGCATTCGATCGACGCCTTTTTTGAGAAAGTGCGGCGCCGGCTCACGATGCTGGAGCGGTCGATGCACTCATCCTCCAATGCCGGTCGGATCTGGAGTGGTTACGCGGCCTACAATCCGGCCATGGTGGTGAAGCTACTGGAGATATTTCGCGTGGTGAACAACTTCATCGATACCCGAAAGAAGAAGGGGAGCGTGACCACGCCGGCCATGCGGTTGGGGTTGGCTGATGCGCCGCTGGACTATGGGGACGTGCTCTACTTCGTCGGGCAGTGATCGAACGTTGTGAGTATATGCAATGCATCAGTGGTTGGGCACACCAGTCCGGGTTGGGGATAGTTACGGCCGGTCTGGCATGGTGGCAAAAACGCAACCATGCCAGCCGGCTGATTTATCAACAGGTTAAGAGAGGGGCT
>SCUU01000037.1 GCA_004297065.1 Gallionellaceae bacterium
GGCAACACGATCGGCGGAGGGGCACCGGGCGACGGCATTATCGGCGGGGGATCAAGCAATGGGGGAACAACCTCCGCGAGCGGCGTACCGGCAAGCGGTGCGCCGATGGGGGGCGGAAACGTCGCGAGCGGCGGTATAGGCGGCGGAAACTGGGCGGCTAACGGGGCGGGTTCAAACGGTGGCGCTACCGGCGGAACCTCGACGGGCGGAAGCTGTACCAGCACCTTCACTACCGGTACCGCTACAACTTCCCGCTGTACAGACTCCTTTTATGGTGGTGCTAGTGCTGCCATCGCCGCATGTAGTTCGAGCACATATGCCACGCTTTACAGCAGCAATGTCTATTCTCCTAGCCAGTGTCCGACAGCGGGAGCTATCGGTAGTTGCGCGACCCCCTATGCCGGTACTACGTACTACTATAGCGGCAATTCAGCCAGCGCGATCAGCGCGACGCAGAGCGTGTGCAAGAGCTTTGGCGGCACATGGAGTACCACAGCGGGTGGTGGGACTGCTCCACCGGTTGCTCCACCGGTTGTTCCGCCCGTTGTGCCACCCGTTGTGCCACCCGTTGTGCCACCCGTTGTGCCACCCGTTGTGCCACCCGTTGTGCCACCAGCAACCCTGGACAGTACGGGCGGAATACTTACTTTTACAAAACCGGTTAAGTGGGTTCACGTTGGGTCTTACAATGGGAATGTTGTGCCGGAAATGGATGCAACCACCCTTAATTTCCCATTGCCGGACACTTCCTCATCATACTTATTTGCGAACCAACAAATTAACGGTAGTTCGACTACGGTTGACGCAATACCGAGTCCTCCTGCGTATGCTTCCGGCCCCGCATACAATGGCAATATAGGTACTCAAGTACGATTTACTTCTTACATGGATTTGGGGAGCGAGATGCTTAGTCTTCTCATAACAACTTATATGAGTTCCTCCACCAACTATGACCATTATGTGGACTTGAAACCCGGCCCCAATGGGCCGGGCGCAGTGAGACCGGATATGTGCGTCGCAAAATTGGGCACTACCGGCGGTTCGCCGGGTGGTGGCATATATACTTTCAACCGTTATGGTGATCCACTCTGTTCAGCCTATGGCATTACTTTTAATAGATCTGCCGGAACTCTAACTTTCTCATCCACGCTAATGACGGACTATTCCGGTGTAAGTAACACTGTATCGGGGACTATAAAGTTCACGCCGTACTGAAAAAATCAATACAACCAATCAGAATCAATGCAATCAATGGAACAATCAATGGGGTCAGACTCGATTGATAAATGAATAAGCGAAGCGTATAGTACTCCCCGCTAACTCAGGAGAGAGAACCATAAGCAAATCAATGGGGTCAGACTCGATTGATAAATGAATAAGCGAAGCGTATAGTACTCCCCGCTAACTCAGGAGAGAGAACCATGGCGCGCTTACCCCGTTTCGTCATCCCCGGACAGCCGCAGCACGTCATCCTGCGCGGCAACAACCGCACCGAAATCTTCTGTGCCGATGCCGACTATCAGTTCTACCTCGAAAAACTCCAGCAAGCCTGTGCCACACACGGCTGCGAACCGCACGCCTACGTGCTGATGACCACCCACGTCCATTTGCTCATCACCCCGAATGAAGAGCAAAGCCTCGCCAAAGCCATCCAGATGCTGGGTCGCTATTACGTGCAGTATTACAACTACTGCTACCAGCGCACCGGCACCCTGTGGGAAGGCCGTTACAAAGCCACCCTGATCGACAGCGAAAGCTATCTGTTGACCTGCATGCGCTACATCGAGTTAAATCCCGTGCGGGCGGACATGGTCGCGCACCCGTCCGAATACCCTTGGTCGAGCTATCGCCACAACGCCCTGGGTCAAGCGAATGAGCTGGTCACACCCCACGCTGAATACCTTCGGCTGGGCAAGACAGACGAAGAACGCCAGGCGGCCTACCGCCAGCTGTTCAAGCATCGCATACCGGAAGATAGCATCACCGCAATAAGAGAGGCGACCAATAAGGCATGGGTGCTGGGCAATGACCGGTTCAAGCAACGCATCCAGACCAAATTGGACAGACGGGTTGAACCGAAGGTCAGGGGCGGCGACAGGAAGTCTGAAAAGTTCCTGAATAAACCAAACTGAAACATTGGTTTGGTGTGACCCCATTGATTCTTGATTCCATCATGGCACTTGTTGCCGTTCGCGGCTTCCGCCGCAACCTCGGGACGGGGAAGTCCCTTTCATTCGTTAGGCGAAGATCATGAAAAGCTTATTGGGCGGTACATGCGTGAAGATTGTAACCTTGGTTATCATTGTTCTTATGTCGAGTTCACAATCCTTTTCGGCAGACACATTGCCGCTCACGGGGCATGCCGCGGAGGTATACCGCCGGGCGCAAGGTGGGCGCTGGTTTGCAGACGCGGCGAAGTTAAACCCTGAGGTTATTCCTACATCCGATAGCCAAAGTTTTATTGTGGTTTGGAAGGCGGCTGGGACAGTTCCGAAGCACTGGATTGTTTCATTGCATGGCAGTCATGGTTTTGCCACGGATGATCTTGCACTTTGGTATCCACACATTAAGAATCTCGACATTGGGTTGGTATGTGTCCAGTGGTGGATCGGGACAGACGATACTAACAAGGCATACTATGCGCCGATGCAAGTCTATCGAGAAATTGATATTGCACTCCAGAAGTTTGGCGTACAGCCTGGCACAGTAATGTTTCATGGGTTCAGTCGGGGTTCTGCCAATTCTTATGCCGTTACAGCGCTTGACGCAGGTCGAGGCAAACACTACTTTTCATTATCTGCTGCAAGCTCTGGAGGAGTTGGCCTTGATTATCCGCCGACACGAGCGATACTTGAAGGGAAATTTGGTGACCATCCATTGAAAGGCACCAGATGGATAACAGTAGCGGGGGCACAAGATTCAAATCCTGACCGCGACGGCATTCCCGGGATGAGGCGAACAGCCGCATGGCTTAAGGAGCAGGGCGCAACTGTTATAGAGACTATTGAATATCCCAAGGAAGGGCATGGCGCACTTATGCTGAATCCGAAGAACGTGCGGCACGTGCTTGACTTGTTCCTTAATGAACGGCATTGAGAAACGCCTAACAATTGGCTCGACCCGCTCGCGGGATAACCAGTGACCTTCCCCCGAAAAATCGCCTCCCGAGGGTAACGCAAAATCGAGTTACTTATGGAAAGGAAGATGATTTTTCGGGGGAAGGTCACAATGCGTTGGGCGTGCCATTGGCAGAACTGCTCTCGCAATCCACCAGCCTTTGCACAGACCAGTCGTTATTGATTCAGGGCTGGATCGCGGGGCTTTCCGATGAAGATCGAAAATTTATGTCGGATATGATTCAGGCTTGGAGCCTGCGACTGAAAGTGAATGGATAGATTTCGCTAAGGATATATCTGGACTCAATCCGCACCCATCAAAAGTGATTACGCAAGCCTGCTATCAACACATCGTTGCAGCAATTATTGTTGCCCCACCCCCTTATTTCGGGGACAATCCGCGCCTCTTCAAAACCGTATTCACCATTGTCCGCATAAGGGTGTGGGTATGTCCGAAATCGCAAAATTGCAACAGTTCAATCCCGTTTCCGCACAACCGCCGTTGCGCTGGTATTTCGATCCGAAAGTGCTGGAGGTCGAGCAGCGCGTGCTGTTCGACGCGGGTCCGAAATATGTGGGGCACGAATTGATGATACCGAATCTGGGCGACTATCACGTGATCGAGTGGATGGACAACGCCAAGATGCTGGTGCGTAATGGGGGCGGCGTGGAGTTGCTGTCGAATATTTGCCGCCACCGTCAGGCCACCATGCTCGCCGGACGCGGCACAGCCAAGAACATCACCTGCCCGCTGCACCGCTGGACATACAAGACCGACGGCGAATTGCTGGGCGCGCCGCATTTTCCGCAGAACCCCTGCCTGCACTTGAACAAGACGCCGCTGCAAAGCTGGAACGGCCTGCTCTTTGCGGGTCAGCGCGACATCGCCAAGGATCTGGCGACCGTGCCCGCGTTCAAGGAAATCGACTTCTCCGGCTACATGCTGGATCGCGTGGAGGTGGACGAGTACGCCTTCAACTGGAAGACCTTCATCGAGGTCTATCAGGAGGATTACCACGTCGCGCCGTTCCACCCCGGCTTGGGACAGTTCGTGAATTGCGACGACCTCTCTTGGGATTTCGGCGACTGGTACAGCGTGCAGACCGTGGGCATCAACAACCAACTGCGCAAACCCGGCAGCGCCGTGTACGAAAAATGGGCGCAGCAAGTGCTGCGCTACAACAACGGCCAGATACCGGAATACGGCGCAATCTGGCTGACCTACTACCCCAACATCATGGTCGAGTGGTATCCGAACACGCTGGTGGTGAGCACGATAGTGCCGCGCGGCGCGGATGCCTGCACCAACATCGTGGAGTTTTACTACCCCGAGGACATCGTGCTGTTCGAGCGCGAATATATCGAGGCGGAAAAACAGGCGTATCACGAGACTGCCGTGGAAGACGACATTATCTGCCTGCGCATGCAGCAGGGCCGCAAAGCCCTGTACCGGCAAGGCATCGAAGAGGTCGGCCCGTACCAAAGCCCCACCGAAGACGGCATGCTGCACTTCCACGAATTCCTGCGCCGCCACCTCGAACCGAACCTGAAATAACTCGCCGTGGGCGCGCTCTGGATGCTGCTCGCGGGACTGCTGTTTGCCTGCATGGGCGTGCTGGTCAAACTCGGCTCCGCGCATTTCTCCAGCAGCGAACTGGTGTTCTACCGCTCCTTTTTCGGCCTGCTAGTGGTGGCTGCCATGTTGCGCCGCAATGCCACATCGCTCGCCACGCCGCACTGGCGCAGCCACCTGTGGCGCGGACTTTCCGGCACGGTTGCGATGATGCTGTTTTTCTATTGCATCGCCACCCTGCCGCTGGCGACCGCCATCACGCTGAACTACACCTCGTCGCTGTTCCTCACCGCGCTCACGCTGATCGTTTTCAAAGACCGCCTGCATCTGCCGCTCACCGCCAGCCTGACGCTGGGGTTCGTCGGCGTGGTGATGCTGCTGCACCCGACGCTGGAGCGCGAACAATTCGTCAGCGGACTGCTGGGTTTGTCCTCCGGTTTCCTCGCCGGTATCGCGCTGCTGAATGTGCGCGAACTCGGTAAGCAGGGCGAACCGGCGGTGCGCATCGTATTCTATTTCAACCTGGTCGCCACACTGTTCAGCGGCCTGTGGATGCTACAAGGTGAAATGCATGCAGTGACATTGCGCGACCTGCCGCTGCTGCTCGCCCTCGGCACGTCCGCCACGTTTGCCCAGATTGCCATGACCCGCGCCTATCGCGTCGGGCAAACGCAGGTGGTGAGCACACTGTCCTACAGCACGATCGTTTTCTCCGCCCTGTTCGGAGTGTTTTTCTGGCAGGAGCTGCTTAACGCCAGCGCCTGGCTCGGCATTGCGCTCATCATCGCCAGCGGTGTGTTAAGCTTGAAACTGTCACCCAAGCACTAGGAAAATTGCACATGATTACCATTCAACAAACCGATACCTTGCTCAATGTCGCCGTCATGGGCGAATTTACTTTGTCCGACTTTAAGCAATTTGAAGAAAACGCGCTGTACAAACTCAAATCCCCCGGCGAAACCAACCTGCTGTTCGACCTGCGCGGCATGATCGACTACACCGCAGATGTGGCATGGGAAGAGATCAAATTTTTCGGTCGCGAACACAACCACGACTTCAACAAGATCGCCGTCGTCACCGACGACCAGTGGCTCACCTGGCAGGCATGGCTGTCGCGTTTGTTCGTGGATGCGGATATTCGCGCGTTTTCAGACTACACGGAAGCTCAGACTTGGGTAGCTGCCTGAACCCTTTCTCCCGTCATAACAACTCAAAACGCATAAAAAAACTATCGAAATTTTTCGCTGGCACAGATGCGTACGCACTTGTGCCAGCGAAATGTGTGCATCATCTTTTCTAACCGACGGCGGAGGCGCAAATGCATTTCAGTTTAAAAAGGGTTGCCGCAGTACTTATCGCGGTTTCAACTGTCGGTTGCGCCACCATCATGCATGGCGGAAGAACGCAGCGTATCGGTATTTCCAGCATCCCCACCGGAGCGACCGTTTCTGTAGACGGCAATAAATCCCTGGGGAACACGCCATTATTTGCCGACCTCAAGCGCGGCGAAGAGCATATCGTCACGATTGAAATGCCCGGCTATGAAAAATCGCAACTCACGCTAATCAAAAGCATGAGCGGCTGGGTATGGGGAAATATTATTTTTGGTGGACTTATCGGCCTTGCCATAGACGTCGTCAGCGGCAGCATGTACAACCTGTCGCCCGAGCAACTTAACGCCGAACTGAAAAAGAGCAGCACCACGGTATCGCACAATGAGAGCAACGGCATTATTGTCGTAGCCGTTTTGCGGCCCGATCCTGCATGGCAAAAAATCGGTAGCCTTGCTCCCGCCAAATAGCATTTGACTTGCCCGACAAAAAACCCGCCTAGGCGGGTTTTCTTTTGCACATCGAAACTGCGCCGAATTACTTAAGCTTGGTTTCCTTGTACATCACGTGCTTGCGCGCGACTGGATCGAATTTCTTGATCTCGATCTTTTCCGGCGTTGTGCGCTTGTTCTTGTTCGTAGTGTAAAAATGGCCGGTACCGGCGCTGGATTCCAGTTTGATCTTTTCACGCATGATTCAATACCCCTTAGATTTTCTCGCCATTCGCGCGCAATTCGAACAACACGGCATCGATGCCGTTTTTGTCGATAGTGCGCAGCGCGGCATTGGTCAGGCGCAGAGACACCCAACGATTTTCAGACTCGACCCACAGGCGGCGGCGCTGCAGGTTCGGCAAAAAACGACGCTTCGTTTTGTTATTCGCGTGGGAAACATTGTTACCCACCATAGGGCGTTTTCCAGTTACTTGACAGACTCGTGCCATGACTCAACTCCAACCAGTTTTTCAAAGAGGCGCGATTCTATCCTAAACGTTTTCCCCGTACAACATTTTATAAAGCCCTCCCCAAACCTCCGGGCAAATACGCAACAAAAAGCCCTTGGACTCGGGGCGGCTTATACAGTCAAGCGCAGAGGAAAGGGATATTTTGAAAACGCAACCAAGTTCAGGCATTATCCGGGCATGGAATGATCGCATCCCAAGCCCTGTCCCGCCGACATATTAAAGCCCCGCACAGAAGCCGATGAATAACTCTCTTCAAGTCGTCCTGATTCTTCTTGCCGTCGCCGTGGGCGTGGTAGTGCTGTGCCGCATTTTGCGTTTGCCCGCCATGCTGGGCTACCTTATCGTCGGCATTTTGATTGGCCCGCACGCGCTCGGCTGGATACCGGATGCCCCCGAAACCCGCCATCTCGCCGAGTTCGGCGTAGTGTTCCTGATGTTCAGCATCGGTCTGGAATTCAGCCTTGCGCGCCTGCGCGACATGCAGCGTATCGTCTTCGGCCTGGGCACGACGCAGGTGGTACTCACCATGTTATTGGTAATGCTTTCGTCGTTTTTCTTCGATCTGGATTGGCGCGAAGGCTTGGCCTTGGGCGGGGTGCTGGCAATGTCGTCTACCGCGATTGTGAGCAAAATGCTGGTCGAGCGCGCCGAGATGAGTTCCTCGCACGGACACAAGATCATGGGCGTGCTGTTGTTTCAGGACTTGGCGGTTGTGCCGCTCATCATCGTCATTCCCGCGCTGGGGAGCGCTTCCGGCGACCTGACTGCAACCATCGCCTACGCCATACTCAAGGCGGCTTTGCTGCTGTCCGTCCTGCTGATCTTCGGCCAACGCCTGATGCGCCCGTGGTTTGACTTGGTGGCACAGCAAAAGTCTTCCGAGCTGTTCATGCTCAATGTGCTGCTGTTCACTTTGGGCTTGGCCTACCTCACCGAATTGAGCGGGCTGTCATTGGCGCTGGGCGCATTCGTTGCGGGGATGCTCATTTCCGAAACGGAATACCGCTACCAGGTGGAAGAAGACATCAAGCCTTTCCGCGACGTGTTGCTGGGTCTGTTCTTCGTCACCATCGGCATGATGCTGGATCCGGGGGTCGTCATCGCGGGATCCGGCTGGGTATTGCTGGTGTTGCTGATTCTGCTGCCGTTCAAGGCCGCCGTGGTTACGTTGCTGGTGCGTGCGTTTGCGAAAGACTGGGGCGTAGGCATACGCACCGGCTTGGGCCTGGCGCAAGCGGGCGAATTCGGCTTCGTGTTGCTCACGCTGGCGGGAGACGTTCACCTGCTGCCGCCCGAAATCATGCAAAACGTGCTCGCGGCAATGCTCATTTCCATGCTCATCGCCCCTTTCCTGATCCAGCATGCGGAAGCCATCGTGCGCCGTCTGTCGCCCGCAGAATGGACGAATCAGGCCATGCAGGTACACCACATTGCGGTACAAAGCATGAGTTCCGACGCGCATATCATCGTGTGCGGCTACGGTCGCAGCGGCAAGGCGCTGGGCAAATTCCTCAGCAACGAAGGCATCAAATTCATGGCTCTCGAACTCGACCCGCATTACGTGCGCGACGCTGTTGCTGCCGGAGAGAAAGTCGTCTATGGCGATGCCACCAAACGCGAGGTGCTACAGGCTGCCGGGCTGATGCGCGCCAAGGCGGTGGTCGTGTCTTACGACGACACGCCTTCTGCGCTGAAAATCTTGCACCACGTGGCTCACGCCCGCCCCGGCCTGCCCGTGGTGGTGCGCACCGCGGACGACACGCACGTGGAAGCGCTCAAGCGCGCGGGTGCTGCCGAAGTCGTGGCGGAAGTGCTGGAAGGCAGCGTCATGCTCGCCTCGCAAGCGCTGTTGCTCTCGGGCGTACCGCTCAACCGCGTCATCCGCCGCATCCAGGAGGCGCGCGCGCGCCGCTATAGCGTATTCAGCGGATTTTTCCGCGCATCGCCGGAACCGGTAGGCGAAGCGACAGACAATCTGCAACCGCGCTTCAACAGCCTGTTGCTCGACAAAGACGACGTGGCCGTCGGCAAAAGGCTGGACGAAATCAATCTCGCCGAATTGGGTGTCGAGGTTACCTCCGTGCGCCGCCACAACGTCGAGGGCAGCCAGCCCGCCGGGAACATGGTATTGCGCGCCGGCGATGTACTGATGCTGCTCGGAGAGCCCATAGCACTGGCCGCCGCGGAAAAGCGCCTGCGCGGCGACAACATCTAGCCGCCACCGAAAACCAGCCCCCGGGAGAACTAAAGATGAAGCTGCTCGGCACCCAGGCCAGCCCGTACACGCGCAAGGAGCGCCTCATCTTGCCGGAGAAGAACATCCCGCACGCTGTCATCGTCGATGCGCCCAACGATGACAGCGTGCGCACTTCGTTCGCCGCTTAACCCCATGCCGAAGCACGCGCCCGTACCGGGCAATGACCTTCAATCCCTGCTCGACGTCTTGCCGAAACATTTCTCGGCGGATGAGGTCGCGGCTATCCAGCGCGCCTGCGAGTTGGCCGCGCCGTTCTATGCCGGCAAGATCGAACTGACCTGCACGCCGCTGTTGCAGCACGCGCTCGGTGCTGCGGCCATACTCGCCAAGATGAACATGGATAGCGCATCCATCGTGGCGGTCATCCTGCACGCCTTGCCGGAATACCTGCAAGGCTGGGCGGAGAAGACCAAAGCCGATTTCGGCAGCGATGTATACGATCTGGTCGAGGGCATCTCGCGCATGGAACAGATACGCCAGTTCAGCGAGATGGTCGGCCCGCACATACAGGAAAATAAAAAGAGCGACCAGGCCCAGCAGATCGAGACGCTGCGCAAGATGCTGCTGGCGATGGTGCAGGACATCCGCGTGGTACTCATCAAACTGGCCGAGCGCACGCAGACCATGCGCCGCCTCGCCCATGCCGATGCGGAACAACAGCAACTCATCGCGCACGAGACGCGCGGTATCTTCGCGCCGCTGGCGAACCGCCTCGGCGTGTGGCAGATCAAATGGGAGCTGGAAGACCTGTCGCTGCGCTTCATCGAGCCGCAACTGTACAAGCAGGTCGCCAGGCTGCTGGACGAGCGCCGCGCCGACCGCGAGCAGTACATCGCCGATGTGTTGACGCTGCTCAAACGCGAATTGGCGCAAGCGGGCATCCAGGCCGATGTCAGCGGACGCCCGAAACACATCTACAGCATCATCAACAAGATGAAGCGCAAACATCTGGAGTTCGGCGAGCTCTACGATGTGCGCGCGGTGCGTATTCTCGTGGAAGACCTGCGCGACTGTTATACCGCGCTCGGCCTGATCCACAACCTGTGGCAACCCATCCCCGGCGAGTTCGACGACTACATCGCCCACCCCAAGAGCAACGGCTACCGCTCGCTGCATACCGCCGTCATCGGCCCGCGCGAACTGGCCATCGAGGTGCAGATACGCACGACGGAGATGCACCAGCATTCCGAACTCGGCGTGGCCGCGCACTGGCGCTACAAAGAGGGCGGTAAGTCCGATGCCAAGTTCGACGAAAAGATCGCGTGGTTGCGCCAGATACTGGAATGGAAGGAAGACGTCGCGGACAGCGGCGACATGCTGGAACAGTTCAAGAGCGAGCTGTTTCAGGATCATGTCTACGTGCTCACGCCGCAGGGCAAGGTGATCGACCTGCCCAAAGGCGCGACCCCGGTCGATTTTTCCTACACCCTGCACACCGATCTGGGACACCGCACGCGCGGCGCGAAAGTGAACGGCAGCATCGTGCCGCTCAACTACAAATTGCAGAACGGACAGCGCGTGGAGATACTCACCGCCAAAATCGGCGCGCCCAGCCGCGATTGGCTCAGCCCCTACCTCGGCTACCTGCAAAGCAGCCGCGCGCGCGCCAAGGTGCGGCAGTGGTTCAAGATGCAGAATTTCGACGAGAACGTCGCACAGGGAAGAGCGCAACTGGATAAAGAACTGCACCGCCTCGGCGTCACCTCCGTCAATCAGGAGAAGGTCGCGCAACGTCTGCGCTTCAACAAGCTGGAAGATTTTCTGGCGGCCATCGGGCGCAGCGAGATCACGCAACACCAGATCACCGTCGCCATCCAGGAAGAATTGCCGGGCAAACAGGATGAAGCCAGGCCGGTGATGGCCCGCGCTGCGACCAGCAACACAACGCCGACCGGTGTGCTGGTGGAAGGCGTCGGCAACCTGCTCACCAAGACCGCCCAGTGCTGCCATCCCGCACCTTCTGACGCCATCGTCGGCTACGTCACCCGCGACCGCGGTATCACCCTGCACCGCAAGGACTGCCCGGCCATGCTGCGCCTGCCGGAACACCGCCGCGACCGCATGCTGGAAGCGCAGTGGGGCAAACAGGGAGACGCGTTTATTCTGGCGAAGGTGCGCGCGGCGAAGAAAACGTAGGGCATCGGCATATAAATTTCAAAAATGAATCCGGTAAAATGTTTGCAGATAACATCTGGAAGTGTATTGAACTGCCCTCGACAAATTATTGATGTTTTCATAATTCATGACACGAGCGCTCCCTCATCCCAACCCTTCTCCCGAAGGGGAAGGGCTTGCCTCCCTCTCCCTCCGGGAGAGCAACCGTGTTCGAGGTCAAGCGAATTTTGGATTCCACGACGCATTGTTTTTCAACATAGCATTCATAATGGTTAACAACTTTCTCATGCAAGCAACGATG
>SCUU01000247.1 GCA_004297065.1 Gallionellaceae bacterium
CCGCGTCGGTCTTGGAGACGATGTGGGTGCGGATCGCCTGCGGCCCGAACAGGCGCAGGGCCTCTGCCGCCGCCTGCAGTATGCCGCGCTCCTTCAGCGTCTCGTCGGCGTAGGACGCATAGGGATTGAACAGCGGACGGCCCGAGGCCAGCTCCGCGGCGAGGATCGACAGCCGCGCCTCTTCCTCCAGCGCCGCGTAATCCTCGCTGACTCCGGCGACCTTCAGCAGGTCGGCGACGACCCGTTCGTGCACGTCGGAATTCTGGCGCAGGTCCAGGGTCGCCATGTGGAAGCCGAACACGTCGGCGGCCGTGATCAGTCGGGCAAGCCGGTCGTCCGCGAAGACCGCGCCGTGGTTGCTGACCAGACTCTCCTGCAGCACCGCCAGATCGGCGCGGAAGGCGTCCGGCCCCGCATAGGGTTGGGCGGCGAAGGACGGCGCCCGCGGCGCGGGCTGGCCGGTCAGCACCGGATGGGTCGCCGCCAGACGGGCGTAGATCTCGCTGAGCACGCGGCGATAGGGCTCGTCGGCGCGGTGGGGCGACCGGTCTCCCGACGCCTCGGCCAGGGCCTGCAGCGCCGGCGAGACGGCGCTCATCGACCCCGACAGGCTGAGCTCGGCCCCCAGGGCGTTCACCTCGTCCAGATAGAAGCGCAGCACGGCCCGGGCCTGGCTGCGGAAGGCGGCGGTCAGGACCGCGCCGTCGACATTGGGATTGCCGTCCCGGTCGCCGCCGACCCAGCTGCCGATGCGGATGAAGGGCGGCAGGTCCGGCGCTTCCAGCCGCCTGCGCCAGTCGGCCAGCTGGGCGGGGGCGACGTGCAGGAAGACCCGGTCGAGGAAGGAGACGACCGTGTCGATCTCGTCCTGCACCACCAGTCCCGCCTGACGCACCAGACGCGTGGCCCACAGGATGGTCACCTGCCGCCGCAACCCTGCATTCCGGGCCTCCAGATCGCAGGCGGCGCCGTTCTGGTCGCAGGCGTCCAGCAGGTCGGAGACGGCGGCGATGCGGTCGATGACGCTCTTGCGCCGCACCTCGGACGGATGGGCCGTCAGGACCGGCGAAATCAGGGCCCCGGCCAGCAGGTCGCGCGCGTCCGCCGGAGTCTTTCCGGCGGCGACCAGCCGTT
>SCUU01000246.1 GCA_004297065.1 Gallionellaceae bacterium
GGTTCATCGGACAATTGCGTGGGTAAAAGATAATCTATCGTCTCTGACTGGGTTAGGAGACGAGCGATGGAAAGCAAAGAGCTGTACCGGCACTTGCTGGGGATTAATGAACCGTGGACGGTAGAGCGCGTTGATCTGGACATGGCGCAAGGCCGGGTTGATGTGTATGTTGGACATGCCAAGGGCGTGCGCTTTGCCTGCCCTGAATGCGGGCATGAACATGCTGTTTATGACCATTCTGCCGAGCGCGTTTGGCGCCACCTGGATAGCTGCCAGTTCATGACCTACCTGCATGCCAGCCCTCCGCGCGTGTCGTGTACGGTGCATGGCGTTCGGCAAGCGCGCCTGCCATGGGCGGATGAGGGGAGCCGGTTCACGCACCTGTTTGAGGCGCTGGCGGTGAATGTGCTGTTGGCAGCCAACATCGAACGTGCTGCAGGATTGTTGCGCATCAGCTGGGATCAGGCATGGCACCTGATGGAGCGCGCCGTGTTGCGTGGACGTGCGGCCAAGGGCGACACCCTGCCCAAGCAGATCGGCGTGGACGAGAAGGCCATCGCCAAGGGGCATCAGTACATGACACTGGTCTGCGACTTGGATAAGGCGACGGTGGAATACGTTGGCGAGGGGCGCCGAGAGAAAAGCCTGGTGGCCTATTTCGAAGCTTTTGGCACGGAACGCTGTGCCGGGATAGAAGCGATCAGTCTCGACATGTGGCCGGCCTTCATCAACGCCTGCCGAGGCAACGTTCTGGAAGCGGATGACAAGATGGTGTTTGACCGTTTCCACATCATGCGCCATGTCATGGAGGCGGTAGATATGGTCAGGAAACGGGAACATAAGGCGCTGATGGATAAAGGGGATACGACGTTGGTCAAGAGCAAGTACCTGTGGCTGACCAATCCGTCCAACATGACCGACCAAGCCAAAGCGCGCTTCAAGGAACTGCAACGCGGCGAGCTTGCAACCGGACGCGCTTGGGCGCTCAAGGAGGTGCTGCGGGAGTTGTGGAACTACACATCTGCGGCCTGGGCGCTGAAGTTCTGGAAGCGCTGGTACTTCTGGGCGACGCATAGCCGCTTGCAGCCGATGATTGATGCGGCAAAATTGATTGCGCGGCATTTGCCGAATGTGTTGACCTATTTCAAACATCGCATCACCAATGCTGTGGCTGAAGGGTTGAATTCAAAGATTGCAACTGTACAAAAACGTGCCTGTGGATTCAGGAACCGTGACCATTTCAAGATCGCCATCTACTTCCACTGCGGCGGTCTTGATCTGTATCCGGCTCAGGTTACCCATGGGAAAGTCTGATGAACC
>SCUU01000198.1 GCA_004297065.1 Gallionellaceae bacterium
TCGGGCTCGTTTAACCTTCGCCACGACCATGTTATGGCGAACGGTAAGGACTTCCTGGGACCGCGCCATTCGGCAATGGTGGCCAGGCGTTTTCAGGCGGTCCGTGTGACACATGACTGGAGAGACTCATGGCTACGTATTATTTTGACACAATGACGGCGGCGAACGCGGCGGCCTTCACTGGCACCGACACGCTCGTCTTCCCCTCGGCGGCCACGGCGACCGCCGTCTCGGTCGTCTACGTCCCGGCGGCGGGCGCCAGCCCGGCGCGCATCGACGTCACCTACGCCGGCACCACCCGTTCCTTCGACCCGGCCGTGATGACGACGGACAACGAGTTCAGCGTCTTCAGCGACGGCTCCGTCCTCGACATCGGTTCCAACAACGCTGACGGCCCGACGGCCGGTAGCGCTGTCAACGACGCCCTCTACGGCGGTGGCGGCAACGACACCCTGAGCGCGCTCGCGGGCAAGAACTACGCCCAGGGCAACCTCGGCAACGACAGCATCCTCGCCGGCACGGGCGCCGATACGCTCCTCGGCGGCCAGGGCGACGACACCATCAACTCCGACGATGGCGCCAACTACGTCCACGGCAACCTCGGCAACGACAGCCTCTTCGCCGGCACCGGCACGGGCGCTGACACCATGCTGGGCGGTCAAGGCAACGACTTCATCAGCGCTGGCGACGGCGCCAACCTGGTCTTCGGCGATCTGGGCAACGACACCCTGGTCGGCGGCACCGGCGCCGACAGCCTGCAAGGCGTGGACGGCAACGACAGCCTGGTCGGTTCCTCCGGCGCCAACTCGCTGGACGGCAGCACCGGCAACGACACCATCACCGCCACCGGCGGCAACGACGTGATCTTCGGCGGCGACGGCGATGACTCCATCGTGGCTGGCGACGGCGTCAACAGCGTCCAGGGCAACCAGGGCGCCGACAACATCACCGGCGGCATCAACAACGACAGCCTGCTCGGTGGCCAAGGCAACGACATCATCTCCACGCTGGACGGCTCCAACTACGCCCACGGCAACCTCGGCGATGACTCGATCCTCGGCGGCGCTGACACCGACACCATCCTCGGTGGTCAAGGTGCGGACACCATCGACGGCGCCGGCGGCGGGGACCTGATCTTCGGCGATCTGGGCTCCGACTCCCTGGTGACCGGCGCCGGAAATGACACCGTCTACGGCGGCGACGGCGACGACGCCGTGTCCAACGTGGGCGGCGGCAACGACGTGGCCGATCTGGGCGCTGGCAACGACGCCTACACCGGCGGCGCCAACAACGACACCGTGACCGCTGGCGCCGGCAACGACGCCCTGAGCCTCGGCACCGGCACCAACTACGCCACCGGCGACCTCGGCAATGACTCCATCACGGGCGGCTCCGCCGGCCGGGATACGATCTACGGCAACGACGGCGCTGACACGATCACCGCCGGCGCTGGCACCAACTACGGCGATGGCGGCGTGGGCGACGACAGTCTCCTGGGCGGCGCCACCGAAGACACCCTGATCGGTGGCGACGGCGCCGACACCCTCAGCAGCGGGGACGGCCTCAACGTTCTCGACGGGTCCGCTGGTGCTGACTCCATCCTTGGCGGCGCCGACAACGACGTCATCACCGGTGGGGCCGACGCTGACACCATCAACGGCGCGGCTGGCGACAACAACATCGCCGGCGGCACGGGCAACGACTCGATCACGG
>SCUU01000248.1 GCA_004297065.1 Gallionellaceae bacterium
TTCGGCGAAGGGCCGGAGACCATCCTGCTGATCAACGGCCTGGGCTCGCAGATGACCCGCTGGCCGGAGGCCTTCTGCGCCAAGCTGGCCGCCAAGGGCTATCGCGCCGTGCGGTTCGACAACCGCGACACCGGCCTCTCCACCTGGTTCGAGCCCGGCCAGGCCTACACACTCTCGGACATGGCCGCCGACGCCATGGCGGTGCTCGACGCCGTCGGCGCCACCAAGGCCCATGTGGCCGGGGTCTCCATGGGCGGCATGATCGGCCAGGTGGTGGCTATCGAGCACCCGGGCCGCACCCTGTCGCTCACCTCCATCATGTCGGCCACCGGCGGGCCGGGCACCATGGACTCCACCCCGGCGGCCGCGGCGGTGCTCTCCACCCCACCGCCCAATCCGCAGGCCGACTTCGAGGCCTTCGTCGCCCACGGGGTCAACAACGCGCTCACCATCGGCAGCCCCGGCTATCCCTGGCCGCAGGGCGCCCTGCGCGCCCGGGTGATCGCCGAGCATGGCCGGGCATTCAACCCCACCGGCTCGGCCCGCCAGATGGCCGCCATCCGCGCCTATGGCGACCGCACCGAGAAGCTCAAGGCCCTCAAGGTCCCCACCATCGTCCTGCACGGCGCCGACGATCCCCTGGTGCCCCTGGCCGGGGGCGAGGCGACGGCCGCGGCCATTCCGGGCTCGGAGCTGCGGGTGATCGCCGGCATGGGCCACGACCTGCCGCCGGCCCTGTTCGACATCGTCGCCGACGCCATCCTGGACGCCGCCGCCCGGGCGCGCTGAGGCGCCAATCCCCACCTTCCACCGGCCTAGGCCGGATCAGCCAAACTTGAGGAAATTCCCATGGGACGTCTCTCCGGCAAGACCGCCGTCATCACCGGCGCCGGCTCGGGCATCGGCCGCGCGGCCTCCGTGCTGTTCGCCCAGGAGGGCGCCAACCTGGTGATCGCCGACAAGATGGACACCGTCCAGGAGACCGCCAAGATGGTCACCGACGCCGGCGGCAAGGTCGTCGCCCTCACCGGCGACGCGGGCGAGGAGGCCTTCGTGGCCAGCCTGACAGCCAAGGCGGTATCCGAATACGGCGGCCTCGACGTGGCCTGGGCCAACGCCGGCATCTCCGGCGGCTGGACCGCCTTCGACGACCAGGACGCCGCCTTCTGGGCCGAGATCCTGCGGGTGAACCTGATCGGCGCCTTCCTGCTGGTGAAGCACGCCAGCCGGGTGATGATCCCCAAGGGCAAGGGCTCGATCATCTGCACCGCCTCGGTGGCCGGCATCCGGTCGGGCGC
>SCUU01000212.1 GCA_004297065.1 Gallionellaceae bacterium
GTCGCCCGGCCGGCGCGCCCGGGATGGTGGCGGTCCCAGTGGTAGGGCAGGGTTAGCTTTCGCCGCTCGGTGTGACCGTCCACCACCACGGTGGCCTGTGCTTCGCGCAACTCCAGCGCCGGCCGATGGGGCGCTTCCTGTTCGTCGGCATGCAGCGGTCCCGACAAGCCCAGCGCCAGGCCCAGGCACAGCAGCCAGCGCCACCCCATGCCCTCAACCATGCCGAGGCAACATGCCCATGCGGGTGGCTTCAAACACCGCCTCCATCTTGGAATGCACCGCCAGCTTGCTGTACAGGCTCTTGATGTGGGTCTGTACCGTGTGCACGCTCACGCCCTGCAGGCCCGCAATTTCCTGGTACGAGAAGCCTCGAGCGATCAGGCCGAGCACCTCCTGCTCACGCCGCGACAAAGGCGGGCGATCGGCATCGGAGGGCGGGGCGGCGGCGGGCGGCGGGGCCACCGTGGCGACCTCGCTGGATGGGCGCGCGGCGTACTTGGCCAGCACACGGCGGGCGATCATGGGCGAGATCGGTGAGCCCCCGGCCTTCATCTCCAGGATGGTCTGGGCGATGTCGTCCGGCGCGGCGTCCTTGTGGATGTAACCCAGCGCGCCGGCCTCGATGCTGGCCAGCACGTTGTCCTCGTCGCCAAACATGGAGATGACCAGGGTCTCGCAGGCCGGGTGGGTCAGGCGCGCCTGCCGAATGACTTCCAGGCCGGAACCGTCGGGCAGGCCCAGATCGGTCAACAGCACGTCCACGCCCGGCCCCGGATGCGCCAGGCAGTCCTTGGCGTGCGCCACCGTGCCCACACAGCCGGCCAGCGCCAAGGCCGGCGAGCGTTCCACACAGGACTCGAAAAAACTGCGCATCTCGGGGTCGTCTTCGACGATCAGCACACGCCACATCGGGATCGGTCTCCAGCGTCCCGCAGGTTGGACAGGTTTCGCGCGGGGTGCATCGAGCATACCCAGAAAGCGGGCGCCGAACGTGCAAAGCGGCGCACCGCGCAGGCCCAGATCGCCTCGACCCCCATGTTCATGGGATGCAATTTGTCGCCGCCCGATCTCCAATACCAATGCTGGGGTCTATGGATCCCCGACGACTGTCCCACGAACACATGGAGATTGCATGCGAAACAACTACAGACGGTATGCCCTGGCGGGCTTGTTGATGCTGGCACTGGCCGGCTGCGGCGGAAGCAGCGTCAACTCCGGCGCCGGTGGCGGCGGCACCGTCGATGCCCCGGCGGGCCTCACCGTCGGCGGCGTGGCCGCCATGGGCGCGGCCTTCACGGGCGCGGTCATCACCGTGGTCGACAGCCGTGGCGTCACGGTCGGCCAGAGCCAGCCCGTCGGCACGGACGGCAC
>SCUU01000038.1 GCA_004297065.1 Gallionellaceae bacterium
AGTAATGTCGGCGCCTCGCATATCGCATCCTGCTTTCGTTTTAATTCGTCTCCACCATTAACGTATGTCCCTTGGTTTTGTGGACACGCTTGGGGGATAAATTCAACAAACTGCTAGTGGTAATCCACAATCTCCACGTCCAGTGCTTTGCCATTCTTAAAACGAAAGCACACGCGCCACTGGTCGTTGATGTGCACACTCCATTGTCCTGCGCGGTCGCCTTTCAATGCCTCCAATCGGTTGCCCGGCGGGGCGCGCATGTCGTCGATGATTTGTGCCAGATCAAGTTGCTCTAATTTGCGTAAGGCAGCACGCTCGAAATTCACAAAGCGCTTTACACGCTTGCCGTTGAACAAAGATTCCGTCTCGGCGCATTTGAACGACTTGATCATGGGTGCATATTAACGAGCTACGTTAATATGTCAAGTGAGGCTGGGAATTCAAGAGAACAGTAGTAGGTTGGGTGGGGCGGAGTGATGCTCAACATGGCAACGACGGGTATCACGTTGCTCAACTCGTCCTACGCGGGCTCCAATAAATCAATCAAAAACCGCGGCTAGTGGTAATCCTCTTCACGCTGATGGCGTACCGCAAGGATAGTCACGGTTTCATTGTCCTCAATCTCGAACAGCGCGACATAACCTGCGCCACCAAACGGAATGAGCAGTTCACGCAAATAGGTGTTGTCGCTAACGGCTTTGCGACAAGTGAACGGAAATTGTTCCAATAATTGAATACTTGCGGCGATGGTCTTGCGCGCATGCTTCACGGCCTGAAAATCTTGTTCCGCTAGAAAGGTGAACAAACGTTTCAAATCTTCTTTGGCCGCTAGGGTATAGCGAACCTTATAACTCACTTACGCGCTTTCTTTTTAGCACCAGCAATGATGGTATCCAACTCTGCCAATACTTCTTCCGAGGAAAAATACACCCCGGTTTTTTTTGCCTCATCCCGCGAAGCCAAGCCGCGTGCAATGAATTCTTGTTGTGTCCGCCGAAACGCCACATTGCGGCGCAACGAATCTTCCACGAATGCGGAAAGCGTCTCGCCCGGACGCAAAATCTCTTCGGCAGCTTGGCGCAATTCGGGCTGCACGCGCAGTGCAGGCATGGTGGCAGTTTTCATGGAAGACCTAGTGCATTGCAAATGTGATGCACATCATCGTCGAAGTCGGAGAGAGATGCAAGGGTAGTTGCCTAGTTCGCAATAACCAATGAGCCGAATAACAGCGTGCGGAGTTATGGCGCGATAAGGATTGCCCCTTGCTTGTTACGCACCATCCAACATAGCAAAGAATTCCTGCAATTCTGGCAAGTGCTCATAGCACACGCCTTGCAGAGATGCTGTATCCCAAGCCGCTTTCGAGGACACGCAAACATGAGCAACTATCTCAAGTTGCGCATCATCATCTAAAAGTCCGGCGGGAATCCAAACGTAGGGCAAGCTTTTTAGTGGATTGGGTACTGGCGAGCCACATACAGAACAGAAATCAGAGCGAAAGCCGGATTTATGAATCCAAGAAGAAATACACTCTGCGCCTCGAAGCCAGCGAAATTTGCCACTTGCGACAATGGTCGCTGTATTCGACGACGAGCCGCCCTGTTGCCGACATTGTGAACAGTGGCACTGATAAAGCTTGAAACGCTTTCCATCAATTTCAAACCCAACCTTCCCACAAAAGCAATGCCCTTGCATATCGTTACCTTAATGGCTGAAAAGTTACAGCTTATACCCCCGATGCACCGCCACTATCCCACCGGTCATATTGAAGTACTCCACCCTTTCCAACCCCGCATCCACCATCATCCGCTTCAACTCTTCCTGTCCCGGATGCATGCGGATGGATTCGGCGAGGTAGCGGTAGCTGTCGGCATCGCCGGCGATCATCTCGCCCATCTTGGGTAGCAGCTTGAAGGAGTAGAGGTCGTAGGCTTTTTCCAGTGGTTTAGCGACTTTGGAAAATTCCAGCACGATGACGCGACCGCCCGGTTTGAGCACGCGGTGCATCTCGTGTAGCGCGGCCTCTTTGTGGGTGACGTTGCGCAGGCCGAAGGCGATGCTCACGCAATCGAAATAATTGTCGGGGAAGGGCAGGTGTTCGGCGTCGCACTGGGCGGTGGGCGTGGCGAGGCCTTTGTCGAGCAGGTTGTCGCGCCCCACGCGCAGCATCGCATTGTTGATGTCGGTGAGCACCACTTGGCCGCTCTTGCCAACTTTTTTCAGGAACAGTTTCGACATATCGCCCGAACCGCCCGCCACATCGAGTACGCGGCTGCCTTCATGCACATTCGCCAAGCCCACCGCGAAGGGTTTCCAGACGCGGTGCAGGCCGACGGACATGAGGTCGTTCATGATGTCGTATTTGCTGGCGACGGAGGTGAATACGCCCGCGACCTTCTTGGCTTTTTCTTCTTCGGCTACGGTCTGAAAACCGAAGTGGGTCTCTGCCATGGTGATGCTCCTTTGGTTTTACTCCCTTGTATGTTTTGCTGGACAAGGTTGTGTTTGTTGTTGGTTAATCTTATCTGGTCTGGCACGGCAGCTCGATAGTCCCCGGGGACACCAAGCCCGTGGGAGAGCAAGGAGCGTCGTG
>SCUU01000039.1 GCA_004297065.1 Gallionellaceae bacterium
GTGCGCAGTTTCCCTGTCCTGCTCTTGGATAACCCGATGGCTGCGGCCGTCTGCTCCAGTGATAGCCCAAACGCTAATGGCAGAAGAAGCGCTTGCGCTGCGCGCAATGCATCAGCCGACTTGGCAGACGCAATCTGATTTTGCGCCGCTTCTATAAATGCTTGCCCCGTCGCAGGTCTTGCCATCGCACCACGCTCCCCATCATATCAGCAGTGATTATCATGGCACTTTATAACGCGAAATGGAATTAGGAAGCAAAGTACCTATTGAGGTGTGATAACTTCCTAATATGACGAGTAAAAACAGGTATTACAGCTGTTCTAAAATCAGCGAAGCGAAATTCAGGCAGCTTGTTCGCCGCTTTGCTCTGGATTTCACGGCTATGGGCACGGCAAAGTTGACGGGGGTTTCGGTCAGGTCGGTCAACAGCATTTATCTCAAGATGCGTCGCCGGATCGCCCGATCCTGCGAACTGGAGTCGCCGTTGCAGGGCGCGGTAGAAGTCGACGAATCGTACTTTGGTGCGCATCGCGTACGTGGCAAGCGTGGGCGTGGCGCTTGACTGCCGGGTTATGCTGCGCGCGCAAGTGGAACTTCCCAGCCGGGAAACACGAGCACGGCAGGATGGCATTGGAGGGCACGGGCAAAAACCTTCGCTCGCTCGACACCTAAATTCACTCTACCATTTTCGATGGCTGAGATAGTGGCTTGAGGAATACCCGTAAGCTCGGAAAGTTGGCTTTGGCTCAACTCTTGGAGTTCACGCAAAATGCGAACGGATTCTCCAACCGAGACTTCAACTCGCTTTTTTGCGGGACGAAACTCTTTCATTTCATGGCCTCCTGTAATCGTGGGCGGTAACTTGAACAACTTGAATCAGCAACACATTGGCAACAACCCGGTAAATTACGCGCCACTGGAGCCCTAGCCGGGAAGAGCGGTGGCCTTTCCACTCGCCAGACAGAGCTTCGTCATGAAACCCCTTTATGGCTCGCAAACCAAGTGGCCCGGAAACTCTGGCGATGTCTTTCCATTTCTCGTAACGTTTCAGAACTTCAATAGGGACAGCGCCCGAAAGCTGTTTGTCAACGCGACGGTGTTCTTCGATTTCCCACATGCTGCATTATCGCCATACTAATTATGGTATGTCAAGTGCGCGTCAAATTTCGGATGGCATAACGTAATGGAATGGACGCCCACTTCCTAATACGGCATCGAAGTGCCTAAGTAGTGGTGGCATTACGACCACCGGACATAGAAAGGGGCATCCAAAAATGAAGATTACGACAATTGGCATTGATTTGGCAAAGGTTGTTTTTCAGATTCGCGGTGTGACCGAACACGGCAAGGTTGCGGCGCGCAAGCAACTGAAACGTGCCGAGATGTCGAGTTACTTCGCCAACCTGGAACCGTGTTTGATCGGCATGGAAGCTTGCGGCAGCGCGCATCGCTGGGCGAGGAAGCTGGAAGGCTACGGGCACACCGTCAAATTGATGGCACCGCAGTTCGTGAAGCCCTATGTCAAAACGAACAAGCCTGTCCTGAGCCTGTCGAAGGGAACGACATGGCGGATGCCGAAGCGATCTGCGAAGCGGTGAGCAGGCCGAACATGCGCTTTGTCGCATTAAAAACCGTCGAGCAACAAGCGATCCTGTCGGTGCATCGCGCGCGTGCGTATTCCGGTGAATTTGATCACTCAGTCCGGCGTCATGATCACTCAGCCCGGTAGTCATGCGCAGACTTTGCAAAACGGTCGCTGATTCTATCGGTCGCATTGGAAGCTGGATCAAGGGTGGGCTGCGGCCTTATGCAGACTGGCGAAGCGCACCCTTTGACGCAGTGTGGGGCGATACAGTAACGCATGGCAATAAGCGCGGCAGAGCCGGAGCTGTGAGGTGATTCACTGCCTGCGCGCACCTTGCAACGCTGGCGGCGGGATCCAGAACGGGGAGATCAACGCCCGACCCGCGTACATAGCCCGACAAACAAACTCGGTCCGGACGAATGCCGGCACCTGCTGGCGGTCATGAACTCCGTCGAGTACGGTCATCTGCCGCCGAACCGGATCGTGCCGAACCTGGCCGATACGGGCGTGTACCTCGCGTCCGTATCGACGATGTACCGCGTCTTGCGTGTTGCGAATCACTCCGGCATCGCGGTGCGGCTCGGCCCGCGCAACGGCGACATCGGTCGCGTGCGCTCTGTACCACCGCACCCAACCAACTCTACAGCTGGGACATCACGTATCTGCCGACCGACGTGCGAAGCCGCTATTTTTACCTGTACCTGTTCATGGATCAAGCCACTTAGCCCCGCCGCCTGATAACGCTTGGTCAGGCGGCGCACCTGGCGGGTCTTGATACACAGTCGTTGCGCGGCTTCCTGTTGGCTTGTTTTGCTCGCTATCAGCAGATCCAGCACCTGCGCACGTTTCACTTCTTTTTGACTCATGAGTTTGGCCATTTTCAAAATATCCGCCACTGTTTTTATATCAGCGCTGCGTACGCAAATTATTTTCAGAAAATCATTGATTTTGCGTGCGCTACAATAATTTTTTTTTCTTCTTGTTTACGGTGCTTGGTATACGTGTATCCGGGGGTGAGTTGTTTGTGCCATGCATATGATTTGCTTCTATCATATATTTCATAAATACTTTGGCAGATGGAGCAAGGTGTTTACCCGCCGGATAAACCATATACCATTTCCGATCAAGCGGAAAACCTTTTACATCAAGTATAACCAACTCGCCGCTTGATAATTCAGCGCATATTGTACTCGCACTCAGTACGGCAATACCAAGCCCTCCAGCAACAACTTGTTTAACGGCTTCATTGCTGCCAAGTTCCATGCGTATTTTGAGCGTAACGTGGTGACGTTCAAAAAACTTTTCGGCAGCAAGTCGTGTGCCCGATCCCGATTCGCGCAAAATAAACGGAAGTCCTTTCATACGTGTAGGTGCAATATCCTTTTCATGTGCCAGTGGGTGTGTCGGGTCGGCGATTACCACCAGATGATTGTCGGCAAATGGTTCTGACACCACATTCAAATGCTCGGGCGGCTGTCCAAGAACGTAGAGATCGTCCTTATTGCGCGCTAGCCGTTCCAGCAACTGCTCACGATTCCCCATAAACAAGGCGGTCTCGACGCCGGGATGTTTTATACAGAAATCGCCTAGTAAACGCGGAATGAAATATTTCGCTGTGGAAAGCGTGGCGAGCTTGAGGCTGCCTTTCTCCAGTCCCTGAAGTGCGGCCAATTGCTGAGCAAGTTGCTCCAAACGCTCCAGCACGTCACGACAGGCAGACCAGGCAACATCACCAGAGGGAGTCAGCGATATTTTTTTACCGATTTGTTCAAACAGCGGCTGGCCAATCACATCTGCAAGTTGCTTGACCTGTATGGACAGTGCAGGTGGAGTCAAATGCAGCTCCTCAGCCGCGCGAGCGAAGCTGAGGTTACGTGCAACCGCATCAAATATCTTCAACTGGTGCAGGGTGGCGTGGTGTATGGGCATAATAATTGGTAAAGCATAGTTAAATATCACAATAAATATATTTAACTTTTATTAATTTAATGTCTATCACAGAATGCAACTCAGCTGTAAGAGCAAACATGAAGGTTTCAACAGCTAATAGGCAGTGTGGCTTGATAATAAATTATTTTTAAATAAGTGCTGGTATTTTTATCAGTAAATAAATATTAAATATAATAATAAATATATTTAACTTTTATTTATCTAATATCCGCGCCACAATTTAACCAAGCCGTCGGAACACGCATGACGGTTCCAATTTTTAACTATAGCACTAGGAGAGAAAACATGGCCGCAAAAAAGTATGAGGCAGGTGTTAAGGAATATCGGCAGACGTACTGGATGCCGGAATACACACCGTTGGATTCGGATATCTTGGCATGCTTCAAGATCACTCCGCAGGCGGGCGTCGATCGTGAAGAAGCTGCAGCGGCTGTTGCTGCTGAATCTTCGACAGGTACATGGACCACAGTGTGGACCGATCTGTTGACCGATCTGGACTATTACAAAGGACGTGCATATCGCATTGAAGACGTGCCAGGCGATGACGCCTGTTTCTACGCCTTCGTGGCCTACCCGATTGATTTGTTCGAAGAGGGCTCAGTCGTCAATGTGTTCACCTCGCTGGTGGGTAACGTGTTCGGTTTCAAGGCGATTCGTGCCTTGCGTCTGGAAGACGTGCGTTTCCCTCTGCACTATGTGAAAACCTGTGGTGGCCCACCGCACGGTATTCAGGTTGAGCGCGACAAAATGAACAAATATGGCCGCCCCATGTTGGGTTGCACCATCAAGCCCAAGCTGGGCCTATCTGCGAAGAACTACGGTCGTGCGGTTTATGAATGTCTGCGTGGTGGCCTGGACTTTACCAAGGATGACGAAAACGTAAACAGCCAACCGTTCATGCGCTGGCGCGACCGCTTCCTGTTTGTACAGGATGCGACGCTGACGGCACAGGCTGAAACTGGCGAACGCAAGGGTCACTATTTGAATGTAACCGCACCGACCTGCGAAATGATGCTTGAACGTGCAGAATTCGCCAAGGAAATTGGTGCGCCCATCATTATGCACGACTACATTACCGGCGGTTTCACTGCCAATACAAGTCTGTCCAACTGGTGCCGCAAGAACGGTATGTTGCTGCACATACACCGTGCGATGCACGCTGTGCTCGACCGCAATCCGCACCATGGTATTCACTTCCGCGTACTGACCAAGATTTTACGTCTGTCCGGTGGTGACCATCTGCACTCCGGCACGGTCGTGGGCAAGCTGGAAGGTGACCGCGCCGCAACACTGGGCTGGATAGATTTGATGCGCGAATCATTCATACCTGAAGACCGCTCCCGCGGGATCATGTTTGACCAGGACTGGGGCTCAATGCCAGGCGTTATGCCGGTTGCTTCTGGTGGTATTCACGTGTGGCATATGCCGGCACTGGTCAACATATTTGGTGATGACTCGGTCTTGCAGTTCGGTGGCGGTACGCTGGGTCACCCATGGGGTAACGCGGCAGGTGCAGCGGCCAACCGTGTGGCACTTGAGGCATGTGTTGAAGCGCGCAATGAAGGCAAGGAAATCGAACGCGAAGGTAAGGAAATTCTGACCAATGCCGCCAAGTCCAGCCCTGAGTTGAAGATTGCGATGGAAACATGGAAAGAAATCAAGTTCGAATTTGATACGGTAGACAAGCTGGACGTGGTTAACCGTTAATCAGAGGTCGACAGAATTTTAAAAAAACCAACGCGGTGTGTGGCTACAAGGCTGCAACCGCTAACAAGAAAGGAATATGAAATGGCTGAAGTACATGACTATGTCTCCACACCCAAATACGAAACATTTTCGTACTTGCCTCCGATGACACCGGAAAAAATCCGTAATCAAATAAATTACCTGATCAAGCAGGGCTGGAATCCGGGAATCGAGCACGTAGAACCCGCTCGCGCAGATGCTTATTTCTGGTACATGTGGAAGTTGCCGATGTTTGGCGAACAATCGGTAGATGTGGTGCTTGCAGAGCTGGAAGCGTGTCACCGCGCACACCCGAGCAACCACGTACGTCTTATCGGTTACGACAATTACTCGCAAAGCCAAGGAACTTCCTTTGTGGTGTTTCGCGGACGTTAAGCAGTAAAGCTGCTCGCAGTTGCGGACGGATTCAGCTGCAGTACAGAAATAAAAAAGTATCTGTGAGCAAATCCGGCAGCAAGGGCAAAACTAACAAACCAGCAAAATAAACAAACAGGGTTATCCAGTACATGCTTCTTGCGCTGGATGGGGGGAGTCTGGCGCAAGTAACGAAATGAATACGGAAGGATGAGAGCATGAGCGACTTAACGACAAACAACAAATCAAATACGGCTGCTTCGACATTCGATAGCTCTTCAGGTAAAGCCCTTTCACGGGCCAGACGTGAAGCAATGTCACGCGGCGGAAAATCAGCGCTCGGGCAAATCAAAGCAGTGTCTAGCGTAAATGCGGCGACGAGCCCGCGTCCAGCGATAAGCAACGTGCGCAAGCCTGCGGAAACAATATCTATGCCATCAGTTAAAGAAGAGATTGTGTCAACGACTGATTTGGTGTGTGGCTGTACGGGCACAGATAGTAAAGCCGAGACTGAGCGCGAAAATGCAATTGACGATATCTGCTCAATTGTGGCTGATGAACCCGGAGTGGTCGTGGGTCAAGTTGCTTCAGCGGTACGCAAGCTGTGCCAGGAACGGCGTCGCGCACTTTCCAGTCAGGGCAAAAATGCAGTAAAAGCGCTGAGTCTGAAAGCTTCAGCCGGAGCAGGATTGACTGGTCGTGCTGCCGCCCGCGCACGCCGCGAGGATTTATGTGCGAATGGTCGCGGCAATGATGCAGCCTGTCGTCCTTCCGGTCGCGTACGTCCAGAAACAACAGCGAACAAAGTAGAGTTTGGCACTACCTTGAGCGGTACCACCGTCAGTGGTTCGCAGCTGGAGCGCAACAGCAAAATAACCGGTGTTGAATCCGGTACATGCCGCGCCATTACCGGCACCGAATACATTGGTGTTGAACAGTATGGGGCATTGTGTCCGTCTACACCTTCACCTTCACCTTCACCAGCCAAAGTGCGTGCAGGAATGACAGGCAAAGGACAGAGGGTCAGTGGTGTTGATACAGGTCGAGGAGACAAGGTAACGGGGACAGAGTTGGCTGCGAATAAAGCAGTGACAGGCAACGAGTATTTAAGCACCGATAAACTGGAGTTAAAAGCAGCTTCTAGACCGGCGCCAGACAAAGTTGGCATGTCTGCTACACGCTCAGGAATAAATGTGAGTGGAACTGTAGTGGGCCGCAATGTAAAAGTGACGGGTGATGAGCATGGCAGTTGTTTGGCGATTTCCGGTACGGAGTATACCGGCTCGGACCAGTTCGAATCATTTTGCGATGCGGCTCAACAGGCCGCCTCACGCGCCCTGATAATCAGCCGTGGCGCTCATGCAGGCACTGGATCCAGTATTGATACGGGCAACAAGGTAACCGGCGCAGAGCGCGGCGAGTCTATAACGTTAAGCGGTACACCCTACTCAACAACCAGCCAGCGCGTGTCGCAGCGTGGTGCGAATAATAATCCGCATCCTTTGGCGCGTGGCCCTGCAAATGCACCGCGTGAAGCAGTGCCTGCAAAACAGCCGTCCATTGCGCAAGGGAGTTTCAGCATCGTCACGCCTGCGCGCACCGGCCAGGCAAGCAATGCCAATAAAATCAGCGGCACGGCATACGGCGCGACCGGGCGCATCACTGGTCCGGTCAATCTCGCAGCCGGACTGATTTCAGGCACGCCCGAGTTCCGTCATCACGATAGTTCGGCACCGATGATGGCATCAGCCACGGCTGCGCCACAGGCGGCCGATGCAGCGCGCAACCGTTTGACAGGCGACGGTCGTGAAGGCGGGTTTGCAATTACCGGCGCGGCATGGCGGCGTAATGAGAGCGTGACGGGCACAGAAGGCACTTTTTCTTCACAGCGCAACCAGACCATACGCGGCGAACAGCGCAGCGCGATGATAGGCGCTGCACAGTTGAAAGAACGTGAACGCCCCGAGTTGCCGGTAAGCAAAGTAACCGGCAGCAGTGGAAACGATGCCAAAGGTTCTGCCATTACATATTCTGGCGGGGCGCGCGGTTAAAAAGGAATGACAAGGATTGCACAAGCGTATAAACGGATAAGAGACTGAGATGAACACGAGAAACCGCCCAGGGCAAAACATCAGCCCGCTACATACAGCTAGTCGCAAGCCCTATGGCTTGGGCACGCCAGCGGGTGTGTTGCAGGCGCGTAATCGTCCGCCGGTATTTTCATCGCAAGGATTCTCACTCAATTCCGATGTGGCACCCAATCCGGCATGTTCAACAGACTCAGGACGGCCGTGCCATCACCCGCTCACCAATGAATCGGAGAATCGGCGTTTATTGGCGCATGAATTGAAGATCAAAAACAGTTTCGACGCGATCGTGCAGGTGCTTAAACGCATTGCCAGCTTGCAGCACGAGCCTGATTTTGAAGAACGTGCCCAGACGATTGCACGTGAACAATTGGGTTTCGAGTTACCGGCACAAATCCTGGCCGATGCCTGGGTTGCTGACCTGGACATGCGTGCGCTGTATGGCGAAAGTGTAATGCGAATGTTGCGGTTGTTGGCAGAGCAGGAAAGGCACATTAAGCCGCAACAGGATGCAGACGAAGCAATGGCTTTTTTCCTGGATAGCGGCTACCACGCGGTGGATATTTCACCGTGTTCGGATGGCCGCCTGAAAGGGCTGGTGCGCTACATATTGCGTCTGCCCGATGGTGCGGTTCGTAGTCGCAAAGCATATGCCGGTGCCATGTTTGATGTTGATGCGAACGTCAAGCGCTGGGTAGAAACAGAGTTGATGCGCTTTCGCGAAGGTCGCCCGGTGACGGCAGATGCAGGCACGCGTTACCTGAAAGTGGCAGTTTATCACTGGAGCAGTTCCAACCCGACGCATGAAGGTTGTGCTGCGCATGGCAGCAATGTGATAGCGGCTGCAGAAGCGGGCTTGAAACGGTTGAACGAGTTTCGCCAGGCAATAGAAAACAGTTTTTGCTGCGGCGCATCGGTGGACAATTTGTTGATAGGCGTAGACACGGATACTGATGCGATCAAAGTGCACATACCCGATGCCGACGGAGAAATGAGTTTGTACCGGTTTGTAGACAATATCGAATTGTACCGCGCAACCGTTAATGACGATGCGAGCACTGCCAGACTTAAATTGCATCGTGCAATTCTGGAAGCCAGTGCTATCACAGGCTGGGGAACAGGGAACGGCGAGCCGCATGAAGGTATGCGCAGGCTGATTGCATCACTGCTGATTAACAATCTGTCGCAGATTGAGTATGTATGCAGCGATTGGGGTGGCCGCTATGCGGATATAGGCCATGCCGAACGTTTCATCAATGTAGGTGAGGGATTTGAAGAGTTTCAGATGCGCAATCTGGCCTATCTTGCCCATCTGCATACTGTTGAAGAAGGTGCACCGGATATGGATGTGGGAATCAAGATTTTTACGAAGCTGAATGTGAAGCATGGCTTGCCGGTACCGATTGCTATCCACTATCGCTATGACAGCCGGGTACCGGGATGCAGGGAACGCTCTGCGGAACGCTGCCGGCGCATCAGGGCGGCAATCGGGGGGCGTTATCCCGATCTGGCAGAAAAGGGTTTGCTAGTGTGCGGCATGACAGTGCAGGACAAGCGACCGGGCAGCCCGATAGAACTGGTTGAAGCAGTTGCGGCATAACAGATTGAGGGGTGAGCAATGAAGATTTGTCAGGTCGAAAAAACATTGGTTTCGACCAACCGCATCAAGGAGCTGGGACACCGCCCATTATTGGTTGTCAGAGAAAAATCCAGTGGGCCAAGGCAGGTAGCGGTGGATGCGGTGGGCTGTGTACCAGGGGACTGGGTGATTTGCGTAGGTTCTTCTGCAGCGCGTGAAGCGGCAGGCAGTAAAGACTTTCCAAGTGATTTGACCATCATCGGCATCATCGATCACTGGTCGGAAGGCTGATATGGAAATTATGTGCGTAGTGTCTGATCTGGTGGCGACGCGCCGTGTGCCGGGGCTGATGAATGCTTCGCTGAGAGTGCTGGAAGATGCACAGGGCAAACTCAGTGTCGCATGTGATCCGGTCGGTGCGCCGCCGGGCAAGTGGGTGATAACAACAGGTGGTTCTGCAGCACGCATCGCAGCAGGCGACAAGGCGACGCTGACGGATTTGACGATATGCGGAATTATTGATTTGTGGGATGCCGACGATGGGAAATAAGCAGGTTTTGTTAATTTAATTAAGGAGAACGGAAATGACGAACGTAAGCGGAATAGCATTGGGCATGATTGAAACCCGTGGTCTGGTACCGGCAATTGAAGCGGCAGACGCAATGACAAAGGCAGCGGAAGTTCGCTTGGTAGGCCGTCAGTTCGTTGGCGGCGGATATGTAACCGTAC
>SCUU01000040.1 GCA_004297065.1 Gallionellaceae bacterium
CACCAAAGGTAGGCAATCCGCATCCAGCCTGCGGCTGGGCGGAATTGACACCGCGCTGCCGCAAGCTTCCATTCCAATCAGGCACGGCTCCAAATTGGCGAAGAACTTTGCCATCTCGCCACGTCGTAGCTGCCTCCGCAGCCCGGTTTTGCCGTGCGCATTGACTCCGTGAATTTGAAAAACTTCCTTTGCCAGATCAATACCTGTCGTTGTAATCTTCATGGCGGACGCTCCTCTCTATTTAGTGGGCTTTACTGCCCCACTACTTTGGCACTTCGATGCCGTTTAGGGTAGTGGGCGTCCATTCCATTATTAGAGAATGCAGCCCACTTCCCCCTTTCACCCGCAAGGGGTACGCCGTTGGGTGTCCCGTTGCTACGCAACGACCCTTCCGCAGGCAAAGGGGGGAAAGCGGCTTCGCAACCCGATTCGGGGCTAATGGTCGCGGTAGGGATGCTGGTTACCCAAACTTGAAACAAGAATTCAAAAGGCTTTGCCCCAAACGAAGATCGTTGACTATACTTCGGCAGGCCGCAATTTTTATTGATCGGCAACCGAAAAACGCCAACTGGAGCGATTGCTTAATATGAGTCTCATCCAAGTCAACAGTAGCGAAATCGCCGTCGGCAAACCGGTATCCTGGACCTTGTACGATCAAGAGCAAACCCCGTTATTGGCTTCTGGAGAGATGATTCGCGATGAGACGCATAAAGATGCCCTGTTAGCCGCCGGGGCCTGCCGCGAGTTGTCCTGGGAAACCTCCGGCACTGCGGGCAAGGGCGATGACAACGCTTCTGCCGCTCAAGAAAGTCCGCTGGAACTGCCTGCCGGAAGCAAACCCGATCCCCGCTTCACCTTCGACGACATGAAGCTGAAAACCGAGGACAGGTTGCAGCTCGAACCTCCCGCCCAACTGGCCCGCGAGCGTTTTACGGTCAAGGTAATCGGATTCCTGAGAGAAGCCAGCCTGTTGGTAACGATGCCGATCACCGCCAACGGCTTGCGGCTACAACTCATGGAGAACGAAAAGGTCGTTATGCGTTCGTTTTCGGGGCAAAATGCTTTCGGTTTTGCCTGCGCCATAGAGCGCATAATAAAAATCCCTTACGAATATTTGCACTTGTCGTTCCCGGATAATATTCAGGGCATCGTTATACGCAAAGCGCCCAGGGTGAAGACCCGCATCATCGCGACGGTGCAGGACAGCAAGGCTGGCGCGGCGCAGCAAGTATCCGCACTCATTTCCGACATTAGCGCCAACGGGGTATCGCTTGAAGCCAGGCGCGCGCTGGGGAACAAAGGGGACCTCCTCGTCATGGCATTCCGGGTGCAGTTGCACAATATTGACGCCTACCTGTCGGTCAAAGGTGCCGTGCGTGCCGTATTCAACAGCGAGGCCGCCGATACCTCAACTCCGCCTTTTATCCGCCACGGCATTGAGTTCCAGGATCTGCAACCGAACGACTCGGTTGTGCTGCAAAGCATGATTTACCAGCAAATGATCGAGAACCCGCACAAATTGGTTTAATGCGCGGATTCTGCCCCTAGCAGCCTGTCGGACTTAAAGGAAATCGGCTGCAAATCCGTCTGGCCGGTGCATATTTCGCCGCTTTTTTGGTCAATAGAATGACTATTGACCTGCAAAACCGACAAAATCTGCCCTCGCCCAGCCGAATTTTGCGAGCAGCCGCTACGCGGCTTGCCTGCTTGAACCACTTCGCTTCGACTCTTCAAGTCCGACAGGCTGCTAGCCGGATAATTTTTCTGCCAGTGTTTTTTCCAGCTTGATCTGGTCGGCGGTAAAACCGCGAATGCCCTCGGCGAGCTTTTCCGTTGCCATCGCATCCTGGTTCATTTCCCAGCGGAATTCGGCCTCGGTCATCGAAGCGGGGCGCGCTTTGACCGCGCCGATATAGTGCAGGCGGCGCTGCAAAATACCCTCTGTTTTCTGCAACTCTTCCAGCAATGACGGGCTGATAGTCAGGCGATCACAGCCCGCCAGCGCCAGTATCTCGCCGCTATTGCGGAACGATGCGCCCATCACGGTAGTCTGGTAGCCGTATTGCTTGTAGTAATCGTAAATGCGGCGTACGGACAACACGCCCATATCCTCTTCCGCCGCAATATCGGCACGGCCTTCCCTGGCTTTTTGCCAATCGAAAATACGCCCGACAAAAGGCGAGATGAGCGTGATGCCAGCTTCGGCACAACTGCGCGCCTGCGCAAAACCGAACATCAGGGTGAGATTGCAATGGATGCCTTCGTGCTCGAGAATTTCGCCGGCGCGTATGCCTTCCCACGTCGAAGCGATTTTAATCAGCACGCGCTCGTTGGGAATGCCCGCCTCGTTGTACAGGCGGATCAGCTTGCGCGCTTTGGCCAGCGTGGCCTGGGTGTCGAACGACAGGCGCGCATCGACCTCGGTGGAGATGCGTCCGGGCACGATCTTCAACACCTCCACGCCGACGTCCACCGCGAGCCTGTCCATCGCATCGCGGGTTTGCTGTTCGCGCCCCTTGCTTTGCGCTTGCGCCCAGACAATGGCATCGGCGATCAGCGGCGCATACTCGGGCAGCGTCGCCGCTTTCAGCAACAACGAAGGGTTGGTCGTCGCATCTTCGGGCTGATGGCGGCGTATCGCTTCGATGTCGCCGGTATCGGCAACGATGGCGGTCATGGATTTCAATTGCTCAAGAAAATTGGACATCTGCTTACCCTTGCGCTGGATCGGTATGGTTTCGCTACGGTTCGGGACGCAATACATCCGCGCTGCCGAATTGCCGGGTCAGTGTACCACCGGGGATGTGTCAGGCTCGTGACGGCGGCATCCGTCGTCAAACGGGCGGCATGGGAATTACATCAGCGTTGGCAGGCGTACATTTTTTGCAGGAACGTTTCCGCGTCGGCCTCCGCCAAGCTCGCGGGTAACGCAGCATGCCTGTCCATCAGGGTTGCTACGTGCTGCCGGGTAGCCAGTTCCAATTGGGGATTCCAGCCCGCACACATCACTTCGTCGTCGTAGCCTTCCTTCTCTTCGACGACGTAACTGCCCATATTCATCACGATAGCCACGGCACACCTCCTGTCGCACAATATTTACCTTCGTGATTAGGGTATCGGCTGAAATTGCGGAAGGTTTAGGGCGGCGTCCGGGCAAGCTCTAAAGCTGCATGTCGATCTCGGACAGCGGTGCGAAACGCGTGATAAACGCCAGGAGCGCGTCGTCCTGGTAGGGCTTGCCCATGTATTCGTTCACGCCGATCTCCAGCGCGCGGTTGCGGTGTTTTTCCGCCGTTCTGGAGGTAATCATGATGATGGGCAGGTCTTTGGTCTTGCTGTCTTGGCGCAGCCGCTTGGCCAATTCGAAACCGTCCATGCGCGGCATTTCGACATCCAGCAACATGACTGCCGGTGACAAATCGACCAGTTGCTCCATCGCATCCACGCCGTCTTTGGCGGTAACCACCTGATAGCCCGCGCGGACCAACAGACGGCTGGTGATCTTGCGCACGGTGAGGGAGTCGTCCACCACCATCACCAGCGGTATCCGGTGTACGGGTTCCGCCGCCGGGGTGTCTTGTACCGTTTTGCGCGCAAACGAAATCTGCTGGGCAAACATGATCGGATTGATGATTAATACGACCGCGCCGCTGCCCGTGACGGTCGCACCCGCGATCCCCGGCAGGCGCGCCAATTGCGGGCCGATATTTTTCACCACGACTTCCTGGTTGCCGATCATTTCATCCGCATGCAGGGCGATGCGGTTCTCGCCGCTGTGCAGCAGCAGGATCGCGTTGTACGGGCGGCTGACGATTTCTGTTTTTTCGTTACCCAGCAAACGCTGCAGGTAATGCAGGGGGTAGGTCTTGCCTTGCCATTCAACCTGACGCGCGCCGTACATCGCTTCCAATGCCTGCGGCTTCACTTGCTGTACCTGTTCGATCATCGTCGCGGGGAGGGCGTATACGTCCTTGCCCGCGCGCACCATCAGGGTTCGCGTCACCGCCAGCGTCAAGGGCAAATGGATGGTGAAACACAGTCCCTTGCCCACAGCCGTCACGACATCGAGACGGCCGCCCAGCGCGCTGACTTCGCTGCGCACCACATCCAGGCCAACGCCGCGACCGGAAATCTCCGTTACTTCCTTGGCTGTGGATAGGCCGGGTTTGAAGATCATCTGGATCGCCTGCTCGTCGCTGATTGCTTCACCCTTTTGCAGCACGCCGTATTCCAGCGCTTTTTGCTGCAAGCGCGCCATGTCCAGACCGGTGCCGTCGTCGCTGAACTCGAATACGACCTCGTTGCTTTCCTGGCGCAGCGACAGGCGAATTTCGCCGATGGCGGTTTTACCCTGGCGCTCGCGCTGTTCCGGCATTTCGAGTCCGTGCGCGATGGCATTGCGCAGCAGATGCTCGAACGGCGCGGTCATTTTTTCCAGCACGCTGCGGTCCAGTTCCACCGTGGTGCCGGCCAATTCCAGATTGGCGCGTTTGTTCAACTCCTTGCAGGTCTGGCGCACGATGCGGTACAGGCGCTCGCTGATGCTGGAGAACGGCATCATGCGCACGTTCATCAGCCCTTGCTGCAATTCGCGGTTGAGGCGCGCCTGCGCCGATATCGCCGCCGCCGTCTCGTCGATATTTTTCAGCAGAGACTGCTGCACGGTCTGCACGTCATGCACGCTTTCCGACATGAAGCGTGTCAGTTCCTGCAGGCGCGTGAAGCGGTCGAACTCCAGCGGGTCGAATTGTTCGGTGCTGTCCTGGAGCAGCGAGACGCGTGCCTGCATCTGGCTATCCGCCTGAATTTCGACCTCGCGCAATTGTTTGCGCAAACGCGCCACGCTGCCGGTCAGCTCCAGCAAACCTTCCTTGAAGGCGCGCAACTCGGCTTCCATGCGGGAACGCGCCACGCTGATTTCGCTGGCCTCGTTCACCAGACGATCCACCACGTCGGAACGCACGCGCAACATGCTGAGCAGCGCGCGCTCGGCACCGATATCCAGCGCGCGGCGTTCGCCGTTCGCCGGTCCGATCATGCGTCGCCCGATCTCTGCGGCATCTCCTTCCGCCGTTTTGGATTTGCCGCCGCGCAGCTCTCCGAGCAGGGCGGTGATGCGATCGGAATCCGCGTCCAGCGCGTCCCAATAGCCGGCCTGGTCTTGCGTCGGTGCGGCGGATTGCACGCGATCTTCCATTTCGTGCGCGATCTCGCCGATGCGCATCGCGCCCGCCATGCGCGCGCTGCCCTTGAGGGTGTGCAGCAGGCGTTGCAGCATCTGCGGGGGCTGTTTGTCGTCGGGCTGTTCGCGCCATGCGCGCAGTTCGCTGCCGATCTTCGGGATCAGATCGTCGGCCTCTTCCAAAAATACCGGGAGTAATTGCTCGTCCACGTCGTCGCGCACTTGCGGTTTCTTGGGCTTGCTCTGCTCCGTGGCTTGCTTGGCTTCGGCAGCTGCGGGGGCGAGAACAGGCGGCGCGGGTGCTTCGGTTTCCTGCGGCAGCGCGACTTCCTCGTCCAACCTGTCTTTGTCGGCGAGCAACTGGTTGGTGAGGTCGGTGTGTGCTTGCGGCATTTGCTTGCCGCACACGCTCTGCGCCATTTCGCCCAGTGCGGAAATCGCCTGCTCCAGCATGTGTAATTGCACCTCGCCCAAAACAAAGGGCTGCTCGATGCGCGTTTGCAACCAGCCTTCCAGCGCGTAGGCCAGTTCCGCCACCGTCTTGAATCCCATGGTGCGGTTGACCCCGGCCAGCGTGTGCGCGGCACGCATGAAGTCGTATTGCACCCGGCAGGGCTGGAACGCGCGCATCTCGGCAAATTGTTTTTGCAATACGAGTGCGTTTTGTTTGGCTTCTTCGCTGGCGATCTTGAATAGCGTCGGCGACAACGCGATTTCCCCGATGACCACCTGCTCGGGCTCGGGGGGCGATTCGGCAAGCGCCAGTACGGGAGCTTCCGCTGTCTCAATGCGGGGGGCGACATCCGGGTCGAGACCCCGCTCGATTTGCTGCGCCATCGCGACCAAGTCGGCGGCCTCGATGCGCACTCCACCCTGGCTACCGAGCGCCTCCACCCAGCCGGAAAAAGCCTGTTCGGCCCGCATGATGAATTGCAGCAGATTAGGGCTTGCCGTTTGCTTGTCCAGCAGCCATTTGTTCAGACCGCGCTCGATTGCCCAGGCTACTTCGCCGAGATCGGCCAGGCCGACCATGCGCCCGCTGCCCTTTAACGTATGGAAGCCGCGCCGGATAGTGATAATCGGTTCCTGGCTGTCGGGATGCAGCAGGCAGATATCCAAATTATCGCGCATGATGGACAGCACTTCCTGCGCTTCTTCCAGGAACACTTCGAGCAGTTCCTGATCTTCGTCCAGCGGGCGCTGCAACTCCGCGCTCTCGCCGGGTTGCGCGGCAGGTGCGGTCGCGGTCGGCGCGGCCGGCTGGCGCAGTTCGGTCAACTCCTCCAGTGCCGCAAGCAAGGCTTTGCCGCCATCTTTTTGCCCATGCACCAAATGCTGCAGGCAGCTTTCCAAAGCGCTCACCGCGCTTGCCAGCGCCAGACTCTCTGCCGGCCTGAATAGCGTTCCGGCCTGTTCACAGGTGTTTACACTGTCCAAAATGGCAAGCAGCAATTGCTCGGCACGTTCCAGAGAAAGGATGCGCAATCCCCCATGTATCTGTCCCAGCAGGCGCGGCAAGCCCTTCAGCTCACCGAGTTTGGAGGCGTCGCCAAAGAAAGTATTGAGGCTTTGTTCGACGTGTTGCAGGTTCACCAGCATTTCGCTGGCCAGCGACACCGTCACCTCATCCTGCCCCATCCGGCAGTGCAGGTCGACCAGCTCTTCCAGCCGTTGCGCATTTTCCGGCTGTTGGTTGAGCACCGCTTGCATGCGCTCGGACAGGATGCGCACTTGTTCCTGAAAGCCGCTGCCCAAATGGCTGTAATGCGCAATCCCGCTGTTCAACAACAACAGCGCCATGGCCATATCCATGGCACCCAGCCGCGCGAGTTCAATGTCGCTGACATACCGCGATGAGGCTTGGATATGCTTGGTCAACAGTTGCAGGGGGCCGCGTTCGAGCTTTTCGCCCTGTTGCGCCAGATGCCCGACATTGCCGGCAAATCTTTTGCACGCCATTTCGTCGCCCTGGGTGCAAAGCTCCCAGTTTTCTTCGGCGGCGCGCAGCTGTTCGTGCATCAGTTCCAATATCTGGGTAATTTCGCCCGGCGGCAATTCGGAGAGTTCCGGCAAATACAGGTCGAGCGCGTACAGGCTCTTGATGCGCTCCACAAGTTCGCTCACGCTGTGGCTGCGCCCGATCAGATAGAGCATCTCGTTCATCACCGGACGGAGATCGGTCCCGTTGCCTTCGATGACCGCGCGCATCTGCCGGTCAATGCGGCCAAACAATTTGCGTGCGCTCAGGTCGGGAGGCAGTCCGTCCAGCCGCACGCAATCGAGCAACCCCTCGGCAACCCACCAGAACGCGCGGCTGTCGTCTTGCGGTGCGCAACTGAGCACGATGTCGAGCGCCTGTTGCATTATGTGCAGCGCGGCCGGGACGTCGTCCTGGCGCAGGTAGCGCATCAGCCCCTGCTGGTACTGGCTGCGAGCGGTCTTCACGTGGGCAATCGCATCGTTCTGCCGGGGGATGCTGCGGACGCTGTCGGGAAGCGGTACCGTAAGATCGGGGAAGAACAAATCCGACTCGAATGCCATTTCCATGCCGCGCAGTTGCAGCAATTCCTGATATTGTGGGAACAGGTACAGCGCGGCGTTGACTCCGCTGCGGGACAGCGAATCGAGGAAGTTGGCTAGGCCGAACAGGGCGCGGCGCAATACATCGCGATGCAAGGCGGAAACCAGAGCCGGGGTCTCGGACAGTTCGTCCAGGACGGTTTCCAGCTCGGTGCAGAATACCGCCACGCCGTCCAGATGCACCATCTTTAGGACACCCAACAAACGGTGAAGCTCGCCGCGCACGGTGCTCAACGCGTTCGCGTTACGGGTTGGAGCCGCCAAGTACTGCTCCAGATGCACGCTCATTTCGGCCAGCGCGGCATCCATGCCCGGTTTTACACCGGAAAGCAGCGTGGGGTCGAATTGTGGCTGATCAGACATGCCTGTGCTGTTCAACGGCTTACAGCTTGAAGCCGGCTACCGAGCCCTTCAGATCGGAAGCCAGACTGCTCATCTGCGCCACCGACTTTGCCGTCAGGCGCGTCCCCTCCGTGGTTTGCCCGGTGATTTGCAGAATATCCTGCATCACTGTCGATACCTCGCCGGCCATGTCGGTCTGCACTTGGGTGGACACCGAAATGCTGTTGATCAGCCGTGCCAGTTCGTTCGACACCTGTTCAATTTCCTTCAGCGATTGTCCGGCCACTTCGGAAAGCTTTGCCCCTTCCACCACGCCCACGGTGCTCTTTTCCATTGCCACGACCGCATCATGGGTGTCGCTTTGAATTGTCTTGACCAGTGCGCCGATCTGTTTGGTCGCCTCGGCGGAGCGTTCCGCCAGACGCTGCACTTCTTCCGCCACCACCGAGAAGCCGTGCCCGGCTTCCCCGGCCGATGCGGCCTGGATCGCCGCATTCAATGCGAGCACATTGGTTTGTTCGGTGATGTCCGAAATCATATCCACGATTTCGCCGATTTCCTGCGAGCTCTCGCCGAGCCGTTTAATACGTTTGGAGGTATCCTGAATCTGCTCGCGAATGCCGTCCATGCCGCTAATCGTATTGCGCACCGCCAAGGCGCCCTGTTCGGTTGCCGCCAGCGTGCGCCGCGCCACTTCAGCGGATTGCGACGCGCTGGCATCCACTTCCTTGATCGACTTGGCCATCAATTGCACGGATTCTTCGGCTTCCTGAATTTCGCGTTTTTGTTTTTGCGCCGCCTCCATCAGGTCTTTGGAAACATCCGTAGCGTCTTTGGTGGCATGGCTGATCTGGCCTGCCGCAACGGTAATGCCCGCAACCAGTTTGCGCAGTTCTTCGGTGGTGTAGTTAACCGAGTCGGCAATCGCACCGGTGATGTCTTCCGTCACCGTTGCGCGCACCGTCAAGTCGCCTTCCGCCAAATCGCTCAACTCGTTCATCAAACGCAAAATCGCGTTCTGGTTCTGCTTGTTGATGCGTTCCGACTCTCTGGCGCGGCGGTTCGAATCGTCCAGATATTCCTTGAAAATAAGCAGCAACAGCAACAGGGTCAGTACGCCGGCCAACAGCGCAACCGCTCCCGAGATGCGCGAGGTCAACGCCAGTTGGTAGCTGTTGACCAAAGCCTGCGATTTGGCCAGCAGCAGGTTCGAGTCATCCAGAATTGCTTTGGCGGCGGCTTTCGCATCCACCAGGTTGCGCGATTGCGAAACCAGAATTTCGATACTGTTGCGATAGGGTTCGAAGCGATTCAGCGCGCCCTGCACTCTGGGGTCGGTTGCGGGCAATGCCGCGAGCGCATCTGCAGCGGCAAAAGTATCCACTCCCATTTGCGCCAATTGTTCCAGCGTCACATCGTTAGCCAGCATCTTCGCGGCGTCTTTGGCGAGCCGTTCCACGGCGAGCGCAAGTCGGATCGCCTGCACTTTCTGGTCGCCGGAATAACTTTCGATCAATTGCTGGTTGATGCCGCGGAATGTTTCGCTGGTGGTATCAATCACTTCGATGGCCTTGCCCAGAGTCACGAGGCCGCTGCGCCCGCCTTCCACCGTTTGCGCGTCCGCCAGCGTTTTGTTCACGGATACCTTCAGGGAATTCAACGCGTCGCGCGCGTCGCCGGCGGTGGCTGGCAGCGAGCTATCGCCTTTGTCCAGCAATTCCAGAATGCCGGAAATTTCTTTCTTGCTTTGGCCTATGCTCCCGAATGCTTCGGACTGTCCCGTCAAACTGGATTGCGCATCCTTGGCCAGCCGCTGCGACAGCATCAGCAACTTTCCGGACTGGGCGATATAACTGGAACTGAATCCGTTCTCGCGGTTATTGATATATGCCGCCACCGCCGCAATGACCAGACAGGCCACTGTCGCAATACCCAATATTTTCATCTGTTGCGCGATCGGCAGGCGACCGATTACAGGTAACGGAGCGTTCGCCACTTTGGACACATCGTCCGCGCCGATTTTTGTGAACAGTTTGAATTGGGGTAATTTCAGCTTGAATGCCATGTTATTTTTTCTCCCCACACGGGAACAGATAACGGAAATTGTTAAATTGCCACTTGCAAAAATTCAGCCTGCTCCAGCAAGCCGACGATATCCAACTTGTGCCAGGTACCGCCCTGATTGTCGCGATACTCGCTTTGTCCCTCGGCTTCGCTTTGCTGCCATGTCCGCGCGTCGCGCAATCCCAGCACGCGATCCACCAGCAATGCGGCATTGAAGCCGTGCCGCTCGGCGAGCAGCAACACGCGGTTGGCGATGTCGCCGGACGCTTCCCCATTGTGCTGGTACGCGGCCATATCGGCCACGCAGTACAAGTTGCCGCGCACATTGGTGACGCCGCGAAACCAGGATTTGCTCAACGGCACGCGCGTCAGTGGCGGCAAGGGCAACACTTCGCTGACATCCCCCATGTCCACCAACCAGTTTGCTCCGGCGATCTGTACACCCAGCGTGGAAACCTGATTGCCGGCGCGATCCTTCGCCTGAATGCGGTTGCTTAAACCCTGCTGGAATTCGCGCAGATTGAGACGTTTTGACATGACAAATCAGCCGAGCGCCGCGACTTTGCCCAGCAGTTCAGCCGCTATGATCGGCTTGACCACGTAATCCTTGGCCCCCTGGCGTAGCCCCCAAATTTTGTCTGTTTCCTGGTCTTTGCTGGTGCAGATCAGCACCGGGATATGTTGCGTTTCGGGATCCTTGGTGATTGCGCGCGTTGCCTGAAAACCGTTCAGACCCGGCATAACCACATCCATGATGATCAGATCGGGCTTGCCCAGTTTGGCTTGGGCTATACCCGATTCGCCGCTCTCCGCGTACAAAATCTCAAAGCCCTGTTTGCTCAATATTTCCCCGATAACATGGCGCTCGGTGGCCGAGTCGTCCACAACCAATATTTTCTTAATAGCCATGGCGCAGTTCCTCCTGTTGCTGTGTGTGGGCCAAGACCGTTTCGATCAGGCTTTTTTTGTTGAAGGGCTTGATAAGATATTGATCCGAGCCGGCCAGTTTGCCGCGTGCGCGATCAAACAAAGTGTCCTTGCTGGTCAGAATAACGACGGGGATGTCGCGGAAATCGTGGTGGCTTTTAATCAGGGCGCAGGTCTGGTAGCCATCCAGACGCGGCATCATCACATCCACAAGAATAATGTCGGGGCGAGTATCGACCACCTTGCACAAGCCGTCGAAACCATCTTCGGCCAGTACGACGCGGCAGCCTGCTTGCGACAGGAAAATTTCACCGCTGCGCCGAATAGTATTGCTGTCATCGATCAGCACCACTTTCACCCCAGATAATGGCAGGCTATCGTTCATCATTCCCCCCTTTGGCACTGTTGTGCTCTTCAATCGGCCTGAATGCGTTTGAAGCGGCAATGCTAACGTATCCCGCCTCATATGTCATGGCGTATTCGCCGCTCCGTGCATCACGTGTACAGGATGTTGGCGGCAGCGGAGATGGATCAACTTTTGGTTTTTTTGCCCATCCCATAGATCAGGTACTCAAAGAACAGCTCATACCAGTCCCGGTCGTTTCCCTTGAGGGAGTTCAACAGTTTTTTTGACCTCTCCGACAGGCCATTTCGGGTTGAACGACACCGGCATATGTCCGGGATAAAACTTGAGTGTCTCGCACAGATGATCCGCCGTTTTGCCAATCTCTGTCAGCATCAGGGCAAGGTCTTTGTCCGAATCGATTTCGGCGGTCGGATCACCATACATTTGGCGTCTTGCATTTGGGCGAAATCTGCATTTTTAGAAGCGCCCTTGAGCAAGGGCTGGGTCGAGATAGGTGCGCTCAACATCGCCAAAGTTACCCAGGGCGTCGGTGTCACGCGCCTTATCCAAGCCGTTGCCGCACCAGGATGCCGGGCAACTTGCCTGGGAGCAGATTCGCACAGGAGTTGGGTGCGTAAAGAAAAGGCGCGCAAGGCGTTTTGCCGCAAGTACCGGTGCCGCTACGAAAACCACGATGGGCGGCAGTGGATGCATACGGGTACGCGCGAGCGATACGGCGAGGAAGTCTGGTCGATATTGCAAGGCTGGGGATGCGTATTTTTGCCCGCAGAGTCTGCATATTTCCGTCAGGTTTCGGCTGGAGCTTCACCCCAGCCGATTTAAGGGCGCTTCTAAAAATCCAAATTTCGTCGCAATACTGCGTTGCTCACAAAAAATTACTCCTTACATATCACATATATGCTGCGTCGTAATTTTTTGTTCGCGCCTTGTCTTGCTTATAACCAGCGACTTAGCGCATGCTTCATCGCGCTTAGTCGAATGGCTAGTAGTTTCATCAGAAATTTGAATTTTTAGAAGCGCCCTAAATAGCCGCCTAAATCCCCTTCTATTCTGCCGCTCGCTTTTTTCCGGACTTCCGATAATAGGCATCACTAAAAGACCCATTGGGTCTTGTTTCGGGCGGTGCAAATTCGGAAGGAAGGTTGCGGCAAATGAATTTTCTACAACTGCTTCAAGATACGTTCAAACGCCTGGGTTTGCGCAGCATGGCGGGACCGGTGCTGATCGTGATGATCCTGGCGATGATGGTGTTGCCGCTGCCGCCGTTTCTGCTCGACATCCTGTTCACCTTCAATATCGCGATGGCGATCATGGTGTTGCTGGTCAGTATGAATACCCTGAAACCGTTGGATTTCGCTTCTTTTCCGACCGTGCTGCTGATTTCCACTTTGCTGCGTCTGTCGCTTAACGTCGCTTCCACGCGCGTGGTGTTGATGGAGGGGCACACCGGCCCGGATGCGGCGGGTAAGGTGATCGAGTCGTTCGGCCATTTTCTGGTGGGCGGCAACTATGCGGTGGGTATCGTGGTGTTCGCGATCCTGGTGGTCATCAATTTCATGGTCATCACCAAGGGTGCGGGACGCATCGCCGAAGTGGGCGCGCGTTTCACTCTGGATGCGATGCCCGGCAAGCAAATGGCCATAGATGCCGACTTGAATGCGGGTTTGATCGGCGAAGATGAGGCTCGCCGCCGCCGTGCGGAAGTGGCGCAGGAAGCCGATTTCTACGGTGCAATGGACGGTGCGAGCAAATTCGTGCGCGGCGATGCCGTAGCCGGCATCATCATCCTGGCGATCAACCTGGTGGGCGGTTTTGTGGTGGGGGTGTTGCAGCACAATCTGGATATGGCTGCCGCGGCCAAGACTTATACCCTGTTGGCGATTGGTGACGGCCTGGTGGCACAGGTGCCCGCGCTGGTGATTTCGACCGCTGCCGGTCTGGTGGTAAGCCGTGTGACCAGTAATGACAACATCGGCCAGCAGCTGATCAAACAACTTTTCACCAGCCCGCAAGTGCTGTTGCTTACGGCGGGCATCATCGGTCTGATGGGGATGATTCCCGGCATGCCGCATTTCGCTTTCCTGTTGCTTGCCGGTGTGATGGGCTGGCTCGCTTACTTCTTGTTGCAGCGCAGCAAGAAGGTTGCCGAACAACCTGTTATGGAAGCGGTGGTGGCACCTCAATCCGAGACCCCCGAAGCCAGCTGGGAAGATGTGGCGCAGGTGGACGTGCTGGGTCTGGAAGTGGGCTATCGCATCATCTCGCTGGTGGACAAGGCGCAAGACGGCGATCTGTTGCGCCGCATCAAAGGCATACGCAAGAAATTCACCCAGGAAATGGGCTTCCTACCGCCGTCGGTGCATATCCGCGACAACCTCGATCTGCGCCCCAACGCTTACCGCATCACCTTGAAAGGTGCCGAAATCGGTACCGGCGAGGCTTATACCAATATGTTCCTCGCGATCGATCCGGGCAGTGCGAGCGGCGTGTTGCCGGGCATGCAAACGACCGATCCAGCGTTCGGCCTGCCTGCTACCTGGATCGAGGCGGAGATGCGCGAAAACGCACAAGCGATGGGCTTTACCGTGGTGGATGCCGGCACCGTGGTGGCAACCCACATGAGCCACCTCATCCATACCTATGCGGCCGAATTGCTGGGGCGTCAGGAGTTGCAGCAGTTGCTCGATCATATTGCCAAGATCGCGCCAAAGCTTATCGAAGACCTCGTGCCGAAGCTGTTGCCGCTCTCGACCGTACAGAAAGTCATGCAGAGCCTGCTCGACGAAGGCATGCATATCCGCGATATGCGCACCATTCTGGAAACGCTGGTGGAACATGCGACCCGTACCCAGGATGCTGCAGTGTTGACCGGTCTGGTGCGTGTTGCGCTCGGCCCGGCTATCGTGCAGCAGTTCTACCCGTCGGCGCAGGAGTTGCAAGTCATCGGCATGGACAAGGAGCTGGAATACGTGTTGGCGCAGGCAATGCAGGCCGGCGGCGGTTCCGCTATCGAGCCGGGCCTGGCCTCCACGCTGTTGCGCGAAGCGCGTTCCGCCGCACAAACGCAGGAACAAATGGGCTTACCCACGGTGCTGCTGGTGCCGGGACAGATACGCGATCTGCTGGCGCGTTTCCTCAAGCGCTCGTTGCCGCAGCTCAAAGTTATTTCGCATGAGGAAGTGCCGGGATTCAAAACGGTTAGGGTCACATCTTTGGTAGGGGGTAGAGCATGAACGCTAGAAAATTTATCGCGGTAAATTCGCGCGAGGCATTGAAGCTGGTGCGTGTCGAACTGGGGGAAGACGCAGTTATCCTGTCCAACCGCAAAGTGGCGGACGGCGTCGAGATCGTGGCGATGGGCAGTGCGGAATTGTCGCGCCTGAGCGAAACCAAAGTAAGCGCGCCGAAAGCGGCTCCGGCGGCACTCAACAAACAGGCGCTGAATCAGGCTGCGGCTCTGGGTGCCAAGGTGCTGGATGCCAACACCCAACGCGAAATTGCGACTGCCAAAAAAGAGGAAGTTGCGGCGACGCCTGCGGCGGAACAGGCGGGCATCCTGAGCGAGATCAAAACCATGCACAATATGCTGAAAGAGCAGATGGCGTGCATGGCCTGGAGCGACATGCAGCAGCGCGACCCCAAACGCAGCACCTTGATGCGCGACATGATTAATGTGGGTTTCAGCCCGGCCCTGTCGCGTCAGTTGCTCGACAAGATGCCGGTCAACGGAGACAGCGCCTGGGTGCGCCGCATTCTCGCGCATAACATCCGCACCGCCTCGGCAGCCGACGATGTGGTGACACGCGGCGGTGTCTATGCGCTGGTCGGCCCGACCGGCGTGGGCAAAACCACGACCACGGCCAAGCTGGCCGCGCGTGCCGTGGTGCGCTACGGTGCCGACAAGGTCGCGCTCATCACGACCGACAGCTACCGTATCGGCGCGCACGAACAATTGAAAATCTACGGCAAGATACTCGGCGCGACCGTGCATGCCGTGCGCGATACGGAAGACCTCAAGCTCACCCTGTCCGGCCTGAAGCACAAACATCTGGTGCTGATCGACACCATGGGGGTAGGCCAGCGCGACAGCCGTGTGGCCGGGCAGGCGGAAATGTTCGATGCCGCCGGTGTGCGACGCCTGCTGCTGTTGAACGCGACCAGTGCGGGCGGCACGTTGGACGATGTGGTGCGCATGTACCACGGAAGCGGGGTGGTCGGCTGCATCCCCACCAAGCTGGATGAGGCGGTGACTTTGGGTACGGTGCTGGATGTGGTGGTGCGCCATAAGCTGACCATGCATTACATCGCGAGCGGCCAGCGCGTACCGGAAGACCTGCACGAAGTGAATCTGGACTATCTGCTGCACCGCGCGTTCAAGGCGGGTGCCAAACCCACGGCATTTGCGATGCAGGAATTGGAGTTCCCCGCGTTTATGGCGGGTTCCGGCGCGGCACCCATGATGCGGGCCGAATATGCTGCATGATACTTTTTCCGCCGGATACCTGACGAGTGTTCCCTCGCCCCAACCCTCCCCCATCGGGGGAGGGGGCGATGGCGAAAAGCAATTTTTCGATTCTGACCAGGCCGAAGGGCTGCGCCGTTTGCTGGCGCGATCCGCGGCACGGGTGGTCACTGTCGTCGGTGCCCGCAGCGGTCTGGGTGCCACCAGTGTGGTGGTCAATCTGGCTGCGGCATGGGCGCGCTCCGGCAAGGATGTGCTGGTACTGGACGAGCACCTGACCCAGAACAATGTGGCCAACACGCTGGCGCTCAAGCCGCGTTACGACCTGTTGAACGTGGTGCGCGGTGACAAAACGTTACGCGAAGTTATGTTGCGCGGCAGCGATGGTGTCCAGATATTGCCGGTTGCCCGCGCCATGCAGGCACTGCCCAGGCTGGGCGAAGACGGGCGCGAGCAATTATTGGAGTCGTTGACGCAGGCGGCCAGAGGCATGGACGTGGTGCTGGTCGATGCTGCCGCGCGCGCGGGGCATTCGGTGTGCGCGAGCCTGTCCGGCGACGAGCCGTTGATGCTGGTGCTGAACGGCACGGCGAGCGGGATTACCGAAAGCTATGCCATGCTCAAGCAGATGGCGCTGCACAATGGTCGCCAGACCTTCGATATCGCGGTCAACAAAATCAACGACGCGGGCGATGCGCGCGCGATTTTCGACAATATGGCGCAACTGGCATGGCGCAATTTACAAGTACGGCTGGGATATATGGGATATATTCCGGTTGATGAAAAGCTCAAACGTGCGACACAATTATGCCGCCCGGTCGTCGAAGCATTCCCGAGCGCGCAAGGCTCCGTGGCGTTCGGCGAACTGGCACACAATCTGATGCATGCAAAAAACGTGACGGACGAAAAAATGAGCGGTTTAACCAGAGTCATGCAACGCCTGATCCGGCAGGCGCACCCCTTGAGCGCGGTGTCTGCCATTACATGAGAAGCAATGTAAACGCTATGTACACGGCAAACGGCCTAAGCGACAAAGAAGAATGCCTGAAAGAGTATGCGCCCCTGGTGAAGCGCATCGCGCACCATATGATGGTCAAATTGCCGGGCAGCGTGGAGGTGGACGACATCATACAGGCCGGCATGATGGGCTTGCTGGATGCGGCAGGGCGCTATGACGAGTTGCGCGGCGCGCAGTTTGAAACCTATGCCGCGCAGCGCATACGCGGCGCCATGCTGGATGAACTGCGCGGCGCGGATTGGCTGCCCCGGAGCCTGCGCCGCGACATGCGCCGCATCGAGGCGGCGATCCATCGTTTGCAGCAGTTGTTGGGCAGAACGCCCGCCGAATCGGAGATCGCGAAAGAGCTGGGCGTGACTCTGCCGGAATACCAGCAAATGCTGCTGGAAGCGCGCGGCGCGCAACTGGTCTATTACGAAGATTTTCATGGTGAGGGTGACGAAGACTTCTTTGACCGCCACGAGTTCGATGGCGATGCAAATCCTATGGAGCTATTGCAGGATGACCGTTTCCGTGCGGCTCTGGTGCGGGCAATTGATGTGTTGCCGGAGCGCGAGCGCCTGATGATGGCATTGCATTACGAACAGGATTTGAATTTGCGCGAAACCGGCGAAGTGATGGGGGTGAGCGAGTCGCGCGCGTGCCAATTGCATAGCCAGGCTGTCGCCCGTTTGCGCGCCGCGTTGAAGGGGCATTGATGGATAAGCTGAGTCTATTCGGGCTGCTGATCGCACTGACAGGCATTATCGGCGGCCAGTTGCTGGAAGGCGGTTCGGTCTCGGTTTTGCTGCAAGGCGCGGCTTTTCTCATTGTGTTCGGCGGTACGCTGGGCGCAGTCATGTTGCAAAATCCGCAGGTAGTGTTCATGTCCGGGCTCAAAATGGGGCGCTGGGCATTCGTTACGCCCAAGATCGACTTGCAGAGTCTGGCCTACCAATTGACGGCCTGGAGCAGCGTGGCACGCAAAGAGGGCGTGTTGATGCTGGAGGCGCAGATCAGGAGCGTGAAAGACCCGTTCGTCGCCAAAGGCCTGCAACTGCTGGTGGACGGCAACAGCGCGGAAAAAATACGCGAAGTGCTCGAAGTCGATGTGCATACCTATGAGGAGTTGCGCTGGCAGGGCGCGCGGGTATGGGAATCGGCGGCAGGATATTCCCCGACCATCGGCATTCTGGGGGCCGTCCTCGGTTTGATCCACGTAATGCAGAGTTTGGGCGACCCTTCCAAACTGGGTGCGGGCATCGCCGTGGCGTTTATCGCCACCATATACGGCGTGGGCCTCGCCAATCTGGTGTTCCTGCCCATCGCCGGCAAGCTGAAAATGGTCATCATGCAACAGTTGGTCATGCGCGAAATGCTCATCGACGGTCTGGTCATGATCGCCAACGCGGAAAATCCGCGCTTCATCGAGAACAAGCTCAAGGGTTACATCTCCTAGACATGGAAATGAAAATGAATTTGATGTATCCGTTTTCCTTACCCCGGCCCTGCACGGGGAGTGCCCTCTCCTCAATCCTGATGGGGCTACTAGCCAATCCACTAAGCCAGCACACCCCACCCGCCGTTGGCGGGCAGAGTACAAGAGCTGGCAAGTGGCTGGTTATCTCCCGCTTGCGGGAGAGGAGGCAAACGAGAGGAGACATTGTTAATTCCAGAATTACTTCGCGAGTTTAAATTCCCGTGGCATTTCGCAGAAAAAGAGTTGATCGCGATAATCACGAGCGCTGGTTAATCTCCTACGCCGATTTCATCACGCTGTTGTTCGCTTTTTTTGTGGTGATGTATGCCATCTCTTCCGTCAACGAAGGCAAGTACAAAGTCCTGGGGTCTTCTTTGGGGCTGGCTTTCGGCGCCAATGTCCCTAAATCGGGCGAAGCCGGCACGATACGTTTGACCGAGCAGGAAATTTATTTCAAATCCATCGTGGATCGCCGCAATGCCCGCATGGCCGAGCAGCAGCGCAAACAGAGCGAGCGCATGCAAAACCTCGTGAGCACACTCAATCAGGTGATGGCGACGTTTGTGAAAAACGGCCAGATGAGCGTCTCCCAAACCAGTCGCGGCGTCGTGCTGGACATCAACGCCAGCGCACTGTTCGCCCCCGGCGATGCGGTACTGGCGGCGGCGGCGCAGAAAACGCTGGCGGAGGTGGCCAAGGTGCTGGTGGATGGCGACCAGCCCATCGAAGTCGAAGGCCATACGGATAATTTGCCGATCAGCACTGCCATGTACCCGTCGAACTGGGAATTGTCTTCGGCGCGAGCGAGCAGCGTGGTGCGTTTATTCATCGAGCAGGGCGTCGTAGCCAAACGTCTTACCGCTGCGGGCTCGGCCGACAACCATCCGGTGCTGAGCAACGACACCCCGGAAGGCCGCACGCGCAACCGGCGCGTGACTATCACCGTGCTCACGCCCGAGCCGGAGCGCGGCACGTCCACACCGCAAGCCAGTACCGAAACTGCCGCGAGCGGTGTTGCGCCTTGAGTTTCAACGAAGATTAAATTTGCTTGCCGCCGGATGGCGGTGCGGCGAGCCGAGAATCAGCCGCTACCGAGAATGCGTCCCATTACGGGAATGTTGGGCTGTCCGTCGCGGCCATAAAGCCCTGCGGCACTTTGCGTTGCGCCGAGCAGTGTGTTCAGTGCCTGCTGGTTGCTGCGCAGCTTGAGCTGGATGACTTCGCCGTTGGTTTGGTTGAGGTGATGCGCCTGTTCTGCGAGCTTGCGTACGGCATCCCAAACGGTTTGGCATGCCGGGGCATATTTTTGTATCCACGCGGCGGTATCCAGATTCGCGGAGTGGGTGTTCAGGAACTGTCGCCGTGTATTGGCGATCAAGGCTAGCTTATTGGCGGTCTGGGTTTTGGCTTCGGCCAACGCCAGAAGCTGGTCGTTGTCTTGCTGGAGTAGGGCTTGCTGTTCTTTTTCCAGCAAGGCAATGAACGCGCGCAGGGCGTCGCGTTCATTGTTTAGTTGAGTTTGGAAATCTGCGGAAGCGGGGTCGGTCAATGTTTGCTCGCGCTAATCAGGTCTTTGACGTTGCCGATCAGGCGGTCGGCAATGACGCCGGAGTTGATTTGAAAACGCCCTTCGCTGATGGCCTGTTTAATTTCCGCAACTTTCTTTGCATCGACCAGCGGCGTGCTGGCGATATTGTTTTCCATGCTGCGCAACTGGCTGGTCGTTGAACCCAGACTGACGTTCACGCCTTTGGGCGCAACAGCACTTCCCGCTGCTTTGGGCGGGTTTGCACGCGCAGTCGATTCGTTTACGGAAGCCGATGGTAAGGAGTTGCTGCTTTTATCAATTTTCATTTGAATCACCTTTTAACTGTCCTGCTCATCCCACACATCGGCAACTTGCGCGGAAACTTTAGGGTTAGGCTTAAATTATTTTCAACTCCGCGACCGCAACAATAACGCACTGTTGTTGCAGAGTAAACGGCTGTTATGGCCGTACCGCCACAATCCCGTTTGCTTTGGCGATGCCGGTAATAATTTGCCCCGATAACACTTTCACCTGTACAGCCTGTCCTTCGCTCGCGTTATTCATGGCTTGTCCTTCGCTGTGCAGCTTGAAGCCGCGTCCTTCCGAAAGGAGTTGCACAGTTTGTCCCTGCGCCACCGCGTAAGGGGCGCGAAACATGTCTTGCTTCAACAGCTGGCCGGCACCAATGCTGAATTTGAGTATTTTGCCGAGCACCTGGGCTGCGTTGGTAACGATACCGGATTGGCCGAGTTCGCCGGATTGGATGCTGAAATCATCGTTGCCGATAACTTGCCCCTGCTGCAGGGGTTTGCTCGAAACCAGCATGTTAATCGTCGTGGTGATGGTGGCACCGAGAAACAGGGACCAGCCATTTTTTTCATTGCAGCGCACGCCGACACTGGTTTTGCCCAACATCTGGGCGCCCGCCGGCATGAATGCTTCTAACTGGGCACAGGCAGGGAAGGCAATGCGCCGGTCGGGGTCGTCGACTTTGATGGCGATTTTGCCCGGCATGCCCTGTGTTTTTGCCTGAAGAAACGCTTGCGCCACTTTGCGGATATCGGCGTGACTCTGCTTTGCATCCGACCATGCAGCTGGCGCATAAAATGAGAAAAGGCAGAAAAAGGCGAGGAGCAATTTTTTCATGTGGGTATTGTCGCGCCAGGGCGGGGATATCTAAGGGTAAAAATAATGCATTTTCCCGCTTCTAATCGAAAGATGGTTGTGTACACGCCATGTTTAGTATGCACGCCATAGGAAGTAGTCAGGATCAGGGAGGGAGTCGAAATGACCGGCAGGATCGATAGCATGTTCCAGTTTCACCAGGCGGCGCTGAATTTGCGTGCGGCACGGCAGGAATTGATCGCGGCGAACATCGCCAATGCGGACACGCCAAATTACAAGGCGAAGGATATTGATTTTGCCAGTGCCCTGCAAGGCGCGATTGCGGGGAGCGGAGCAAAATTGCAAATGGCGGCGACTTCCAACAGCCATTTGAGCGGCGGTAGCGGAGAAACCGTATTGGGGGCTCCTGTGTTGTACCGCAACGTGGTGCAACCCAGCGCCGACGGCAACACGGTAGATATGGATGTGGAACGCGCGCAGTTTGCCGACAATGCCCTGCGCTATGAGGCGAGCGTGAAGTTTGTGAGCGACGAGGGCAAAGACGTGTTGGCGGCATTGCAGGGGTAAATTGAAGGTTGATTTTCTCGGTTGTCCCTCCTCCCGTTTGCGGGGGAAAGTTGGATAGGGGCTTCGGGAGAGGGTAACAGGAGGGCAGGTTATGTCATTATTCAACATATTCAACATCGCGGGTTCGGCCATGACCGCGCAGTCGCAACGGCTCAACGTGGTGGCCAGCAATCTGGCCAACGCGGAAAGCACGACCGGGGCGGACGGGCAGCCGTATCATGCAAAGCAGGTTGTTTTCAGCACCACCTCCTTTGCCGGACAGCCGGGCGAAGGTGTTAAAGTCGAAGCTGTGGTGGAAGACAATGCACCCATGAAAATGGTGTACGACCCCAAGCACCCGATGGCCAACAATGACGGGTATGTCACGTTGCCCAATGTGAATCCGGTGGATGAAATGGTGAACATGATTTCGGCATCGCGGTCTTACCAGAATAACGTGGATGTGATGAATACATCCAAGGCACTATTACTCAAAACGCTCACCATCGGACAATAAGGAGAAGAGTCATGGTTAATTCCGTTCAAGGCACGAATTCGACGGCGGCTGCGGCCAGTTCGGCGAAAACTGCCGCTTCTGCCGCCAGTACGCAGGATCGATTCCTGCAACTGCTGGTAACGCAAATGAAGAATCAGGATCCGCTGAATCCGATGGATAACGCGCAGGTCACTTCGCAAATGGCGCAACTCAGCACCGTTACCGGTATCGACAAATTGAATTCGACCGTGCAATCGCTGAGCGACAGCATGGCGGCTGCGCAGACGCTGTCGGCAACCAGCATGATCGGTCACGGCGTACTGGTTCCCGGAACGACCTTGGGTTTGAACAAGGGACAGGCGATTGCCGGTTTGAATCTCGGCCAGGGTGCCGACACGGTCAAGGTACTCATCAAGGATGGCGCAAATAACATTGTGCGCACCCTGCAAATGGGGGCGCAAAAACCCGGCGTTATTCCTCTGGCGTGGGACGGGCTCAACGATGCCGGCAAAGCGGTGCCCGACGGCAGCTACAAGATTTCCGCCGAGGCGGTTACGTCGGGTAAATCCTCTGCCGCGACCACCCTGTCGTTCGGCACAGTCGATGCGGTTACGCCGGGCGCGGCAGGTGCCAAATTGAATGTGGGCAAGTTGGGTGAATTCGTTTTGTCAGACATTAAACAGGTTTTGTAAATCCGACTGTCCGCGGCCCTGAGGGGAGGCGGAATGGGCGCTAATCATAAGGAGAACATCATGGGCTTTCAACAGGGACTCAGTGGATTGAACGCGGCGGCCAAGAATCTGGACGTGATCGGCAATAACGTCGCCAACGCGGGCACTGCGGGATTTAAATTGTCGCAGGCTCAATTTGCGGACGTTTACGCCAGCACGATCGGCGGCTCGGCGGGCTCTGCCGTGGGCTTGGGCACCAAGCTGTCCACCGTTGCGCAACAGTTCACCCAAGGCAACATCAGTGTGAGCAACAACTCGATGGATTTCGCGATCAAGGGACAGGGTTTCTTCCAGTTGGGGAATTCCGCCAGTTCCGCGCCGCAATTTTATAGCCGCAACGGCCAGTTCCAGATGGACAGCCAGGGCTTTATCGTTACCTCCGACGGCATGCGCCTGTTCGGTATGGACAAGAACGGCATTCCCGGCCCCCTGCAAATCCCTACCGCGCAAATTCCGGCGCGCGCGACGGGTAGCTCCGCCACGCCGAATGTGATGGTCGGGCTCAATGTTGACGCGCGCGGTGCAATCACGGCAACTGCCTCGGCGGACCCCGCCGCGCCGTTGGGGGCGCTCAATTTTAACCAGGCCGACCCGACGACTTATAACAACTCGACTTCCACCACGATTTACGACAGTTTGGGTAATCCCCATGTGGCCTCGTTGTATTTCCAGAAAGCCACGCCGATCGCGGCCGATCCGCTGGCCGTGCCCCCTCTGGCAGCCAGCAACCCGTGGAATGTTTACCTGACCATAGACAATGTGGTGCAACAGCCTGCGCCGGGGCTGGTCGTGACCGTCCCGCCCAGCGCAATTCCCATGGGCTCCCTGTCGTTCGATACCGCCGGCAAACCGCCGGCAGGCAGTTTGTTGACGATGCCGGCAGCTTATACGCCTCCTCTTGCGGCACCCGCTGGCGGCGGGATTGCCGCAGCGGCAGACCCGATGACGCTGACCTTCAATTTCTCCGCCAGCACCCAATACGGTTCGGCTTTCGGGGTGAGTTCATTGGTGCAGGACGGTTACACCACCGGGCTACCGAGCGGATTTAACCTCAGCGCTGACGGCACGATTCTGGGCAGCTACACCAACGGCCAGTCGCAAAAACTGGGGCAGGTAACCATCGCCAACTTCTCCAACCCGCATGGCTTGCAGCCGGTGGGCAGCAACCGCTGGGCAGCGACGTCGGGAGCCGGTACGCCTTTACCCGGAGCGCCGGGCACGGCCAGTCTGGGTGTGGTGCAGTCGGGTGCCATCGAAGATGCCAACGTGGATTTGACCGCCGAGCTGGTGAACATGATTATTGCGCAACGCGTGTATCAGGCGAACGCCCAGTCGATCAAGACACAGGACTCGGTGCTGCAAACCATCACGAACCTGCGTTAATGCGCTTGAACTGAGGGGGATGCCATGGACCGCCTGATTTACACCGCGATGACGGGCGCTTCGCACATACTGCAACAGCAGGCGGCAGTATCGGAGAATCTGTCCAATAATCACACGCCGGGTTTTCGCGCCGCGATCAATACCTTCCGCGCGGTTCCCCTGGTCGGCGAAGGCCTGCCGACGCGCACCTTTGTGGTGGACTCGACCGCCGGTGCGGATTTCACCCCGGGTTCGATGGAGCCGACCGGGCGCGATCTGGATGTCGCCATCGACGGCAAAGGCTGGATCGCCGTGCAGGGCACGGATGGCAAAGAGGCTTACACGCGCAACGGCAGCTTTCAAGTCACCTCTAACGGTATTCTGCAAACGCGTAGCGGGTTGAATGTGCTGGGCGATGCGGGGCCGATTACCTTGCCGCCCAACACCGAAGTCACCATTGCCAAAGACGGCACGATCTCGACCGTGCCCACCGGCACGAAACCCGCCGCCGTCGTTACGGTGGGGCGCATCAAGCTGACCAACCCGCCCGAAGACCAGATGGTGCGCGGCGAAGACGGCTTGTTCCGCACGCGCAACGGCAATGCGGCGGAAGCCGACGGCAAAGTCACCGTGGTGGTGGGCAATCTGGAAAGCAGCAACGTGAACGCCGTGGAAGCGATGGTGAGCATGATTACGCTGGCGCGCCAATTCGATACCCAGATGAAAATGCTGCAAACCGCCGATAACAATGCCAAGGCTGCCAGTTCACTGCTCAATATCAATGCGTAAGCGCTGCCCAACCGATGGATATTCCGCTGCATCAGTGATTAAGTAACGGCGGGTTTGGTCCGCTGCGGCCATTGCCGCAACATCCCCTCAGGGCGCGAATAAGCCCCATTTTTTGCCTCTCATCACCCCTTTGATTTGTCCCGCTTTGAGTAGGATAGGCCTAGGTGTAATGGGCTGATGCCCGCCAGTCTTCAAGCAGCGCCGAAAATAAAGGAGTACCGAAATGATTCGTTCCTTATGGATTTCCAAGACCGGGCTGGATGCCCAGCAGACGCAGATGGACGTGGTTGCCAACAACTTGGCGAACGTGAGCACCAACGGTTTCAAACGTTCGCGCGCGGTGTTCGAGGACTTGCTGTACCAGAACATCCGCCAGCCGGGCGCGCAGTCGTCGCAGCAAACCCAGATTCCGTCGGGCTTGCAGATCGGTACCGGCGTACGCCCAGTGGCGGCGGAGCGTATCCATACCCAGGGCAACATGCAGCAGACCGGCAACAAGCTGGATGTGGCGATCCAGGGCAGCGGCTTTTTCCAGGTGCTGATGCCGGACGGCACCACCGGCTATACCCGCGATGGTTCTTTCCAGACCGACAGTCAGGGGCAATTGGTTACGTCCAGCGGTTTTGTGGTGCAACCCGCCATGTCGATCCCCGCAGGGGCAACCAGCGTGACAATAGGCCAGGACGGCGTGGTTTCCATCACCCAGGCGGGAACCGTGGCACCCATCCAGATCGGCCAGATGCAGTTGGCGTCATTCATCAATCCGACCGGCCTGCAAAGCCAGGGCCAGAATTTGTATCTGGAAACGTCTTCTTCCGGCGCGGCGAGCACCTCCGCACCGGGCACGAACGGCACGGGAACATTGGGGCAGGGCTACCTGGAAACCTCCAACGTGAATGTGGTGGAAGAATTGGTGAACATGATCCAGACGCAGCGCGCTTACGAGATCAATTCCAAAGCGATCACGACGTCGGATCAGATGTTGCAGAAATTGTCCCAGATTTAATCGGATTTCAAATTGAGGAGAGATGCCATGCGTAAATTAACCGGCCTGGGTTTGTTGGGAATGCTGCTGGTGGCGGTCGGATGTACGCCCACCACCAAGATCAAGTCACCGCTGAGCGTGCGTCCTGTTGCGCAGAGGGTTGCCGCTGTCGATAACGGCTCCATTTTCCAGGCAAGCGCAAGCCGCCCCTTGTTCGAAGACCGCCGCGCACGCGGTGTGGGCGATGTGTTGACCATCACCATTGCCGAAGCGACGACGGCAACCGAGAAGTCGAGCACCAATGCGGCCAGTTCGGGCAGCCTGAACGTGGTCTTGCCCAGCTTCCCGCAAGTGCAGGGTTTCGGCGGCTCGACGACGACAGGCAGCAATGCCGTCAAATCGGGCAGTTCCAGCGATAACGCCGGCAACAACGCATTTTCGGGCACGATCACCGTGACCGTGATCGAAGTGCTGGATAACGGCAATCTGCTGGTGAGCGGCGAGAAGCTGGTGACGGTGAAATATGCCAACGAATATGTGCGCTTTTACGGCGTGGTCAACCCGAACACGATCTCCGCGAGCAACACCGTACTGTCCACGCAGGTCGCGGATATGCGCATCGAATACAAGAACGCAAACAACATCGACTCGGCGGCGGTCTCGACCATGTTCAGCCGCTTTTTCCTGGCAATCCTGCCCTTCTAACGGGCATGGCAAGCCGTCACCCCTGATAATGAAACTCGCCATGCCCGTTTCCCCCTATCCAACTTTCCCCCGCACGCGGGAGAAAGGGCAAACGAATCGCTACGCGAGTTTCACGTTTAAAGAGGCCATATCATGAAAACGCTACTCAAATGGATATTGCTCGGCGTCATGCTGGCGGCTTCGCTGAATGCATCGGCTGACCGCATCAAGGATCTGGCCAGCATTCTGGGCGTGCGCGAGAACCAGTTGCTCGGCTACGGTTTGGTGGTCGGTCTGGACGGCAGCGGCGACCAGACCACGCAAACACCTTTCACGGTGAACAGCACGATCACCATGCTGGCGCAGATGGGCGTCACGCTGCCGCCCGGCACCAGCCTGCAACTGAAAAACGTGGCGGCGGTCACGGTGACGGCCTCGCTGCCGCCGTTTGCCCGCCCCGGCCAAACCATAGACATCACGGTCTCGTCGATCGGCAATGCCAAGAGTTTGCGCGGCGGTACCCTGCTGATGACGCCTCTCAAAGGCGCGGACGGCCAGGTGTACGCCATGGGGCAGGGCAACCTGCTGGTGAGCGGCGCGGGTGCGGCGGCGGGCGGATCGAAAACCGTGGTCAACCATCTGAGCGTCGGGCGCATCCCCGCCGGTGCCACGGTAGAGCGTGCGGTGCCGACCGCATTGGGGCAGGGCGACTCCATTTATCTCGAACTGAACTCGGGCGACTTCACTACCGCGATGCGTTTGGCCGACACGATTAACCGCGAAATTTCGCCCGAGTTCGAAATCGCCGCCGCGCTGGACGGGCGCACGATACAGGTCAAAGCCCCGGCGGGCAGTGCGCGCGTGGCGTTCATCTCGCGCGTGGAAAATTTGCAGGTCGAAGCGGCACAGGCAATGGCACGGGTCATCGTCAACGCGCGCACCGGATCGGTCGTGATGAACCAGACGGTAATGCTGGACGACTGCGCGGTGGCGCACGGCAATTTGACGGTGACCATCAGCGCCGATAACACGGTCAGCCAGCCCAATCCGCTGTCGCAGGGGCAAACCGCCGGAAGCACCAATGCGACCATCGAGATCAAGGCGGACAAAGGTAACCTGTTGCATCTGAAACGCGGTGTGGCTTTGGGCGATGTCATCAACGCGCTGAACTCCATCGGCGCCACCCCGCAGGACATGCTGGCGATCCTGCAAGCGATGAAATCGGCAGGCGCGCTGCGCGCCGAGCTTGAGGTTATTTAACGGGGGCGATCATGGGCATCTCTGCCAACGATATCGGTAGTCTGGCCGTAGACACGCAAAATCTGGACAAGCTGCGCCTGCAAGCCAAGCAGTCGCCGGATCAGGCGCTGAAGGGTGCCGCGCAACAGTTCGAGCAGGTGTTCCTCAACATGATGCTGAAGAGCATGCGCGAAGCGACGCCGCAGGAAGGCATGTTCGACAACGAACAAACCAAGATGTTTACCGGGATGTTGGATCAGCAATTGGCGCAAAGCATGTCGTCCGGGCACGGCATCGGCCTGGCCGACGTTATGGTGCGCCAGCTCGGCCATGCGTCCCCGACCGCAGGTGCTGCGGCAAACACGGGCGCGGCCCCGGCCACGGGCTCCGTAGCGAAGAACGCGGTGCCTTCCGCCTACAACGAAAATTTCCAGCAGGACTTCGTGAAGAAGCTCATGCCGCATGCCGAGCAGGCCAGCCGCGAAACCGGCATTTCCGCCCATTCTATGGTGGGGCAGGCAGCGCTCGAAAGCGGCTGGGGACGGCGCGAGATCAAGATGGCGGACAGCACGAACAGCTACAACCTGTTCGGTATCAAAGCCGGCGCGAACTGGAAGGGCAAGGTGGCCGAAGTGACAACCACCGAATATCACAACGGCGTGGCGCACAAGCAAGTGGAGAAATTCCGCGCCTATGCTTCGTATGCCGAAGCGTTTAAAGACTACGCCAATACCTTGAGCAGCAACCCGCGCTACTCCGAAGTGCTGCGTCAGGGCGACAGCGCGCAGGGGTTTGCCCACGCCTTGCAGCAGGCGGGTTATGCGACCGATCCGCACTACGGGGACAAGTTGAGCAAAGTGATTAACAGCGTAAACACCTTGGCTTAACTTCAGGCAGGGTCGATTAAAGTATCGGGAAAAATGGCCGATAGCGGGAATGGGTAGCTCCCCAGTGGAGCGGTGGGAGAAAAAATCATGGCAAGCGGTATTTACGGAATCGGTGTAAGCGCGCTCAATGCGGCGCAAGTGGGGTTGCAGACCACGGGACACAACATCGCCAATGCGAATACGCCGGGCTATACCCGTCAGGAAGTGATATTGGCGACGCGCCAACCGCAATTCACCGGTGCCGGCTATTTGGGGCAGGGTGCCGATGTCAGCACGGTCAGGCGGGTGTACAGCCAGTTCCTGACGGGACAGGTACTGACCGAACAGAGCCAGGCGGCGATGTTGGGCACTTACCATACCCAGATACAGCAGATCGATAACGTGATTGCCGACCCCAATGCGGGTATCTCGCCGGCGATTCAGGATTTTTTCACAGCGGTCAACAATGTGTCGACGTCTCCCGAATCGACACCTGCCCGGCAAACCATGCTGAATAGCGCCAATGCGCTGGCGGCGCGTTTTCAATCTTTAAGCCAGCGCCTGACCGATACCAACAACTCCGTGAGCAGCCAGATTGCCAACAGCATTTCCCTGGTGAACAGCTATTCGCAGCAGATCGCGGCGCTGAATTACAACATCATGAATCTGCAGTCGGGCAGCAAGCAGCCGCCCAACGATTTGCTCGACCAGCGTGACCAGCTCATCTCCCAGCTGAACACGGAAATCAAAGTGAGCGTCATGAAACAAAGCGACGGTGCCTACAACGTGTTCATCGGCAACGGTCAATCGCTGGTGGTCGGCGCTACGGCCTTTACCATGGCCATTGCCCAGTCGCCTGCCGATCCGTCCAAACAGGACATCGTGTACAACAACCTCGACGGCAGCAAAACCACCATGCAGCAAAGCAGCTTGCAAGGCGGCAACCTGGGCGGATTCCTGGCGTTCCGCGATACGACGCTGGCGAATTCGCAAAACGCGCTGGGGCGGGTTGCGATGGGCATGGCCGGGACGATTAACCAGCAGCACCAATTGGGGCAGGATCTGAACGGAGCCTTGGGCGGGAATTTTTTTGTGCAGCCCGTGCCCGCAGTTTATGCCAACACCACGAATGCGGGGGTAGCTGCGGTGACGGCCACGATCAACACCGACTATGCCGCGCTGACCGGCAGCGACTACAGGCTCAAATTCGACGGCGGCACCAGTTATACCCTGACCCGCCTATCCGACAACACGCAGACGGTATTTGCCGCCGGCTTGCCGGCAACTCCCGTGGACGGCTTGACGCTGACTTCGAGCGGCGGCGAGGTGGCGGGAGACAGCTTTATTATCCGCCCGACGGCGAACGGCGCGCGCGATATTGCCGTCGCCGTGACCGACACGGCCAAAATCGCGGCAGGAATGCCGATACGCAGCAATGCATCGTTTGGCAATAAAGGCACAGGCAAGATTGCCTCGGGAACGGTGAATGCTCCCGCGCCGCCCCTGGCGCCCGCCGCCCCCGATCCGGTGCATCCGTTGACGGATGTGAACCTGAAAAATCCGGTCACCATCACGTTTACCAGCGCGACGACTTTCGACGTGCTCGATACGGTCACCAGTGCAACGCTGGCAGCCCAGACGTACACGGCGGGCGGCAACATCAGTTTCAACGGCTGGACGACACAAATCAGCGGAGTTCCCGCTACCGGGGATACGTTTACGGTGGGCCCGAATACCAATGCCACGGCGGATGGCCGCAATGCGTTGTTGCTGGCCGGTTTGCAAACCAAGAATACGCTGGGTGCCCCGGCGGGCGGCACACCGACTGCGACATTCCAGGGCGCTTACGCGCAATGGGTGAGCGATATCGGCAATAAAACCCGCGAGCTGCAAGTAACCAGCACGGCCCAGGCCGCCATGGCCGCACAGTCGGTGGCAACGCAGCAATCGTTCTCCGGGGTCAATCTGGACGAGGAAGCGGCGAATCTGATGCGTTACCAGCGCGCTTACCAGGCCGCGGGGAAGGCCATGCAGATCGCCAATACGCTGTTCGACACAATTTTGGGTTTAGGAAGGTAGGTGCGCCATGTCCATGCGAGTCAGTTCCAGTACGATTTTTGATACCAACGTAGCGATGCTCAATTTGCAGCAATCGGCGATGCTGCACACGAATCAGCAGGTCGCATCCGGCAGGCGCATGTTAACTCCGGCCGACGACCCGGCGTCTGCCGCCAATGCGCTGTTGGTGGCGCAGGCCGACGGTACGAATACCCAGTTTACAACCAACCGCAATGCCGCCAAGAGTTCCGCCAGCATGGCCGAAGCGATCCTGCAAAATGTAACGACGTTGCTGACGGACGTAAAAACCACGACAGTTCAGGCGGGGAACGGGGCGCTTTCGCCAGCCGACAAACAGTCGATTGCGACAGAATTGCAAGGGCGTCTGGATCAGTTGGTCGCGCTGGCAAACAGTACCGACGGTACTGGGAATTATCTGTTTTCCGGTTTTCAGGGGAGAACCATCCCGTTCGTCAATACCGCGCTGGGCGTGCAATACATGGCGGATGACGGTCAGCGCATGGTGCAGGTAAGCAGTTCCAGACAATTGGCGGCCAGCGGTTCCGGCGCCGATATTTTTATGCGCATAAAAAGCGGCAACGGCACATTCGTCACCCAGGCCAACGCGGCCAATACGGGTGCCGCCTCCATAGGCCAGGGTTCGGTAACCAATGCCGCGCTGCTCACCGGCAGCAGTTATCAGCTGACCTTTACCAGCCCGACGACTTACGATGTGACCGATGGCGCGGGCGGGGTGGTGTCGGCAGGCAATGCTTATGCGAGCGGACAGGCGATTACCGTTGTTCCCGGAATGCAGTTCCTGATTAAAGGGATACCGGTAGCGGGCGATATTTTCAGCGTTGCGCCCAGCACCAACGAGGGGCTGTTCAAGACCATGGCGGATTTGATCGCCTCTTTGAATGCGACCAATCCGGCGGGTGCCGCCGCCGCAAATGCGCAGCTGACGACCAATCTCGGCAAGGCGATGAGCGGGCTGGATCGCGGGCTGGACACTGTCCTGACCGCAAGAGCTTCGCTGGGCGCGCGCCTGAACGAACTGGATTCGCTGCAAATGACGGGCGAAGATTTGACTTTGCAGTACAAACAGGCACTGTCTACCTTGCAGGATCTCGATTACAACAAAGCCATCAGCGACCTGAACCGGCAAACAACCAGTCTGCAAGCGGCGCAAAAGTCGTTCAAACAAATCGCCGACTTGTCGATGTTCAATTACATGTAAAAAATCGGTAGGCCGGTCCGGCAACTCAGGGGAAGGGCAATTTGTCCTCCCACAAGCATCTATTCCATATCTTGTTAAGCAACGCGCGCCGAGCCGGCATGCGATTTCTCGATTGCGAGAAAACAGGTTGACGCAAGATAAATATTGTTCATACTTCCCCCGGAGCCGCAAAGGCCGAATGGAGGGGAAATGAACAAAGAGGAAGAGCTGCGTGCCATCAGCAAACTGGTGTTCGAGTTGACCGTTACCAGTAGCAATACATCGGATCTGGATGTATTGCTTGAACGCCTGTTTGGCATATTGCGCGATTACCACAACCTGCCTCTGGAATCGCGCGGAGCCGTGCTCTTGCTCAATCCGCGCGGGCGCTATTTTCAGGTCGCCCAATTCGGCATGGCACCCCCATGGAAATCCGGCATGCGCTGGGAGTCCGGGGTGTTTTCATCGGCAGACATTGCCCCGCAGTGTCTGCTTGAAACGGTGCAGTTCGGTTCGGATGACGGCGGCGGATCCGGGCAGCAGCGCCTGTTCCTCTTGCCGCTTTGCCTTGATGGGCAAGGCATCGGCTACACCATATTGTTTGTGCCGCTCGAATACCAAGCGTCGTCCACCCATCTCGATTTCATGAACGATTTGGCACGGGCTCTTTCCGGCCTGGTGCAGCACGCATTGACCGGCGAAACGCTGCGTATCCGCGAACTGGAACTGGAAGAAGCGCGTGCGAACGCGATTCGCAGTCTGGGCGTCGCATCCGAATACCGCGACAACGAAACGGGTTGGCACATCATGCGCATGACCAATTTTGCCCAAGCGATTGCCAAGGCGATGGGCTTGCCGCCGGATCAGCGCGAACTGCTCTATGTCGCGGCACCCATGCACGATGTCGGGAAAATCGGCATTGCGGACGCAGTGCTGCTCAAGCCGGGCAAGCTGACCGATGCCGAATTCGACATCATGAAAAAGCACACGGATATCGGCGTGACCATCCTGACCGGGAACGATGTGTTGATCGCGGCGGCGCGGGATATTGCCGGCTCGCACCACGAACGCTGGGACGGCACGGGTTACCCGCAAGGCCTGGCGGGCGAACAAATCCCGATCCTGGCGCGGATATGTTCCGTGGCCGATGTGTTCGATGCGCTAACCTCGACGCGCCCGTACAAAAAAGCGTGGGCGGTGGAAGAGGCGACAAACTGGATCATTTCCGAATCTGGAAAATATTTCGACCCGGCCATCGTGGACGCCTTCAAGGCGGCCATGCCGGAAATTTTGCGCGTGCGCGAACTGTATCGCGATGACATCATCGATCCCAAGCAAGTGCTGACACTTCCCTCGCTGGAGCCGAGAGAGGACGTGTGGGCACCGTGGGATGAAAATCTCAGTGTGGGCATCGACATCATCGACGAGCATCACCGCTACCTGTTCGACCTGATTAACGACCTGTACGACGTGGTCATCCACAAACGCGGCACCCGCGATGTGGCGCGCCTGATCAAATCATTGGATGCATATGCCAAAGTGCATTTCCGCGCCGAGGAGCAGATGATGGCGCACTACGGGTTTGAAGGTGTCATGCGTCAGGAAGAACAGCACCACGCTTTCGAAGCGAAAATTCGCGAGTTCTACGAAGAACTGCACGTCAATCCATTAGTGGCACAGTTCGATGTGCTGTCTTACCTGCGCGATTGGTTGGTAAAGCACATCCAGGTTGAAGACGCCAAGCTGCGTAGCCTCGTTGGCGCTTGAGCCTTGCCAGTGATTTGCAGTCAATTATTTCGGGGGAAGAATACCGTCCCGCTTGGGCGAGGGGTTAGATTTCTTTAGCATTTTCATCAAGCAGATTTTTAACTTCTTCAGGTGAGAATGCAATTCTTCTTGAATGAATTACAGCATGGCAATTTGGGCACACTGGGATAAGATCTGCAATTGGATCAACTTGATACTCTTTTCCAATATCGGCTAATGGCCGGATGTGGTGAACCTGAATAAATCCTCTCATGTCATCGCCGTAGTGCTTGCCAAAATCAAAATTACAAATACAACACGTTGAACCGTAATGTTCGAGGCATTTTTCTCGCGCAGCAGAATCTCTCTCATACTGGTTGACCAAAACCTTCTTTACGCTACCTTCAATATATGTCTCCGATTCAGACAGTTCATCACGACCATCGCTTTCTTCCGCGAGGCGATTAACAGAAATTTCCCATAGCTTTTCTGCGATTTCATCAGAAGGCGTTGTGTAGGTTCTTGGATAACGGAGCCAAGCCCAATTGGGCAAAAGGCCACATAATTCATCAAGTGACAGAGGCGGGTCTATCGCAGGGCCAATGCCGATTTCTGCACGGTGAACATGACGGTTGCCAAACATTGAGGGCATGGGGGTGGCCAGAACTTCACCCGTACCAAAAATGGCATTCATATTACGAAAAAAGATAAGTACAGCATCTCCTGGCACAGCACTCCTTGGCACTACCCAAGAAATAACTCCATCTCGTTCAATTGCATAGCCAATGGCTTCAAGGTCTTGCTGATCGCCAATAAGGACATGGAGCATGAGAGTTCCTTGAGAAATTTGGTTCATCGGACAATTGCGTGGGTAAAAGATAATCTATCGTCTCTGACTGGGTTAGGAGACGAGCGATGGAAAGCAAAGAGCTGTACCGGCACTTGCTGGGGATTAATGAACCGTGGA
>SCUU01000249.1 GCA_004297065.1 Gallionellaceae bacterium
GGTGAAGGGCGACCTCGGGGGCCTCGTTCGGGCGCGTCGACTGAGTCGCGTGACGATGACCAACATCCGGCAGAACCTCGCCTTCGCGTTCGGCTACAACGCCCTGGGCATTCCGGTGGCGGCCGGAGTGCTCTACCCCCTCACTGGCCTGCTTCTCAGCCCGATGCTGGCCGCGGCGGCCATGAGCCTCAGCTCCGTGTCGGTCATCTCCAACGCGCTCCGTCTGCGCAGCGTTCGACTGTAGGAGTCGAGACGGACACACGGCCTCCATGAGGGTGCGGGCCGCGGCGCGCATCGCCACGCTGACCTTCGACAATCACTTCAGCGACAGGGGACCGACCCCGGCGGATCGCTGGAAACATCGTTCATTCGCGCGAGCCTGCTGCCCCAGCCGACGGTTGACATAGCGACAGAACAAATGAGAGTCATTCTCATATTCGGCCCAACGGACACCCGAGCGAGGGTGGATCGGCGGAGGTGGTCGGACAGATGGAGTGACTGAGTGAAGAACCGGATGAGCCTGTCGGGCGTGTGGATGATGCTGATAGTCGGGTCGCTGGCGGGGTGCGGCGACGACCCGGTGGCGCAGCAACCGCCGGTGCCCGCCGCCGAGGCGACACCCGTGGTGCGGCAGTACGCGACGGTCGTCCACGGCAGCTACGGGTTGGTGGTCGACGGCGCGACCGCGATGCAGGCCGCCGTCGTGGCCTTCCTCGCGACGCCCTCCGAGGCGACGTTGGCGACGGCGCGACAGGCGTGGATCACCGCGCGGGTCTCGTATGACCGGACCGATGCGTTCCGCTTCTACGGCGGCCCGATCGACGACGAGGCAAGCGGTAACCTGGAGGGGCGCCTCAACGCGTGGCCCATGGACGAGAACTTCGTCGACTACGTCGAGTCGATGCCAGCGAGCGGGCTCATCAATCGCCCCGAGGAGCTTCGCACCATCACCCGAGAGGCGATCGTCGGGCAGAACGAGCGGGGCGGAGAGACCAACATCGCGTCGGGATGGCACACGATCGAGTTCCTGCTGTGGGGGCAGGAT
>SCUU01000250.1 GCA_004297065.1 Gallionellaceae bacterium
GCAGCTCCTCATCGCTGGCGAAGCGGCTGCGTCCGATGACGTTGTAGAGGTCCTCTCCCTCGGCCGCGATGACGTCGAGGATGGCATCGTAGGGGTCGCCGCCCCGGAGCGCGGCGATCTCCGCGTAGCTCTTCCCGACGAGCTCCGGGCGAGCGCGCGAGAACGCGAGGAAGCTCTCGCCGAGGAGCCCGAGCTTGACGGCCAGGGCGAAGCGCGTGTCCGCCCCGTCGCGCATCAGCGCGCGCTGCGCCGGGTCGCGCAGGCGCGCCAGGACCTCGCGGGGCGTGCCCTCGAACGCCCACGTCGGCAGCATCGCCGCGATCGGCCCCGGCCCCCACGTGTACGGGAACGTGTCGATGTGCACCTCGACGCCGCGCTCGCGCGCTCCGTAGACGCGCTCGAGCGCCCGGTCCCAGTCGCCCGGCGGCGTATAGGAGCGCGGCGCGAAGTGCGAGATCTGCAGCGGGAGCCCGGCCGTCTCGGCGACGGCGATGGCCTCGTCCGTCGCCGTGACGAGCTCGAGGCCGCGGTTGCGGATGTGGCTCGCGTAGATGCCGCCGCGCGCGGCCACGACGCGGCAGAGGTCGATGAGCTCCTCCGCGTCGGCCTGCCTGCCGGGCGCGTACTCGAGGCCGCTGGAGAGGCCGACCGCACCCTCGTCCATCGCCTGCGCCACCAGCGCGCGCATGCGCGCCTGCTCGGACGGGGTCGCGCGCCGCGCCGCGAAGCCCATCGCCGCCACGCGGATCGGGCCGTGGCCCACGAGCGGGGCGACGTTGACCCCGAGGCCCGGCACGCGCAGCCGCTCGAGGTAATCGGCGAAGGTGGTCCAGTCGATCGGCAACCCCCACTCTGTCCGGCGGCCGATGACGTTGAGGGCGGCGATGCCGCCGTCGGCGAGCGGCGCGCAGCCGTGCCCGCAATTCCCCGTCACCACGGTGGTGACGCCCTGGCGGACCGCGCTGTCCGCCGTCCGGCAGGCGAGCAGGCTGAGGTCGCCGTGCTGGTGGATGTCGATGAAGCCCGGGCTCACGACCAGCCCGGCGGCGTCGACGCGCTCGGCCGCCTCCGCCTGCCGGAGGTCGCC
>SCUU01000041.1 GCA_004297065.1 Gallionellaceae bacterium
TATAAATTCAAAATTCTAAGCGAGACAAGGCGCGCGTAAAAAATTGCGACGACGCATATGTTTGATATGTTAGGAGTAATTTTTTATGAGCAACGCAGTATCGCGACGAAGTTTGGATTTTTAGAGGTGCCCTATAGCTATCCGACCGCACCATACACCCCCGCCCCGACCTGATCCCGCCCCGCTTTCTTTGCGCGGTACAAAGCGTGGTCGGCGGACTTGAGCAGCGTATCCAGCGCGAGTTTTTCATCGGGCACGACGGAGGCCACGCCGCAACTGATGGTGACGTGGCGCGAATCGGTGGCGTAATGCGGGATGTTCAATTCGGAAACCTGCTGGCGCAGGCGGTTGGCGATCCACTTGGCGCCGTCGGTATCCGTCTCGCCCAGCACCAGCACGAACTCTTCGCCGCCGTAACGCGCGGCCAAGTCGGTGGCGCGTGGCGCGACCTTGCCCACCTGGTCGGCCACTTTTTTGAGGCACTCGTCGCCCGCCTGGTGGCCGTATTTGTCGTTGAACAGCTTGAAGTGATCGACGTCTACCATCACCAGCGCCAGCGGTTTCCCCATGCGTTCGCAGCGGCGCCACTCGCGTATCGCCAGTTCGTCGTACATGCGCCGGTTGGCGATGCCGGTGAGTCCGTCGGTGGCGGAGAGATGCCGCAACTTCACGTTCGCCGCGTTCAACTGCTGGGTGACTCGCACCAGTGAGCGTTGCATCTCGACCAGGCGCTGCATGGCGCGCACCTTGGCTTTCAGCACGACCTCGCTGATCGGTTTCATCAGATAGTCGTCGCCGCCCACTTCGATGCCGCGCGCGAGGTCTTCGTCTTTGGACATGCTGGTGAGGAAGATGATCGCGGTCCAGTCTGCGGCCTTTTCCAGCGCGCGTATCTTGAGTGCCACATCGAAGCCGTCGATATCGGGGAGTTGCGCATCCAGGAGAATGATGTCCGGCTGTTCGCGATGGTAGATGTCGATCGCTTCCGCTCCGGTCTCCGAGGCCAGCGGGGTGATCCCCATGCGCCCCAGATAATTGCACAGCACCTTCATGGTGACCTTGCTGTCTTCTACCACCAACACTTTGAGTCCGTCGCTACTTTTTTCCATGTGCGGTCATTCAGTGATTTTCGGGCATTATAGTTCGGAAACAGCGTACCGCTCGCGGAAGATGGAGGGGTCAGCGCTGCCTGTCCATCAACGCTTGCAACTCTTCCAGCGGTACCGGCTTGCTGAACAGATAACCCTGATACGCCTTGCAATCATGCCGCTTGAGGAAGGCGAACTGCGCCTCGGTCTCCACCCCTTCGGCGAAGATACGCAGATCCATATTCCTGGCCAGGTCGACGATGGCTTGTACCAGTTGCGCATCGCCGCCCTCCGAGGATGTCACTCCCCGCACCACGTCGCGGTGTATCTTGAGCTGGTCGGAAGAGAGGTTCTTCAGATAATGCAACGAAGAATACACGGTGGCGAAATCGTCCATGGCCAGATCGACCCCTATGTTGCGCAGCGCTTTTATCTTCTCCACGGCTCCGGTCAGATCGCCCGTCACCACGCCTTCGGTCAGTTCCAGCTTCAAACGCTTCGGCCCGATCCGGTACTGCCCGATCAGCGTTCCCACCTGCCCGACGAAATCCGCCCGGGCGAACTGGCGCGCGCTGATGTTCACCGTCAGCGTCATTTGCCGCATGCGCGCGTCATCGCGCCAGCGCGCCAGTTGGGTGCAGGCTTCGGTCAGCGCCCAGCGTCCGATCTCCAGGATCAACTCGCTCTCTTCCGCGACCGGGATGAACTGATCCGGCAGCATCAGCCCGCGCTGCGGGTGCTCCCAGCGCAGCAGCGCCTCCGCTCCGACCGGATGCTGCGCGTTATCCACCTGCACCTGATAATACAAACGCAATTCGCCGTGCCCGACGGCATGGCGCAGGTCCCCCTCCAGCGCGTCATGGCGCTCGGCATTGTCCTGCATCACCCGGTCGAAGAAGCACACCGCATTGCGCCCGCTGTTTTTGGCCTGATACATCGCCAGATCGGCATGCCGCAACAGCGCATCCACCGATTCCCCGTGATCGCGATACATGGCGATGCCGATGCTGGGCGAACTGTAGTGCTCGCGCTTCTTGATCCGGTAAGGGCGCGCCAGCACCTCGCGGATTTTTTCGGCGACCATGCCCACCTTGCGCGAGGCGTCCTGCTCGTCCCGGCTGACCCCTTCGATCAACACCACGAACTCGTCGCCGCCCAGCCGCGCCACGGTGTCCATCCCGCGCACGCAAGACTTGATGCGGTTTGCCACCTCGACCAGCATCAGGTCGCCGCAATCGTGTCCCAGCGTGTCGTTGAGCACCTTGAACCGGTCCATATCGAGGAGCAGCACCGCACCGTAATCGCGCCGGCGTGCCGAAGCCGGCAGTGCGGCGCGCAAGCGCTCGATCAACAGGCGCCGGTTGGGGAGTTCCGTCAACGTGTCGTAGAACGCCAGATTGCGTATCTTCTCCTCGATACGCTTGCGCTCGGTGATGTCGCTGAAAATGGCGACGTATTGGGTGGTTTCCTGACGCCCGTTCTTCACGGCGGTGATACTCAACCATTTGGGGTATATCTCGCCGTTTTTGCGCCTGTCCCATATTTCTCCCGCCCACGCACCGCCAGACAGCAATTGCTGCCACATTCTGGTGTAGAAAGCGCGGTCTTGTTTGCCCGAATTCATGATGCGCGGATTCTTGCCCAGCACTTCAGCGGCGCTGTAGCCGGTAATCTCGCTGAACGCGCGATTGACGCGGATGATGTTGGCCTGCGCGTCGGTGATGAGGATGGCATCGTGCGTCTCGAATGCGGCCGCTGCCACGCGCAGTTCCAGCTCGGCCCGCTTGCGCCCGGTGATGTCATGCCCGAACACGAAGAATTTCCGGCATTCCGGCAAAAAGGTGGCCGACACCTCGATGTCGAATACGCTTCCGTCCTTGCGCCGGTGCCGCGTCTCGAAGCAGTCATGTCCCCGCATCATGATCTTGTCGATATGCGCGCCGACTTCTTCCGGCTGCTCGCGCGCCTCCAATTGGCTGATGCGCATACCCAGCAACTCCTGCATCGTGTAACCGGACATTCTGGCGTAGGCCTCATTCACCTCTTCCAGCACCCCCTGCTCATCAGTCATCCAGAAACCGTCCCGCACCGTCTCGATGACCTGCTTGTGGCGCTGGAGCGCCTGATGCGTCTTATTGCGCTCAGTGATGTCCAGCCCCATGCCGATCAGCACCGGCTCGCCGTCCCGCTCCACGCGTCGCCAGGTAAAATGGTACGGCGTTTTCGCACCGTCCTTTGCCGCCAGCGATGCCTCCACCGCCGCCTCGCCCTTCTGGAACACTTCGCCGATCTTGCTCCCGATCAGGCGCTTCTCGTCTTCCCCAAAAATATCCGGCGCGGACAAGCCGGACAACTCATCGCTTTTCAGTCCCAGCACTTTTTCGAGATTGCGGTTCCACAACAGGAAACGCCCTCGCGCATCGGTCATGTAGAAAACACCGGGCAGCGACCCGATCAGTTCTTTGTAAAACGCATTTTCCTGTCTCAGGGCGCGATCCCTCGGTTTCATGACGTCATCCCCCGCACGGCGGCTTGCATATCCTGCCATGCCTTGGCCTTTTCGCCCGGGCTGCGCAGCAGGTAGGCGGGGTGGTAAGTGACCAACAACGGGATGCCGCGATAATCGTGCAACGTGCCCCGCAACGAACCCAATGTGGCATTGCGCCCCATAACCGGCGACTTGGCGGGCGTAGTTGGCTCGCCCAGTCGAATGGCTAGCGGTTCCATCAGCAGTGATGTCGCGGCGGTCTTGCCCAGCGCCACGATGAGTTTGGGTTTTATATGTGCGATCTGTTGGTGCAGGTACGGCAGGCAGGTGGCGATCTCGTCCGCTTCGGGAACCCGGTTGTTGGGTGGACGGCATTTGACGATGTTGGCGATGTACACATTGTCGCCGCGCTTCAGCTTGATAGCCGCGAGCATGTTGTCCAGCAGCTTGCCCGCCTGCCCCACGAACGGTTCGCCCTGCGCATCTTCGTCCGCTCCCGGCCCTTCGCCGACGAACAGCCACTCGGCTTTTTCGTCGCCCACGCCGAACACCGTCTGCGTACAGCCTGCGCGCAGTTTGCACGCGGTGCAGTCGCGCACCCGCTGTTTGAGCTCGCTCCAATTCAATCCGGAAACGGCAGGCGCACCGGATTGGCGCGGCACGGGTTCGGGGCTGGGCACCGCAACAGGACGCATTTCTTCTACCGCCGCAGATGGCGCAGACTCAAGCGCCACGGGAATATCGCGCCGCACCCATAGCGGATAGAGGTTGAGTTCACGCAGAACGTTTTCGTCTCGGATATTCACAGTTCCCGTCCCATCAAAATCGCATCCTCGCACGCATTCTGCGCCCGATAATAATCTTTGCGCAACCCGATTTCGACAAACCCCGCATTGCGATAAAAGTTGCGCGCCGCGACATTGCCCGCGCGCACTTCCAGCACCGCGCGCTGTTTGCCCGGCTCGCGCGCCAGCGCCAGCATGGCCTCCAGCAACTTGCGCCCCCAGCCCTGGCGCTGATGCCGCGCCGCGATGCCGATATCGAGCAGTTCGGCATCGTCCACACCCCGCATCAACACCGCATAGCCCAACATCCCGCCGTCCAGCATCGCCACCTTGCACAGATAGCCGACGGCCAGAGCATCGCTGAAATTTCCGCGTGTCCACGGATGCGCGTGAACCTGCCGCTCGATGCGCAGCACGGCGTCGATGTCGTTGGCGGTCATATCGCGCAGGATCATGCGTTCATCCCAAATAATCCATTAAACCCAGATTGTCCATCAGAACCCAACCCCTCCCAACCTCCCCTTGCACCCGCAAGGGGTACGCCGGTGGGTACCCCGCTGCTTCGCAGCGACCCTTCCGCAGTCAGGGGAGGAGCCGAACCTGCTCTCCCCCTGATTTGTTCC
>SCUU01000042.1 GCA_004297065.1 Gallionellaceae bacterium
CACCAAAGGTAGGCAATCCGCATCCAGCCTGCGGCTGGGCGGAATTGACACCGCGCTGCCGCAAGCTTCCATTCCAATCAGGCACGGCTCCAAATTGGCGAAGAACTTTGCCATCTCGCCTCGGCGCAGTTGCTTGCGCAGTTCGGTTTTGCCGTGCGCATTGACTCCGTGAACCTGAAATACTTCCTTTGCCAGATCAAGACCTGCCGTAGTAATCTTCATGGTGGACGCTCCTCTCTATTTGGTGGGCTTTAATGCTCCACTACTTTGGCACTTTGATGCCGTTTAGGGTAGTGGGCGTCCATTCCATTAATCTGGGTTTAATCCAATTCTTTGGTGAGATTTTGTTGAACTTCGGGAATCCGCTGTTGTCGCAGGCACGGCATTGAATTTTGGGATATCGTCGCCATCTGATGCGGGTCTCTTTTGGGGGGCGCAATCAGTTTATCAACCACATTGAGGAATCACATGAAACGTTTCTTGTTGTTATCGACCATCGTTCTTTCCAGCCTTTCTTTGCTCGCGACGAGCGCTGAAGCAAAACGTCTCGGGGGCGGTAGCAGCATCGGCAAGCAGCGCTCCATGTCTCCACAACAAACCCAGAAAGCTCCTGCGGCGGCTCCCGCTCCCAATGCGGCGCCTGCGCCCGCTGCCGCACCTCAACCAGCCGGTAACAAGTGGCTCGGCCCTCTGGCCGGTCTGGCCATCGGCGCGGGTCTGGGCGCATTGTTCGCCAGCGGCGGCCTCGGCGGTTTGGGCGGCGCAATGGGCGGTATCTTGATGGCTTTGGCTGCGGGTGCGGTGGTGATGCTGCTGATCTCGATGTTCCGCAAGAAACAACAGCAACCCGCGATGCAATATGCCGGAGCGGGCGCTCCTTACGGCGGCTCGGCTGAACCGGTGCAACAGCAACCTTCGGCTGCTAGTGTCGCCGCAGTCGCTCCGGTAGCGGGCAACATCCCGGCCGATTTCCCGGTGGAGGCTTTCCTGCGTAGCGCGAAGACTTCGTTCATCCGCTTGCAGGCCGCGAATGACCGCAAAGACTTGGACGATATCCGCGAATACACGACACCGGAGATGTTCGCGGAGATCTCGATGCAGATCCGCGAGCGCGACAATACCGCACAAAAGACCGATGTAGTCACCGTGAATACCGAGCTGCTGGAAGTGGCGCACGAGAACGACATCGCTATCGCCAGCGTGCGCATGAGCGGGCAACTGCGCGAGAACAACGCTGCGCCGGAGAACTTCGACGAGATCTGGCATGTGCAGAAGAACACGAAGGACGACAAGGCGGTCTGGCTGTTGTCTGGAATCCAGCAGATTTAAGCGCAACTCAAGTAAACTAGAGGGCACGGCGATTTCGCCGTGCTTTTTTATTTGTGCTGCTGGCTATGCGTTTCTTCCGTGTCCTCAAAATCATCTATGTGGTTCTGCGCTTCGGCCTGGATGAGTTCCTGCTTGCGCACGAACGAACGCGCTGGTTGCGTATCCCATTGAACATTCTGCTGTTCTTTCGCGACACTTCTGCGCCGCGCGCGGAACGTTTGCGGCTAGCACTGGAAAGTCTGGGGCCGATCTTCGTCAAGTTCGGGCAGATGCTCTCCACCCGCCGCGACCTGATGCCCCTGGACATCGCCGACGAGTTGGCGAAGTTGCAAGACCGGGTGCCGCCCTTCCCGTCGGCTGAAGCGGTCGCTGTGCTGGAAACCACTTACAAGAAGAAACTCTCCGATGTCTTCCTGGGCTTCGACGAGATGCCCATCGCCAGCGCATCGGTCGCGCAGGTGCATTTTGCCGTGCTGCCCGACGGGCGCGAGGTGGCGGTAAAAATTCTGCGTCCCGGCATCGTGCATGTGATCGAGCACGACCTTGCCCTGCTCGATATCTGTGCCGGTCTGGTGGAGCGCTGGTGGACGGACGGTAAACGCTTGAAGCCGAAGTTGGTAGTGGCAGAGTTCGAAAAGTATCTACACGACGAACTCGACCTGATGCGCGAGGCGGCCTGTGCCAGCCAATTAAAGCGCAATTTCGCCAACTCCAAGCTGTTACTCGTGCCGGAGATGTATTGGGATTGGTGCGATACGAATGTGATCGTGATGGAGCGTATGCACGGCATCCCCATCAGCCAGATGGATGCGTTGCACAAGGCGAGCATCAATATCTCCAAGCTGGCATCAGACGGTGTTGAGATCTTTTACATGCAGGTGTTCCGCGACGGTTTCTTCCACGCCGACATGCACCCCGGCAATATCCAAGTGGCCGCAGACGGGCGTTATATCGCACTGGATTTCGGCATCATGGGCACGCTCAACGATACCGACAAGAACTACCTGGCGCAGAACTTCATCGCTTTCTTCAACCGCGACTATAAGCGCGTGGCTCAGGTGCATATCGAGTCCGGCTGGGTACCGGCGCATACCCGCGTGGACGAACTGGAGGCGGCTATCCGTGCGGTGTGCGAACCGATCTTTGACAGGCCATTGCGCGAGGTGTCGTTCGGCAAGGTGTTACTGCGCCTGTTCCAGACTTCGCGCCGTTTCGGCGTAGAGATACAACCGCAACTGGTGTTGCTGCAAAAGACGCTGCTCAACATTGAGGGACTGGGCTTGCAGTTAGATCCCGAACTCGACCTGTGGAAAACCGCCAAGCCCTGGCTGGAGCGCTGGATGAGCGAGCAGGTGGGCTGGCGCGGGTTTATCAAGTCGCTGAAGGATGAGGCGCCGCGTTATGCGACGTTGCTACCGCAGATTCCGCGTTTATTGCATGCGCGTTTGAACGAGAATCCGATGGCGAAGTATGAGGCCGCGTTGCTGGATTTTGCGGTGCAACAGAGGAAGCGGAATTTCTGGCTGATGGTGATTGCTGTTGCGGCGGTTATTGCGACCGCCTGGCTGGTATTGCACTAACGCCTAGATCAGTTCTCGAAGAATCCGCTCTTCACCAATTCCAGCGTCAATGCCTTGTAATCCGCCGCACCGGGGGTGTGGGGAGCGAAGGCGAATATGTCCAGACCGTGCATCGGGCTGGCTGCCAGCGCCACATTCTCCCCGATGCGGGTATTGCATACCTGAGAACCGTAGCGCTCCCTCAGTTTGTCGTAGATATCGAAGGATAGTTTGCGGCGGGAATCGAAGCGCGTTACCACGATACGCCGCTCGAATTTGCGTTGAAGTTTCGTTTCCAGCACGTTCAATGCCGCATCCAGACGATGCACCCCCTGCTGCGACAGGTAATCCGCCGAGACGGGGATCAATACCCGGTCGCATGCCAGCAACGCATTCAGCGTAAGCACGCCCAACATCGGGCAGCAATCGATCAGAATCGGTGCGCCGCTAAGTGCCAGTTCTTCGCTTAGGCCTTGTTTTAAAATCTTTGCTGCATTCGGATCGCTACCATAGAGAACATCGATCTTGGACAGTTCGATGGAGGCCGGAATAAGCTGCCAACCTGCGGGAGTATCGTGCAGCAGTTTGGCTAGCGATGTTTTATCCTTGAAAAAGGCCATCATATTGCGCGCTTGAGTACGCGCATCTTTCAACCCGGAAGCCAGACTCAGGGATCCTTGCGGGTCCATATCGAGCGCAATAGGCTGCCGTTGTGCCATGGCTAAACCGGCGACGATATTCAACGTGGAAGTTGTCTTCCCTACCCCGCCTTTTTGGTTGAATACGGCGATGACCGCCATATGATCTTCTCCACGTTGTGGGAACGGATGTCGCTTCTGCTCTTACGATTGGCGGCTTTGGCCGGGATGTTATCCCTTGACGTTCGATACGCTCACGTTAGCCTGCGCCGCAAGCCGCGCGCCAAACACGTTACTCAACAGTGACAGATTTGGCCAGATTGCGCGGCTTATCAACATCGGTTCCCTTTTGCAATGCCACGTAATATGCCAGCAGTTGCAAAGGGATCGTGTGCAGAATAGGGCTTAGAAAGCCCGCGTGTTCGGGCATTTGCATTACATGCACGCCTTCGCTGGAGTGGATGCGCGTCTCGGCATCGGCAAATACGTACAATTCGCCGCCGCGTGCGCGTACTTCTTGCAGGTTGGATTTCAACTTTTCCAGCAAGGTGTCGTTCGGGGCGACCGCAATGACGGGCATATCTTCATCCACCAAGGCCAGCGGGCCATGCTTCAGTTCGCCTGCCGGATAGGCTTCGGCATGGATGTAGGAGATCTCTTTGAGTTTGAGCGCGCCTTCCAGTGCAATGGGATAATGCAAGCCACGCCCTAGGAACAAAGCATGATGTTTATCGGCGAATTGTGCAGCCAGCTTGGCAATTTCCGGCTCGAGCTTCAGTACTGCGATTACGGCGCTGGGCAGATGGCGCAAATCATGCAGGTGTTGCAACTCTTGCTGCGGCGTCAATTTTCCGCGCTGTTTCGCCAATACCAAGGTCAGCAAGAACAATGCAGCCAATTGGGTGGTAAACGCTTTGGTGGATGCCACGCCGATCTCGGGACCCGCTCTGGTCAACAAGCGCAGTTTGGATTGGCGGATGATGGCGCTTTCCGGCACGTTGCATATTGCCAGCGTATGCAGATGTCCGATGGATTTTGCGTGAGTCAGTGCGGCCAGCGTATCTGCCGTTTCGCCGGATTGGGATATAGTGACCACCAACGTTTTTGGATTGGCAACGCTGACCCGGTAACGATATTCACTGGCAATTTCAACGACACAAGGAATGCCGGCGATTTCTTCCAGCCAATAGCGCGCCACCATGCCGGCATGGTGGCTAGTGCCGCAGGCCAAAATCAGGATGCTGTCAATTTCCTTGAACGCACTGGTTGCCTCCGCACCAAAGATGCCCGGTATCAGTGATTGGCTATTGCACACCGACTCTAGGGTGTCTGCCAGTGCCTGGGGTTGTTCGTGAATTTCTTTTTGCATGTAGTGCTGGTACTCACCCAACTCTACGCTCGCATTGTTCAAGGTGCTGATATGCACGGGACGAGTTACTTCAGCGCCTTTCGCATTGAATATGCGGTAGTTGGCCAGCGCCAGTTCGACCACATCGCCTTCTTCCAGATACACCACCTTTTGCGTGACTTGCAGCAAGGCCGACATATCGGAGGCGATGAAGTGCTCACCTTCGCCCACGCCCAGCAGCAGAGGGCTACCTTTGCGCGCCCCGATGAAATGTTGAGGGTTGTCTGCCGCCACCACGCCGATCGCATAAGCACCTACCAACTGGGCAATCGCCGCTTGCGTGGCGGCCAGCAGGTTTTTATCCTTCACATAGAAGGAGTGAACCAGATGGGCGATCACCTCTGTGTCGGTATCCGAGGTAAATACATATCCTTGTGTGACCAGTCGCGTACGCAATTCTTCGTAGTTTTCGATAATGCCGTTATGCACTACCGCGATTAGGTCTTTGCTGAGGTGCGGATGCGCGTTGCGCTCGCTCGGCACGCCATGGGTTGCCCAACGAGTGTGTGCTATACCGATATGGCCTTGCGTATTAGCGCTCTTTTCACTCAGCTCTGCTACCCGGCCTGTACTGCGTACTCGGTTCAGTTTGCCGCCATCGACCACAACCAAACCTGCCGAATCGTAACCGCGATATTCCAGCCGCAACAGGCCTTGCAACAGGATGGGCACTACATTACGTTGCGCTACTGCGCCTACAATTCCGCACATGATTGATTTCCGTTTTTGGTAGTCGAATTATTTTTTCTTGGTGGGACGCTGCCAGCCGCTTACGCTGACCTGCTTTGCACGTGACAACGTCAATTCTCCGGCAGGTGCATCTTTGGTAATGGTAGAGCCTGCACCGATGGTGGCACCTCGGCCTACTGTCACTGGTGCAACCAGTTGAGTGTCGGAGCCGATAAAGGCATCATCCTCTATTACCGTTCTGAATTTGTTGGCACCGTCGTAATTGCAGGTTATGGTGCCTGCGCCGATGTTGACGCGACTGCCTACCGTCGCATCGCCTATATAGCTTAAATGGTTGGCTTTGCTGTTATCGGCAATCTCGCTATTTTTGATTTCCACGAAATTGCCGATATGAACATCGTCGTGCAGGATGCTGCCGGGACGGATGCGCGCAAACGGGCCGATGTGACATTGTTCGCCTATCGTTGCCCGGTCGATATGGCTGTATGGCGCAACCTGGGTATTTGCCGCGATACGGGTGTTTCTTATCACGCTATAGGCACCTATTTTTACGCCCTTAGCCAAATGCACTTGCCCTTCAAAAATACATCCCACATCAATTTCCACATCGCGTTCACAAATTAGCTGTCCGCGAATATCCAGCCTGGCTGGATCGGCCAGTGTAACCCCCTGAATCAACAGCCTGTCGGCCTGCTCCAACTGCCAGAGACGTTCCAGTTCCGCTAATTGGATTTTGCTGTTGATACCCATGACTTCCCAAGCATGAGCAGGCTGAACGGTATTGATTTTTACCCCTTGAGTTACGGCCATTGCGACTATGTCGGTCAGGTAATATTCGCCCTGCGCATTTTCATTGCGCAGATTTCCCAGCCATTCGCGCAGCATGCCAGTTGGTGCGGCCAGAATTCCGGTGTTTATTTCCTGTATTTGACGTTGTTCCGGCGTTGCATCTTTTTCTTCGACGATGCGGGTTACCTTTCCTGCGGCATCGCGCACGATGCGACCATAACCCTTCGGATTGTCCAGATACTGCGTTAACAGTGTCATGGATTTTTGGTCTGCCAATATTTTTTGCAAAGTATCTTGCCGGATGAGCGGCACGTCGCCATAGAGCACCAGTGTGATGCTGTCATTGTCGAGTTGCGGCAGTGTCTGTTGTACTGCATGCCCAGTACCCAGTTGCGGTTCCTGCAGAATAAACAGAGCGCTACTCTGTGCCAGCGCCTGTGGCACCATCTCGCCACCATGCCCATATACCACAATAATTTTTGTCGGCTGCAGATTTGCCGCCGTATCCACAACATGCTGCAACATGGGCTTTCCGGCTATGGAATGCAATACTTTAGGTTTGTCCGAATGCATACGCGTACCTTTGCCGGCCGCGAGAATCACAATATTAAGAGCCATCTTCTTCCACATGGTTTGGGTGCGCGAAGTATAAACAAAAAAAACGGCTTTCGCCGTTTTCCTTGTACTGCTTATCCTTGTAAAACTTAGTGCATGGAACCTTTGCGCATTTTGGATATCGCGTGCAACTGTGCAATTGCCTCGGCCAATTCAGCCTGCGCAGCAGCATAATCAATATCAGAAGAGCGATTTTTCATTGCTTCTTCGGCAGCACGTTTAGCTTCCAATGCTCTTGCTTCGTCCAGATCGGCACCGCGAATTGCGGTGTCTGCCAGAATGGTCACCACATTGGGCTGTACCTCCAGCATGCCACCGGAAACGTAAATCAACGTGTCTTCACTCTGATTTGGCAGCTTGAGGCGAACCGAGCCAGGTTTGATGCGGGTCAGCAGCGGAGCATGGCGAGGATAGATACCCAACTCGCCAGCTTCGCCGGGAACAATGACCAGCTCCGCCAACCCGGAAAAGATGGATGCCTCGGCACTCACCACATCGACATGAACTGTCATGGCCATATTATTCACCCTTATTGCAGCGTCTTAGCTTTTTCGATGGCTTCTTCGATGCCGCCAACCATGTAGAAAGCTTGCTCTGGCAGGTGGTCATATTCGCCGTTAACGATGCCCTTGAAGCCCTTGATGGTTTCTTTCAAAGTCACATACTTGCCCGGGCTGCCGGTAAATACTTCGGCTACGTGGAACGGTTGCGACAGGAAGCGCTGTATCTTGCGGGCACGTGCCACCACCAGCTTGTCTTCCGGGGCCAACTCGTCCATACCCAGAATCGCGATAATGTCGCGCAATTCTTTGTAGCGTTGCAACGTTTGTTGCACGCCGCGGGCAACACTGTAGTGCTCTTCGCCAACCACCAGCGGATCCAGCTGACGCGAGGACGAGTCCAGCGGGTCAACCGCAGGGTAGATACCCAAGGATGCGATGTCGCGCGACAACACCACGGTGGAATCCAGGTGCAGAAAGGTTGTTGCAGGAGACGGGTCAGTCAAGTCGTCCGCCGGAACATACACTGCTTGAATAGAGGTAATCGAACCCACCTTGGTGGAAGTAATACGCTCTTGCAGACGACCCATTTCTTCGGCCAGTGTAGGTTGGTAACCCACGGCGGAAGGCATACGACCCAGCAGCGCGGATACTTCGGTACCGGCCAGGGTGTAGCGGTAGATGTTGTCCACGAAGAACAGGATGTCACGGCCTTCGTCGCGGAATTTTTCCGCCATGGTCAGACCGGACAGCGCTACGCGCAGACGGTTGCCGGGCGGCTCGTTCATCTGACCGAACACCATCGCAACCTTGTCCAGAACGTTGGAGTCTTTCATTTCGTGGTAGAAGTCGTTACCTTCGCGGGTACGCTCACCCACACCGGCGAACACGGACAAACCTGCGTGCTGCTTCGCGATGTTGTTGATGAGCTCCATCATGTTCACGGTCTTGCCCACGCCCGCGCCGCCGAACAGGCCGACCTTGCCGCCCTTGGCGAACGGGCATACCAAGTCGATCACCTTGATGCCGGTTTCCAGCAGGTCAACGGATGGAGACAACTCGTCAAACTTGGGCGCCTTTTGATGTATCGAGCGACGCTCGTCGCACTTCACATCGCCGGCGTCGTCAATCGGGCGACCCAGCACGTCCATAATACGGCCCAGCGTACCTGCGCCAACCGGCACGGTGATTTGCGAACCGGTACTTAGCACAGCCATGCCGCGGCGCAAGCCGTCGGACGAACCCATGGCAATGGTACGCACCACACCGTCGCCGATTTGTTGCTGAACTTCCAGGGTCAAATCCTTTTCCGCAACAGAACTTGCGGTATCGGTAACCTTCAGCGCGTCATATACCTTAGGCATTTGATCACGAGGAAATTCTACGTCGACCACCGCACCGATACACTGAACAATCTTGCCTTGACTCATTTTAAGATTCCCCACTTTATATTGATTCTGTACACAGCCGCCACAGCAGCCAAGCTTTAACTAATTGCAGCTGCTCCACCAACGATTTCTGAAATCTCTTTGGTGATCGCGGCTTGACGCGCTTTGTTGTAAACCAGTTTGAGTTCGCCGATAACCGTTTTGGCATTATCGGAGGCAGCCTTCATTGCCACCATACGTGAACTTTGTTCCGAAGCCTGATTCTCAGTTACCGCAGAGTAGACCAACGACTCAACATAGCGCAGCAGCAACTCATCTACCACCTGCTTTGCATCCGGTTCATAGATGTAGTCCCACTGGCCTTCGTGACCTTCCGCCATGGCTTCGCCGGAAAGTGGCAACAGTTGCTCGAATGTCGGCTCCTGCTTCATGGTATTCACGAAATGGTTGTACGAAATATAAATCGCATCAACTTCGCCGGCCACATAAGCGTCCAGCATCACTTTCACTGCGCCGATCAGGTCTTCAACGTGAGGCGTATCGCCCAAACCGGTCAAGTGCGATTGAACCTTTGCACCGATGCGGCTCATGAAGCTGAACCCTTTATTGCCGATTGGCGTAACGCGGATGCCCGTGTTGGCGCCGTCCCATTCCTTCATCCGGTTCGTGACCAAGCGCAGCACATTGGTATTCAAACCACCGCACAAGCCCTTGTCGGAAGTAATAACGATAATGCCGACATTTTTGATCTGATCGCGCTTGGCCAGATAGGGATGTTTATATTCCGGATTTGCATGCGCCAAGTGTGCGGCTACCTGGCGAATCTTTTCGGCATAAGGGCGGGCAGCACGCATGCGCTCTTGAGCTCTGCGCATTTTTGCTGCCGCCACCATTTCCATGGCACGCGTAATCTTGCGCGTATTTTCTACGCTCTTGATTTTGGTGCGTATCTCTTTGCTACCCGCCATGATCGGACTCTCGCTTAGTAAACTGCGGTGGACTTAAAGGTTTCAATCGCAGCCGACAGCAGCTTCTCGTTGTCGGTACTCAGGTCTTTGCTGTTGCCGATCGCATCCATCAAGTCCTTGTTCTTGGACTTCAGGTACACGTGCAAAGCGGACTCAAATGCCAGTGCCTTCTTGACTTCCACGTCGTCGAAATAACCCTTGTTTACGCAGAACAGTGTTACCGCCATTTCGGCTACAGACAAAGGGGCATATTGCAACTGTTTCATCAACTCGGTAACCAGACGACCGCGCTCCAACTGTTTGCGGGTTGTTTCATCCAGATCGGAAGCAAACTGCGCGAAAGCCGCCAATTCACGGTATTGGGCCAGAGCCAGACGCACGCCGCCACCCAGCTTCTTGATAACCTTGGTTTGCGCCGCACCACCCACGCGGGACACCGAGATACCGGCATTGATCGCGGGACGGATACCGGCGTTGAACAAGTCGGTTTCCAGAAATATCTGGCCGTCGGTAATCGAAATCACGTTGGTCGGAACGAATGCGGAAACGTCACCCGCAGCAGTTTCAATGATGGGCAATGCTGTCAGCGAACCAGTCTTACCTTTAACCTCACCTTTGGTGAAAGCTTCAACGTAATCGGCATTCACGCGGGATGCGCGCTCCAGCAGACGCGAGTGCAAGTAGAACACGTCACCGGGATAAGCTTCACGACCGGGCGGACGGCGCAGCAACAGGGAGATTTGACGGTATGCCCAAGCTTGCTTGGTCAAGTCATCGTATACGATCAGCGCATCTTCGCCGCGATCACGGAAGTATTCGCCCATGGTGCAACCGGCGTAAGGTGCCAAAAACTGCATCGCAGCGGAATCGGAAGCCGTCGCTGCAACCACAATGGTATAGCTCATCGCGCCGTGTTCTTCGAGTTTGCGCACCACGTTGGCAATGGTTGAAGCCTTTTGACCGATCGCCACATAAACACAGGTCATGCCCTGACCCTTTTGGTTGATGATCGCGTCAACGGCAACTGCAGTCTTGCCGGTCTGGCGGTCACCGATGATCAGTTCACGTTGGCCGCGACCTACTGGAACCATGGAGTCGATAGACTTCAAACCGGTCTGTACTGGCTGATCCACGGATTTACGAGCGATAACGCCTGGAGCAACCTTTTCAACTTTGTCGGTCATTTTGGCATTGATCGGACCTTTACCGTCAATGGGCTGACCCAAGGCGTTCACTACGCGACCCCGCAACTCGGGGCCAACCGGCACTTCCAGAATTTTGCCGGTGCATTTTACGGTGTCGCCTTCGGAAATATGCTCATACTCACCGAGAACAACGGCACCCACGGAGTCGCGCTCCAAGTTCAGCGCCAAACCGAAAGTGTTGCCCGGGAATTCCAGCATTTCGCCTTGCATAACATCGGACAAACCGTGAATACGAACGATACCGTCGGTTACGCTAACTACGGTACCTTCAGTACGCGCTTCGGTCAAAGCCTCAAAGTTTTCAATGCGGCTACGGATCAAGTTGCTAATTTCAGAGGGGTTGAGCTTCATCTGACTTTTCCTTATTTCGATAAATCGGTGATTAGGCCAAAGCGACAGCCAGTTCTGATAAACGCGTACGCGCAGAGCCGTCTATTACTTTGTCCCCAGCGCGGATAACAATGCCACCCAGCAACTCGCGATTTGTTTCGCAACTGAGTTTTATTTCGCGCCCCATTTTGATTTTAAGCGCTGCGGTAACTTTCTGCTTTTGAGCATCGCTCAAATCGTAGGCAGAGGTTACAACGACATCTATGCTTTTCTCGGCTTCCGCACGCAACACTTCGAACAACGCGCAAATTTCCGGCAGTACCAGCAAGCGATTGTTTTCTACCAGCAGCTTGATGAAGTTTTGCGCCGCCTTGCCGGAATTATTTCCAGACAAGGCCCGCATCAAATCAGCCAGCTTGCCAGCATTTACTTTCGGGCTGCGGATGACAGCCTGAAGATCGGCATTTTCTACCGCAGCAGCAGCGGCACTTAACATTTCAGACCAGCTTTTCAGTTCACCCAGTTTTTGGGCTTCATCAAAAGCCGCCTGAGCATAGGGACGTGCAGCTGTAATGGCTTGGGACATAGCGCTTAGATTTCCGCAACGAGTTTGTCAAGCAGATCGTTGTGTGCTTTCGCATCAATTTCACGACCCAGAATTTTGCCCGCGCCAGCCAGTGCAACTGCAGAAACTTGCGTGCGCAGTTGCTCTTTTGCCCGGAATACTTCCTGGTCGATTTCTGCCTTGGCACCCGCGAGGATACGATCACCTTCAGTTTTGGCATTGGCCTTGGCTTCTTCGACGATTTCGCTCGCGCGCTTTTCTCCAGATGCGATAATCTCGCCAGCTTTTTCTTTGGCCTGGTGGATTATTTCCGCCGAGCGTTTTGCCGCCAGTTCCAGATCATGCTTGCCGCGCTCGGCAGCGGCCAAACCATCAGCGATGGTTTTGGCGCGCTCTTCCATTGCTCGCAGCAAGGGTGGCCACACAAACTTCATGGTGAACCAGATGAGGATGGCAAATGTGATTGCCTGTCCCAGCAAGGTTGCGTTGATATTCACGACAGCCCCTTTCAGTCAGTAACGATGGACGAATTAGCCCTTAACAATCGCGATGAACGGGTTAGCGAACAGCATGTACAACGCAATACCAACGCCGATCATGGTTACCGCGTCCAGCAGACCGGCAACGATGAACATCTTAACTTGCAGGGTGGGGATCATTTCAGGTTGACGTGCTGCGCCTTCCAGGAAGCGGCCACCCAACAGGCCGAAACCAATAGCGGTTCCCAATGCGCCCATGCCGATCAATACTGCAACAGCGATCGATACGTTACCCAACAATAGTGCTAGTTCCATGTTTTCTCCTTGGAGGTTTAGTTAATTAATAAAGCGAAACTTAGTGACTCTCGTGCGCCATGCTGAGATATACGATCGTCAACATCATGAACACGAAAGCTTGCAGCGTGATAATCAGCAGGTGAAAAATCGCCCATGGCGCACCCAGCAACCATTGCAGATACCAAGGCAACAGCGCAATCAGAATGAACACCATCTCACCCGCGTACATGTTACCGAACAGACGCAGTGCCAGCGAAATCGGCTTGGCAATATCCTCAACGATACGGAACAGCAGGTTCACCGGAATCAGCAGAGGGAATTTACCGAAAGGCGCAAACAGCACTTCCTTACCAAAACCGACAACGCCCTTCACTTTGAAGCTGTAGAAATAGATCAGGAAGAATACCGAGATTGACATCGCGAAAGTTGCGTTCAAGTCGGTGGATGGAACAATTTTCAGATGATGTACGCCAAACCAGCTTGCCACCAGCGGCAACAGATCCACCGGGATCACGTCCATGGCATTCATGGCGAATATCCACACAAAAATGGTCAGCGCCAGCGGGGCAATCAAATCGCTTTTTCCGTGGAAGGTATCCTTAACTTGGGCATCGACCATGCCGACAACCATTTCGACAAAATTTTGCAATTTTCCCGGTACACCGGCAGTCGCCTTGCGCGTCGCCAGCCACATGGTGCCAAAAACGATCAGGCCGATTGTCAACGAGACAAATAATGTATCCAGATGCAATGACCAGAACCCCTCGCCGGAATGAAGGTTGGTCAAGTGATGTTGAATATACTCGGTAGTTGTTAAGCCTTCAGTGCTCATAAGTCTCACACAAAAATTAATGCTGCCCAATAAACCGCCAAAGTTGCCACATAGGTTGCAAACAGCGGCAACGCGTGTGCATCTTTAAACTGCGTAAATACGAAGGAGAACAACAGAATGGTAAATCCCAGTTTGTACGCTTCGGCGCTGTAATGCGCTCTTATTACTTTTTTTATTTCGGAACCCTGCGGCGCGAACATTTTTTTTGCGTATACCAAACTGGTCAGAAATCCGACCGCCCCCCCTGCAAAGGCCGATGCTGCGCCCACCAAATCCTGGGCAATCAACAATATCAAGGAAATTGCTACGGTAACTGCCAACTGAACCAAAATTATCCAGACGACCGCGTTTGCAACACCAAAACCTTTAAAGTGGCGCATTCTACTCAAGCTCGCTTATTCACGTCAACGATTTATTTCAGCCGCGCAATCAACTCATCCAGATGATCGTTGTTTACATATTCAATGATCAGCCTACCCGCCCCTTTTTTTCCTGTTTTTATTTGAACCACCGTACCTATGCATTGGGACAACTCTTCCTGCAAATTCAAGATGTCCCTGTCTGGCGTCGGCTTTTTCGGTTTCGCATGCGGATTTAATAAGGCCTGAACAAGTTTTTCTGCCTCTCTTACGGAAAGACTATCTGCAACAATTTTATTTGCCGTTGTAATTAACCGAGCGGCATCCAAAGATAGCAGCGCCCTTGCATGCCCCATATCGAGCTTGTTTTCCATGAGCATGCTTTGTACCGTTTCGGGCAATTTTAGTAAGCGCAATAAATTACTCGCTGCGCTACGTGAACGGCCTACCGCATCAGCCGCTGTTTGGTGCGTCATCTGAAACTCGTCAATCAAACGCTGGATACCAACGGCTTCTTCCAGCGGGTTTAAATCTTCGCGCTGAATATTCTCGATCAGGGCCATGGCGAGTGCCGCATTGTCCGGCACTTTGCGCACCAGCACGGGCACTTGCGTTAGCCCGGCCAACTGGGCTGCGCGCCAACGACGCTCTCCCGCAATAATTTCATAGCCGCCGTTGCTTAATTCACGCGCCAAAATTGGTTGCATGATGCCCTGCGCTTTGATCGAAGCAGCCAGTTCATTCAGCGATTCCTCGTCCATGCGGCTACGGGGCTGATATTTTCCCGGCTTGAGTTGCTCGACTTTCAGTTCGCGCAGCGCGTCACCGCTTTGGTCTTTGTTTCCCGATAACAGGGCGTCCAAGCCGCGCCCGAGTCCTTTGTTTGGTTTTGCCATGACTGTTCCTTAGATTGAACCTGTTGCTGCCCGCGATGCGTTATTGAGTAATTCTCCGGCCAATGCCAGATAGGCTAACGTACCCTTGGATTGGCTGTCGTAATATAGTGCCGGAAGTCCATAACTGGGTGCCTCCGCCAAACGCACATTGCGTGGAATTACCGTGCGATACACTTTTTCGCCAAAGTGTTGTTGTAATTGATCTGAGACCTGCTGCGCCAAGGTGTTGCGCGGATCAAACATGGTGCGCAGCAAACCCTCAATTTCCAATTCCGGGTTAAGGTGAGCACGCACTTTGCGGATAGTGTTGACCAGATCACTCAACCCTTCCAGCGCATAGTATTCGCACTGCATCGGAATCATGACTGATTGTGCCGCACACAGGCCATTCAGTGTCAGCAAATTCAGCGCCGGCGGACAATCGATAAGGACATAATCATAATCATCGCGCACGACATCCAACGCTTTTTTGAGGCGCATCTCGCGATTTTCCAATTCGACCAACTCGATTTCTGCGCCTGCCAGTTCGCGATTGGCGGGCAACACATCGTATTTGCCGGCTTCTGCAGGTGCGCGTGCCTCACGAATGACTTTTTGTCCCAGGAGTACATCGTAAACGGTAGCTGCAAGCACGGTTTTATCAATGCCGCTACCCATCGTAGCGTTCCCCTGAGGATCAAGGTCGATCAGCAAAACCCGCTGCTTTGCAGCAGCCAGACTTGCCGCAAGATTCACCGCAGTGGTGGTCTTTCCCACCCCCCCTTTTTGATTGGTAACCGCAAGTATTTTGGTCATTTGTTTTCTCTCAATACCACCAAACAACGAGCTGCTTCTAACTTAGGAATCTGCAAAGGAATAATTTGTTCAACCATTACGCTTTCCGGCAAACACTTCAACTCCCGCCCCGGCAGGCCTTTCATGGCTGCCCAGCGCCCACTTTCTGCCAACAAGTGCTGAGTTAGCGTCACAAACTCGGCGGTTTCTGCAAAGGCGCGCGAGATGATTCCGTCGAATTTTTCCGCGACTTGCCATTCCTCGATTCGCGCACAATGCACTTCCACATTGTGCAGCCCCAGTTCTATGCTGGCCTGCTGGACAAAGCTGGTTTTCTTGCTATTGCTGTCCAGTAATGTAAACGACCACTCTGGCCGCACAATCGCCAATACCACTCCCGGCAAACCGGCCCCACACCCTACATCCAACCAGCGCTTGGGCCACAAATGCGGCAAGACGGCAAGGCTATCGAGCAAGTGGTTGCTTACCATTTGCTTTGGCTCGCGTATTGCCGTGAGGTTGTACACCTTGTTCCATTTGTGCAAAAGCGCCAGATAATCCAGCAATTTTTGCTGCGCCTCCGGTGCAACATCTATTCCCAGTTGCGCTATGCCATTCGATAAGTCTATCGCCAGCATCATGCGTGCAAGCGGGGCGCGTTACCCGCCCCTCCCCGTTTCAAGTGTACCAAGAGCAACGATATAGCCGCCGGTGTTATACCCGAAATTCTCGCCGCCTGCCCCAGTGTTTCTGGGCGATGCTGGCTCAACTTCTGCCGCACCTCCGTCGATAAGCCGCGCACTGTCGAATAATCCATGGTTGCCGGCAATTTCAACATTTCGTTTTCAACCTGGCGCGCAATCTCGTCGTGTTGGCGTTCTATATACCCTTGGTATTTGGCCTGAGTTTCAACCTGTTCGGCAATTTTGCTGTCCCGCACACCCGCACACACTCCGTTCATAGACATCAGGCTTGCATAACTTACATCCGGTCGCCGCAATAACTCATACAAGGAATATTCGCGTTCAATATTTTTGCCCAGCACCCGCTCCGCTTCGGCCTGCGCCAGCAACTTGGGATTTACCCACGTCGATTTCAGACGCTCCAATTCTTGTGCCACGCGCTCACGTTTGTTCTCAAAAGAGACCCAGCGCGCATCGTCAACCAAACCCAATTGGCGACCAATTTCTGTCAAACGCATGTCGGCATTGTCTTCGCGCAACTGCAAACGATATTCCGCGCGGCTGGTAAACATCCGATATGGCTCCGATACGCCGCGCGTAATCAGATCATCCACCAATACGCCCAAATACGCCTCATCGCGCCGGGGATGCCAAGAATCTTCTTCTCTGGCATAGCGCGCCGCATTCAAACCCGCCAATAACCCTTGTGCAGCAGCCTCTTCATATCCCGTCGTGCCATTAATCTGGCCTGCCAAAAACAAACCCTTGATGGTTTTTGTTTCCAGCGAGGTTTTTAAGCCACGCGGGTCGAAATAATCGTACTCAATTGCATAACCAGGGCGCGTAATATAGGCATTCTCCAAGCCCTTGATCGAACGCACTAACGCCAGTTGTATGTCGAATGGCAAGCTGGTGGAAATACCGTTCGGATAGACCTCATGCGTGCTCAGCCCTTCCGGCTCCAAAAATATCTGGTGCGAATCCTTATCCGCAAAGCGCGTAATCTTATCCTCAATGGAGGGGCAATAGCGCGGCCCGACGCCCTCAATTACTCCGGTGAACATCGGGGAGCGATCCAATCCGCCACGAATAATGTCATGCGTGTGGATATTTGTCTGTGTTATCCAGCACGGCAATTGCTGCGGATGCTGTTCTGCCCGACCCAAAAACGAAAACACAGGCACCGGATCATCACCCGGCTGTTTGACCATGGCGGAATAATCGATGCTGCGCCCGTCGATGCGCGGCGGCGTGCCGGTCTTCAAGCGCCCCATAGGCAACCCCAATGCCCGCAAGTCTTGCGCCAACGCTACCGATGGCGGATCGCCCGCCCGTCCGGCCTGATAATTAGACAGGCCCACATGTACAAGGCCGGACAAAAATGTTCCCGTCGTTAACACGACACTTTTTGCCGTAAAACGCAAACCCAACTGCGTCTCTATGCCGAGCACTCGGTCGCCATTCGTGAGCAATTTTTCTGCGGCCTGCTGAAACAACCAAAGGTTAGGCTGATTTTCCAGCCGACAGCGTATGGCCTGTTTATACAGCGCCCGATCCGCCTGGGCCCGGGTGGCCCGCACCGCCGGGCCTTTGGATGAGTTCAGGATGCGAAATTGTATTCCGGCTTCGTCGGTTGCCGACGCCATCGCACCGCCCAGTGCATCCACCTCTTTGACCAGATGCCCCTTGCCAATACCGCCGATGGACGGGTTGCACGACATCACCCCCAAGGTTTCGATGTTATGCGTAACGAGCAAAGTGGCTCGCCCCATACGCGCACTTGCCAGCGCGGCCTCTGTTCCGGCATGGCCGCCGCCCACAACGATCACATCAAATTCTTTCGGGTAATTCATCTACAACCCACGCCAAATAAAGGCGCGCATCATACATCAAAAAGCATTCTGGCAAGGGCAACGACTGCGAAAGTGTTTCACGTGAAACACCCTGGCTTATTTTCCTATACAAAAACGACTAAAAATCTCCCCCAGCAAATCGTCGGATGAAAACTCGCCGGTAATTTCGCTTAGCGAAACTTGAGCCAGACGAAGTTCCTCGGCAAACAGTTCGGCTTGTGCACTTTCCGCGGCGGCTCGCTGGAGACTTTGTTTTGCTTGCGCGAGTGCCCGCAAATGACGCTCTCTGGCCATGAAAGCGCCCGCTTCCGCATGCCAATCAATTAGCTGCAAAATTTTGTCGCGCAATAAATCAATGCCCTCTTCCGTCTTTGCGGATAAATAGATATAGCTATCCCCGCCGCGGGTTTCTAGGTGCGCTTCTTGTTGCAACAAATCGATTTTATTGACCACATATAGTCTGGGAATGTTGTCAGGAATTAACTCTAGTATTTTCTGGTGCGCGGCCTTGTCTTCTTGTTGCGCGTCCATCAGCAACAGAACAGCATCGGCTTTTTGTATGGCCTGTTTGGTGCGCTCCATTCCCATCTGTTCGACAACGTCCTGAGACTCGCGCAAGCCAGCCGTATCAATGATATGCAGGGGTACGCCATGAATATTAATCGCCTGGCGTATTGTGTCTCGCGTCGTACCCGCAATTTCGCTCACCAGCGCGAGGTCTTCCCCGGATAATCGATTGAGCAGACTGGATTTGCCTACATTGGGTTGTCCAACCAACACAATATGGGCACCCTCTCGCAATATGTTGCCCTGTTGCGCCAAAACCATAACCCGGGCCAATTCAGCGCGGAGTGACTCTAGTTTATTTTTGCCTCGTTCAAAATCTACCGAGTCCAATTCTTCTTCAGGAAAGTCGAGCAATGCTTCAACCAGCATGCGTAAATCGATTAGGCCATCCACCAGTTTATGTATGGCTTTGGAAAAATCGCCTTGCAAAGAACGGTTCGCACTGCGAACGGCTTGTGCGCTGCTCGCATCGATCAGATCTGCGACACTTTCGGCTTGAACCAGATCCAGCTTGTTATTCAGATAGGCGCGTTGTGTAAACTCACCGGGCTGTGCGGGGCGCGCGCCCGATGCCAGGCAGCGTTGCAACAACAAATGCAGGGCAGCAATTCCCCCGTGTCCTTGCAGTTCCAGAACATCTTCTCCTGTGTAGGAGTTTGGGCCCGGGAAAAATATTGCGATGCCTTGATCTATGATTGAACCATCAACATCCAGAAATGGCACATAGGTGGCATGCCGCGGAAGCAATGCCTGACCCAACAGAGCAACAGACACTGTTTCAACATTCCGGCCGGAAATGCGAACCACGCCGATTCCCCCGCGACCGGGGGCTGTGGCAATGGCTGCAATAGTGTCAGGTTTTTGCTGCACCCTTTTGCTCAATCTCTTGATTGCGCGTGATGTACCACTGTTGCGCAATAGAAAGCACGTTATTCACAACAGAGTACAAAACCAGCCCTGCGGGGAAGAAGAAGAACACAACGCTGAATATAACCGGCATGAGTTGCATCAGTTTGGCCTGCAGAGGATCCGGTGGTGCAGGGTTCAGTTTGCTTTGGACCAACATGCTGATACCCATGATTGCCGGCAACACGTAATAAGGATCTGCCGCCGATAAATCTGAAATCCAGCCAAAGAACGGGGCATGGCGTAATTCGACGCTGGATAAAATAGCCCAGTAAAGTGCAATAAATACCGGGATTTGAATCAACATAGGCAGACAGCCGCCCAGCGGGTTAATTTTTTCCGTTTTATACAAATCCATCATGGCGCGGTTTAATTTTTCGCGATCATCGCCATACTGCTGTTTTATTTTCTCCAGCTTTGGGGCGACTACGCGCATTTTTGCCATGGATCGGTAACTGGCGGCCGAAAGCGGAAAAAAAGCAAGCTTGATCAGGATCGTAAGAATAACGATTGCTATGCCCCAATTTTGTACCCAGCCTTGGATAAAGGTAAGCAGCCAAAAGAGTGGGGTTGCAATTATTGTCAACCAACCGTAATCAACGGTCAGACCAAATCCGGGCGCTATATCGTCAAGTTTGGCGTTTGCAGGACCAATGTATAAAGGGACGCTGATACCGCCTTTTTGTCCTGGCGCAATGGTCGCTATAGGCAAAATAGTACCTATGGAAAACTGTTTGTTACCCAATGGCTTGGTGTAATACTCACGCTGCACTTTATCTCTTGGCAACCACGCTGCTACAAAATAGTGCTGCAATATCGCGACCCAACCATTGTCAGCTGTTTTGGGATAGCTTGTTTTATTTTTCTCGATACTGGAAAAATCCACTTTTTGGAATTTCTCTTGATCGGTATAAATTGCCGGGCCTGTATACGTTGGAACCAACTTCGAGTCTCCTGCAGGAACGCCGTCATCGCGCACGAGCTGGAAATATGCAGACGGAGAAATCGACGTAGTGCCGGTATTTTCTATCTCGTAGCTCACATCTATAAGATAACTGCCGCGATGAAAAGTTAATATCTTTGATACCGAGTTGCTGGCAAGCAGTTTTACGGACAATGTCTCCGCTCCGTCTGCCAAATGGTATTCATCAGAAGTGGCCGTATATTGCGCATGATGAGTAGGCAACCCCTCTCCTAATAATCCGGTTTGAGCCACATAGGTGTGGTTTTCATGCTGTTGCAAAAGAACAAACGGCTTACTTTTGTCTATGGCATCCCGGTGTTGCAATAATTCAGCACGTTGAATATCGCCACCTAGCGTATTAATTTCCACCAAAAGACTGTCGGTTCTCACAACGATCTTTTTTCCTTGCGCACTTGCTTGCCCGGCAACTATCGTACCGTCTACCGAATGTTGAAAACTCGTCGCCTTTGGGGTTTCTGGGCTGGAATTGGAAGACGTTGCTGCGACCGTTACGGGCTGCGGCGCTGGATGCTGATAACGCTGCCAGCCGTCCCATAACAAGAGTGCGGAAAACGAAAAAATCAGAAACAGAAAAAATCTTTGGAAATCCATCTTGGTTTGCACCTAACACTTAGTTCACGTTATGGAACAGGATCGTAACCGCCCGCATTCCATGGGTTACAACGTAACAACCGCCGGAACCCCAGCCATGTCCCTCGCATCAGACCATGTTTGATAATGGCTTCGCTAGAATAATGAGAACAAGAAGGGGTAAACCGACAAGAGGGGGGGAACAACGGGCTAATCAGATATTGATAGCCCTTTATCAGGAACAAGAACAGGCGCGTCATCTTTCGTCATCCGCACTTTCGTTAGCAAGCGAGATAGTGATCGCCTGAATTCCATGGTTTCTTCTTCGCTTAAACTTCTTCTCAACCTAACAACAAAATCCAGAGAGTTTATTTTGTCCGAAGAACTTTGTCTAAAGACTTCACGAATAATTCGCTTTATCCGATTTCTGTTTACAGCCTTTGCTACCACCCGTCTGCTAACAATTATTCCTAATCTCTCGGAACCAGATGAATTTATTTCAGAATGGAGCGCAAGCCACTTATCTGTTAAACCTCTATTTCGTAGTACGCGCCCAAATTCATCTGTCCGGTGTAGCCTTTTGGAAAAAGGAAAATCCTGCGCCACCTTACTACCTATACCGCTAAGCGAGCGCGACCCTTCGCACGACGAGCGGCAATGACTGCGCGACCACCCTTCGTTTTCATGCGAACCAGAAAACCGTGAGTACGCTTTCTCTTTGTTACCGATGGTTGATATGTACGTTTCATTACTAATCCTTACTTATTCGCGTTGAAAAGCGCGCGATTACAATATGTAACGCGACCTCTGTCAAGTTTATTTTATACTGTGGATAACTTTTTGTTGTGGCTGTAGAATGCAAAGGTAAATCTTTTCAGTCCCTAAATTTTATGTCACACCAAAAACTGTGGGACAGCTGTCTTCAGCATTTTAAAGACCAACTGCCTGCCCAACAATTCAATTCATGGATAAAACCGTTGGTTTTTGAAGTTAAGGGACATCAAATAATACTGATTGCCCCGAATGGCTTTACGTTAAAAGTCATTCAGGAACGTTTTTTACCTGAAATTGCGAGTCGTGCCCAAGCTTTCTTTTCAGCCCCGGCTCAAATCGAACTACGCGCAGAAAAGAAAGCCCCTCCTTCCACTTCTACAAAACCAGCTAATCATATAGAAAAGAATCCTTCTTTTTATTCTCCTAAAAAAATACACAAAAATACCGCACGCCTCAACCCATCCTTGCTGTTTGAAAATTTTGTAACTGGCAAAGCAAATCAGTTAGCGCATGCTGCAGCAATTCAAGTTGCTGATTCCCCTGGAACAATTTACAACCCTTTATTTGTTTATGGTGGTGTCGGATTAGGTAAAACTCATTTAATTCAAGCGATTGGAAATCAATTTAAAAAAGAAAATAATCAAGCTAAAATTTGCTATGTCCATGCAACAAATTACGTATCGGACGTTGTTCGCGCTTTCCAAACTAAACAATTTGATGAGTTCAAACAATATTACAACTCATTAGATATACTATTAATCGACGATATTCAATTTATTGCCGATAAACCCGGAACTCAACAGGAATTCTTTTATACCCTAAATTCATTAATTGATTCCAATAAACAAGTTGTTATCACCTGTGACACTTTCCCAAAAGAAATTTCCGGGATTGAACCAAGACTGACATCTCGTTTTAGTTGTGGTTTGACCGTCGCTATCGAACCTCCTGGTTTGGAAATGCGCGTAGCTATTTTGTTGCAAAAAGCCGTTATCTCGGGAAATCCTATTGGGGAAGACGTTGCGTTTTTTGTTGCCAAACATGTTAGATCCAACATCAGAGAACTGGAAGGCGCTCTAAACAGAATTGAGGCTTTTGCACGTTTTCACAAGCGTCCTATCACTGTTGATTTGGCAAAAGAAGCTTTAAAAGACCTTCTTGCCGCACAAAATAAGCAAGTCTCAATAGAAAATATTCAAAAGACAGTTGCTGATTTTTATCGAATAAAAATTATTGATCTTTTATCAAAAAAACGCACACGAATCATTGCTCGTCCACGCCAGATTGCAATGTGCCTTGCCCGAGAATTGACACAACTAAGCCTTCCAGAAATTGGCAATGCTTTTGGCGGACGAGATCATTCGACTGTTTTACATGCTTGCAAAACGATTGAAAATTTGAGAAATACCGATTCTGCGTTAAATGCTGACTTTAGTTTGCTTAACCAAACGTTGAGAAACTAGCACCTAAACTCATGGAGACTTTGTGCATAACTGGTTAACTACAATAACTCTATAAAATTATGCTCATATTATGCACAGCTCTATACAGTTACTTACCAACAATCTATAAACGCATTAATTGTTTGTTTTAAATATAAAAAATACTGTTATGCCTAATTTTGACCTTCATTATTATAGATATTAAGGATATATAGAATGTTTATTGAAAAGATAGATAGGGATGCTTTACTAAAACCATTGCAAACAGTCGTCGGAATCGTAGAACGCAAACAGCCACTACCGATTTTGTCAAACGTGTTAATTGAAAAAGACAGTTCAAGCATACGGCTTATAGCAACAGATTTAGAAATTCAAATATCGACGCAGCAACGAATCGAAATAAATGCCGAATCCGGAGCAGTAACCGTATCAGCAAAAAAACTTCAGGAAATACTTCGCGTACTACCGGAAGAAAGCAAAGTATCCTTGGATATTCAAGAAAACAAATTGACAATTAAAGCCAATAAGAGTCGATTCAGTTTGCAAACTTTGCCAGCGCAAGATTTCCCAGTTGTGGCGAATCAACTGGAGAACGCGTCCAAAATAAACCTCAAGCAAGGTTTGTTAAAGAAACTTCTAGGACTAGTTCAATATGCGATGGCACAGCAAGATATACGCTATTACCTGAACGGTGTTTTGCTGGTTATTGAAGGACAGCAAATCCGTTTGATTGCAACTGATGGACATCGTTTGGCTTTTGTTAGTTCAAGACTTGAAAACGAGCATGCTAAACATGAAGTAATCCTTTCCAGGAAAACCGTGAATGAGCTATCCAAATTATTATCAGATTCGGAAGAACTCATCACTTTGGAATTGGCGGAAAAACAAGTACGCATTTCTTTTGCGGATATTGTGCTTACATCAAAAGTTATCGATGGAAAATTCCCTGATTACGAGCGCGTAATTCCAAATTACACGAATCATTTGCCGTTGGATCGTATAACCATACTGCAAGCACTACAACGTGCAGCTATTCTGTCGAATGAGAAATTCCGGGGGGTGCGTTTTGTACTGACGGAAAAGAATCTAAGAGTTATCAGTAGCAATAGTGAGCAAGAAGAAGCGCAGGAAGATATTGAAAACGATTATCACGGCCCTGCTCTTGATATCGGATTTAACGTGAATTATCTACTGGATGGGCTTAACAATACTCCAGCGCAGACGGTCACTTTTTCATTCGGTGATCCTAACAGTAGCATATTGATTACAGTCCCAGGTGAAGACGAGTTCAAATATGTCGTTATGCCGATGCGTATTTAAACGGTTTCACGTGAAACAGTTATTTTGGAAAAACTATGAGTGATAACTACGACGAATCAAGTATCCAGCAACTCGAAGGTTTGGAGGCAGTGCGGAAGCGCCCAGGCATGTATATTGGCGACACTTCTGATGGGACAGGCCTGCACCACATGGTGTTCGAAGTAGTGGATAACGCCATTGACGAATCTCTAGCAGGACACTGTGATGACATTAAAGTCATCATTCATGGGGATAATTCAATTTCTGTTGCGGATAATGGGCGTGGTATTCCTGTTGGAATTAAGTTCGATGATAAACACGAGCCTAAGCGCTCTGCAGCCGAAATTGTATTAACTGTCCTGCACGCGGGTGGAAAATTTAACCAAAACAGCTATAAAGTGTCTGGCGGTTTGCATGGCGTAGGTGTGAGTTGCGTTAATGGTTTGTCGGAATGGCTCAAATTGACTACTTGCCGCGATGGCAAAAAACATGGCTTGGAATTTGTGCGTGGTGTAGTAAAAGATCGCCTTGTTGAAAATCAAAACGGTGCAGAAGTTTCACCAGTTCGCGTACTTGGTGAAACGGCCAAGCGCGGCACCGAAGTCCACTTCTTGGCGGATAAAGAAATTTTCGGCAATGTAGAATTTCATTACGATATTTTGGCCAAGCGTTTGCGTGAACTATCTTTCCTCAATAACGGCGTCAAGATTGAATTGGTCGATCAGCGCAGTGGGAAGAGCGAAAATTTTGCCTACTCCGGTGGAGTGCGCGGCTTTGTCGAGTATATGAACAAAAGCAAGTCAGTACTGCATCCCAAGTGTTTCCAAGCCAGCGGCGAAAAAGACAATATCATTGTTGATGTCGCCATGCAGTGGAACGATAGTTATTCCGAAGTCGTACAATGCTTTACCAACAACATTCCGCAGCGCGATGGGGGCACACATATGACCGGCCTGCGTATGGCCATGACCCGTGTCATCAACAAATACATCGAAGAAAACGAACTGGCGAAAAAAGCCAAGGTGGATACCACAGGCGATGATATGCGCGAGGGTTTGACCTGCGTACTTTCAGTCAAAGTGCCAGACCCAAAATTTTCGTCGCAGACCAAAGACAAACTCGTATCCAGCGAAGTGCAGCCCGCTGTACAAGAAGTCGTCGCGCAAAAACTGTCCGACTTTCTGTTGGAAAACCCCATCGATGCCAAAATTATCTGCAATAAAATCATTGATGCGGCCCGTGCCCGCGATGCAGCCCGCAAAGCACGCGAACTCACGCGCCGCAAAGGTGTGCTGGATGGAATAGGCTTACCCGGAAAATTGGCTGACTGTCAGGAAAAAGACCCCGCCCTTTCCGAACTGTATTTGGTAGAGGGCGACTCCGCCGGCGGCTCCGCAAAGCAAGGCCGCGATCGTAAATTCCAGGCTATCCTTCCGCTCAAGGGCAAAATTCTAAACGTGGAAAAGGCCCGCTTCGAGAAACTCATCGCTTCACAAGAAATCGCAATTCTTATTACTGTTCTGGGCACCGGCATCGGTAAAGAAGAATATAGCGCCGAAAAACTGCGTTACCACCGCATTATTATTATGACCGACGCGGATGTGGACGGTGCGCACATCCGTACCCTGTTACTCACCTTCTTCTATCGCCAGATGCCAGAACTGGTCGAGCGCGGACATATTTATATTGCTCAGCCGCCGTTGTACAAGATCAAACAAGGCAAGGATGAACGTTATCTCAAAGATGAACACGAAATGAAGAGCTACATGCTCGCCTCCGCTTTGAATAATGCCGCATTCTACCCAGCCATGGACGCTACCCCTATTCAGGGCGAAGCGCTGGGCGAAATCGCCAGAAAATATTTCCTCGCCGAAGCCGTGATTGACCGTCTCTCGCATTTCATTGCGCCGGAAGCTAGCCATGCCCTACTCGGCTTGTCAAAGCTTTCGCTGGACGATGCCGATCAGGCGCAAAAAAGCGCCAAATTGCTCGAAGCCGCCTGCGGCGGAGTTATCAAAGCGTCGGTCGAAAAAGACGAAAATGGCGAACTGCGCTTGCGTTTGGAGAAAATATTCCACGGCAACTATTCCCTCAGTTATCTGGATAAAGACTTCCTGCAAGGCGGCGATTATGTCCAGATTCGAGAGACCGCCGATGCCTTGAATGGCCTGATCTCACCGACGGCCTATGTCACCCGTGGCGAACAACGGCGCAGTGCAAGCAGCTTCAAACAAGCCGTCGAATGGCTGCTGGAAGAAGCCAAGCGAGGCGTCAGCATCCAGCGCTACAAAGGCTTGGGCGAAATGAATCCGGATCAACTGTGGGAAACCACCATGGACGTGAAAAACCGTATACTGCTGCGCGTACGTGTCGAAGATGCCATCACCGCCGATGATATATTCACGACCCTGATGGGCGATGTAGTCGAGCCGCGTAGGGCATTCATCGAACAAAATGCGCTGGGCGTGAAGAATCTGGACGTGTAATAAAAGATAGTTTTCTTCAGCTAGCGATATACCCGGCTTCGAAAGATGCCGGTTTTCTTTTTGTTATAAAATAAAATTTTTGATGCCCTATTCCGCTAAGCCAATAATCACGGGGCTTATAGAGCAAATCATTTAGAAACGGCACTATAAACGACGGTCGATGGCCGAGTAAAAAGTGCCTATGTAGACCACTATGCTTTGCTTTTTTTTGGCTTTTTAGTTGCGGGCTTTTTTGCAGTAGTTTTCTTCGCCGTTGTTTTAGGTTTGGTGACCAATTTTTTCGCAGCGGGTTTCTTTGCCGTTTTGGCCTTGCCAGTTCCGCCCTTCGCCGCCTTGGCGGCGATCAGTTCCAGTGCCTGTTCCAGCGTGACGTCGTCCGGCGAGATGTCCTTGGGCAGCGTGGCGTTGACCTTGCCGTGGCGCGCGTATGGGCCGTAGCGGCCGCTGCAAATCTCTACTGGCGCTTTGTCGTCGGGGTGTTCGCCCAGCGTGCGCAGCACGGCGTTGCCCGCCTTGGCCTGAGCCAGCAACTCTACTGCCCGCTCCAGTCCGATGTCGAAAATGCTGTCGGTGCGCGGGATGGATTTGAATTTGCCATCGTGACCGATGTACGGGCCGAAGCGACCGATGTTGACGATCACTTTTTTCGCTGTTTCGGGATGCGCGCCGAGTTCGCGCGGCAGCGACAATAGTTTCAGTGCAGTGCCGAGATCGGCCTGTTCCAGCGGCAGTTCTTTCGGCCAAGATACACGCTTGGGTTTGGCTTTTTCGCCTTCGACGACTTCGCCGAGCTGCACATAGTAACCGTATGGGCCGCGCAACAGCAGCACGGTTTGCGTGCTCTCTGGATGCGCGCCCAATTCCTTGCGCGCCTCGCCCGCATCTTCTTCGCCATCGAGATTGCGCGTGTAGTCACACTCGGGGTAGCCGGTGCAGCCGATGAAGCTGCCGCGCTTGCCGAGCCGCTTGGATAAAGGCTTGCCGCATTTCGGGCAGGCTTCTTCCAGTATCTCGGTGCCGGGACGGTCAACATCTTTTTTATCGCCGATGAGCTTATTGAAGCCCTTCCAGAAAGCGTCCAGCACCGGTATCCAGTCGCGCTTGCCTTCGGAAATTTCATCCAGCTCGTCTTCGAGGTTGGCGGTGAACCCGTAATCGACATAGCGCGTAAAGTGTTCGGTGAGGAACTTGATGACCACGCGCCCCACATCGGTGGGCATGAAACGTTTCTTGTCCAGCGTGGCGTATTCGCGCGCTTGCAGCGTGGAGATGATGGTGGCGTAAGTAGAGGGACGACCGATGCCGTATTCTTCCAGCGACTTCACCAGACTGGCTTCGGAGTAGCGCGGCGGCGGCTGGGTGAAATGCTGCTCGCCGTAGAGCTTGTCTACCGGCAGCACATCGCCCTCTACCAGTGGCGGTAACTTGGCACTGTCTTCTTCTTCGGCGTCGTCCACGTCTTCCATGTACACGCCGATGAAGCCGGGGAACACCAGTGTCTGGCCGCTGGCGCGGAACAGCGTGTCGTCGCTGGAAAGGCGGATGTCCACACTCACGGTGTCGAAGCGCGCGGGCGACATCTGCGATGCCAGTGTGCGCTTCCAGATCATTTCGTACAGGCGCATCTGGTCGATGTTGAGGTGATCGCGCACGCTGTCCGGCGTGCGCAGAATGGAAGTCGGGCGGATCGCTTCGTGCGCTTCCTGCGCATTCTTGGATTTGCTCTTGTAGGTCGGTTGCTTGCTGGGCAGATAATCGCCCGCGAAGTTGTCGCCGATGTAGCCGCGAATTTCCGCTACGGCTTCGTTCGCTAGATTCAGCGAGTCGGTACGCATGTAGGTAATCAAACCGATGGTCTGGCCGCCGATGTCCACACCTTCATACAGCGATTGCGCGGTGCGCATGGTGCGCTCCGAAGTCATGCCCAGTTTGCGCACGGCTTCCTGTTGCAGCGTGGAGGTGGTGAACGGCGCGGCGGGACTGCGTTGTTTGCTTTTCTTCTCGACGCGCACCACCTTGGGCGGCAGCTTGGCATCGTTTAGTTTTGCGTGAATGGCGTCGTATTCGGCTTGGCTAGCGATGCTGAGCTGTTCCAGCTTTTTGCCCTGAAACTGGAACAGTTTGGCGCTGAACGGGATGCTGTTTTTCTGGCTATCCAGATGTACCGACCAGTATTCCTGACTGTTGAATTTTTCGATTTCCAGCTCGCGCTCGACGATGAGGCGCAAGGCGGGACTTTGCACGCGGCCGGCGGACAAACCGGGGCGGATCTTGCGCCACAGCAGCGGCGAGAGATTAAAGCCGACCAGATAGTCCAAGGCACGGCGCGCTTGCTGGGCGTTCACCAGCGGCATGGCAATTTCGCGCGGGTGGGCGACCGCTTCTTGTATGGCGCTCTGGGTGATCTCGTAGAACACCACGCGCTGCATCTTCTTGCCTTTGAGTGCGCGCTTACCTTTCAACAGCTCGGAAATATGCCAAGCGATAGCCTCCCCTTCCCTATCCGGGTCGGGTGCCAGCAGGATGTTGTCGGCATCCGCTGCGGCTTTGGCGATGGCGTCCACATGCTTGCTGTTGCGCGCGATGGTCTCGTAGTTCATCGCGTAGTTGTTTTCGGTATCCACCGCGCCGTTTTTCGGCACCAGGTCGCGCACATGACCGTAGGAGGCAAGCACTTCGAAGTCCTTGCCGAGATATTTTTTGAGAGTTTTGGCTTTGGCGGGAGATTCGACGATTAAAAGATTTTTTGCCATGCTGGACTAAATGCCCTGGTAGTTTTCAGTGTAGTTGTGCGGAGTCGGATGGAGTAAGCAAGTCTTCGATAATCATGGGATCCAGATCTTCATGCTGGTTCCATAACACCATCAGCGCGATCAGTTTAATTTTGTCCAAGGACAAATTTTCGCGTCCCAACGCCACGGCGCGGTCAATAATCATTTCGCGTTCTACTGGCGAGATCATCTTGCTCTGTTCCCAAAACGCAATAAAACGCAAACCATCTATGCTGATACGTTGCCGCTCCAAGTCCGCAAAACAACGCAAACCGCTTTGATTGATGCCGACCGGATAGTCGGTTAGCGACAGTTGCCGCAGGCCGGAGAGCCAAGCTACCGCTTGCGTTATATCTTCTTCCTCGAAACCCGCCGCGCTTAGTTTAACGGCAAGTTTTTCTGCGTCGGGATAACTGCCCGCATCGAAATAACTTTCAAACAAATACATAAGGATGTCGAACATATGGCCTTAATTATCTAATTTAAACAACACGTTGATAAAGGCCGCCGGGCAAGGTCGCAATTTGCCCATCTAATTCAAGTTGCAACAGAATGGCGGATAGCGCGGCTATCGTCAAGCCGCTGCGTTGCGACAGGCTATCCAGATCGATGGGGTCAAAACTCAAATGGGCAAATAATTCATGTGCGGGTGCATCAGGCAATGCGATTTTTGCGCCGATAAAACTACTGCCCAATTCTTCCAGAATATCTTGCGCGCTTTCGACCAATTTTGCGCCCTGTTTTATCAAAGCATGGCAACCCTTGGATTGCGGCGAATGGATCGATCCGGGAATAGCAAATACCTCGCGCCCTTGCTCCAAGGCCATACGCGCGGTAATCAGCGAACCGCTTTGCAAAGACGCCTCGACCACAAGACAGCCCAAGCTCAGGCCGCTGATGATGCGGTTGCGGCGAGGGAAGTTGGCTGGCAGCGGCGGTGTGCCCAGCGGAAACTCGGAAACGATGACGCCGTTTTGCGCCAGTTGATGTGCCAGTTCGCGGTTCGCGGAGGGGTAAACCTTGTCCAACCCGGTACCCACGACGGCGATGCTGGAACCCGCGCCGCGCAGACCGCCGAGATGCGCTGCCGCATCGATACCGTGCGCCATGCCGCTCACGATGCATAGCCCCGCTTCACTTGCTGTTTGGGCAAATGCTTCCGCATTGCGCAAGCCCTGCGGCGAGGAGTTGCGGCTGCCGACGACGGCCAGTGCGGGCACATTGAGCAACTCAAGGCGGCCTTTTGCAAATAGCAAAAACGGCGGATCGGGGATATTAAGCAATGCCCGGGGATAGGTAGCATCGGCGATAGTTAAAATCCGGTTGAGCGGATCGTTTAGCCATGCTTCAGTGGGTGCGAGCACTTCATTGTTAGTGCCCTGTGCGATGGAGCTTGCCACTGCAGGTTTTACGATACGGCTCAGTTCGGAGGATGGGGCAAGAAAAACCGCCTCGGGTGAACCGAAAGCCTGCAACAAGCGCCGCAGGCTTTCATTGCCGAGGCCTGCAATCTGGCTCAGGGTGAGCCATGACGCCAGCGTCGCGTCGAGCGCCATCTTGATTATGGGGTTTGTGCAGTGTCTTGCAGTTGCACGGGCAAACGCGTTTGCAGCACCAGCGCATAGGATACTTTCTGGAAGGTGCGGAACACGAAAACCAGTCCGTAACGCACATCGGGAAGTGCGATGTCATCGCGTTTGAAAATATGCCCGCCTTTCAAAACTTCACCCTTCTGATACACGGCCAGCACGTGCCCGTTTTCAAGCCCGTCGCGCTTCCCCTTGTTCAAGGTAATAATTGCATTTTGACTGGCTTGGGCTACACCCCCGAAAATAGAAATGACTTTTGCAACGATCCTGGTATTGGGGGCGCGAGGCTCATAACTGCTGGGGAAGGGCTCGGAAAATTGCGAGAGATAGTCCCCCTTGCCAATCTCCGAAACAGCTTTTGTAATCCTGACTTCACTGATATCCGCAAATTTTTCGGCAACCGCGTCGCCCAAATAACGGGCCTCGTGCCCAAGAATTTCTTTGGTTTCCGGGTCAATAAAAGTTTTGCCTAATCTGTAAATTTGCCAATCCGCGCCCTTGTTGGCAGGCAAGTTTTTCACGTAGGCAATATCGTCGGTACCCAATAATTCGCGGTGCTCGAAGGTTCCCACCAATGTTGGCGTACCGGCAAGTTCGGCATCCTCGATAATGAGCGGCTTGGCCAGAAAAGGGCCGATCGCATTAAGGGGAATAACGGGAATCGCATCGCGATCACTGGCGATTTCGCGAATGCGGGGAGAAAGTTTTACGATGTTGTTATCGGGGGTCGCGGCAGGCAACGAGTCGGGAGCAACGGCTTGCTGAGGCGCTTCGCCTACGCGCAATGTTCCCGTTGCCCGATCAAGGAATACAACATCGCCGGGATATATCCAATGAGGGTCTTTAATGGTGTCTTTGTTGAGGCCCCAGATCTGTTGCCACTTCCACGGGTCTTTGAAAAACGTGGCGGAGATACCCCACAGCGTATCTCCCTTGACTACAACATGACGATCGGGGGCATTTTCACGTATTTCCAACTGGTCGGCATGAGCGAGAATGGGCAACAGAAGACAAATCAGCGATATAATCTTGCGCATGAAAAACCCCAACAAAGTAAAGAAAATGCAGTGCGATGCTCGCACACGCGTTTAAATTTTGCATCTAGTCACTTAAATTAGCAAGCTTTTATGGCGATCCTCCCGATTATTCAATATCCCGACGAGCGTTTGCACAAAGTTGCAAAAAAAGTCGAATCCATCACCGGCACCACGCGTAAATTGATCGCGGATATGGCGGAAACCATGTATGCCGCACCCGGAATCGGTCTGGCCGCGACACAAGTGGACGTACATCAACAACTTATCGTGATCGACATATCGGAGACGCGCGACGATTTGCTAGTACTCATCAACCCGGAATTGGTTGCCAGCAGCGGCGAAAGTAAATGCGAAGAAGGATGCCTGTCGGTTCCGGGAATCTACGACAAGGTACAACGTGCCGAGCGGGTCACCGTGCGGGCATTGAACGCCAAGGGTGAGGCATTCACGCTGGACGCCGAGGGGCTGCTGGCAGTGTGCGTCCAACATGAAATGGATCACCTGCTGGGTAAAGTTTTTGTCGAGCGCCTGTCACACCTCAAGCAAGTGCGCATACGCAACAAATTAAAAAAACGCCTGCGTGAAACCATGTGATGGGAAAATTTTGAAAATTATTTTTGCGGGCACTCCCCACTTTGCCGAAAAGGCCCTGCAGGCCTTGTTGGATCAGCAAGCCAATGTTGTTGCCGTATTGACCCAGCCGGATCGCCCGGCAGGACGCGGTATGCAGCTCAAACCCAGCCCGGTCAAACAACTCGCCCTGCAATATGGTCTGACCGTTTTGCAGCCGCAATCGCTCAAGGATGCCGATATCCAGCAGCAGTTGGCGGCATATCGGGCCGACGTGATGGTGGTTGCGGCCTACGGTTTGATCCTGCCCCAAGCCGTGCTGCAAACGCCCCGCTTGGGTTGCCTGAATATTCATGCCTCGCTACTGCCGCGCTGGCGCGGTGCGGCGCCGGTACAGCGCGCCATTCTGGCAGGCGATGCAGAAACCGGCGTTACCATCATGCAAATGGATGCCGGTCTGGACACCGGCGCGATGCTGCTCAAAAAAACCTGCGCCATCGAAGACAAAGACAGCGCCGCCACCCTGCATGACAAACTGGCGGTATTAGGTGCCGAGGCTGTTACCGCAGCTTTGCCGCTGCTGGAACAGGGCAGGCTGCGAGCCATGTCGCAAGACAATGCGCTGGCCACTTATGCGGCCAAGTTGAACAAAGACGAAGCGCGACTGGACTGGACGCAAGATGCGGTTCATCTTGACCGCGCCGTGCGCGGCTACAACCCCTTTCCCGGCGCAAGCGCCCAGATCAACGATACCCTCATCAGAATCTGGCAAGCCAGCCTACGCGAGGGCGTATCGGGCGAGCCCGGTGCGGTGTTGGCGGTAGAAAAAAATGCATTGCTCGTCGCTTGCGGCAATGGCGCGCTCAGCCTGGAAATACTGCAACGACCGAATGCCAAAGCACTGCCCGCAGCACAGTTCCTGCAAGGTTTCCAGATCAGGGCAGGCGACCGCTTCGAGTCGCGTTAATGCACATCGTCCAACAACTCGCAGCGGGTATCGTCGGCCAGGTGCTGACCGGGCGCAATTTGAATCAGACGCTGGAAGAAGTTTTGCGCAAACATGCCGCGTTTTCGGCACAAGAACGCGGCGCGCTGCAGGATATATGCTACGGCACGCTGCGCTATTACGGGCAACTCGGCAAAATGCTGGATGCGTTATTGGGCAAACCGCTGCAGGATCAGCGGCTGCGCGAGTTGTTGCTGGTTGCCCTGTACCAGCTACAATACAGCAAAGCAGCCAGCCATGCGGTGGTCGACCATGCCGTGCGCGCGGCGAAAAAAATGAATGCTGCCGCAAGCGGCCTGGTTAATGCGGTGCTGCGTAATTTTTTACGCAGACAGTCCGAACTGTTGCAGCTTGCCGCGAAGACCGACGAGGGGCGCTATTCGTATCCGCAATGGTGGATAGACGCGATTAAATCCCAATATGGCGAGCAGGCGGAATCTATTCTGGAAGCGGGAAATCAACATCCACCCATGACCTTGCGGGCCAATTTGCGCCAGAGCTCGACGGAACAATATCTGGCCCAATTGCAGGCACAGGGTATTGCGGCGCGACTGGTTGCGCCGCAAGCCCTGTGGCTGGAGCAGCCGTTGCCGGTAGACCGGCTACCGGGATTTCTCGACGGTGCCGTGTCGGTGCAGGATGCCGGTGCGCAATATGCGGCGATGCTGCTGGATGTGGAGGATGGCATGCGCGTGCTGGATGCCTGCGCTGCCCCGGGCGGCAAAACCGCCCATCTGCTCGAAATGCGCAATATTGAAATGGTGGCAGCGGATAAGGATGCGCGGCGACTGGAGCGCGTGCGCGAAAATTTACAGCGCTTGAAACTGGGGGCGACACTGCTCTGCGGCGATGCGGCAGAGCCCGCGAACTGGTGGGACGGAAAAACCTTCGACCGGATATTGGCCGATGTGCCCTGTTCCGCCTCGGGCGTGGTACGTCGCCACCCGGATATCAAGTGGCTGCGCCGCCCTTCCGATATCGAGAGTTTTGCCAAGCAGCAAGCCCGGATTCTGCAAGCTTTATGGCCGCTCCTTGCCGGAAATGGTAAATTGCTCTACGCGACCTGTTCGGTTTTTGCCCGCGAAAACCAGCAGGTCATCGACGTTTTTTTGTCGCGGCACAATGATGCAAAACAGACCATCATTACGGCACATGATTTATATAACGGGCAGTTATTGCCCAACGATCAGCACGACGGATTTTTTTATGCGTTGTTGCAAAAAAACGCTTAACTTACTTTGCAAGCTGGCGTTGCTGCTGGGCTTTTGCGCCTGTGCATCTGTTGCAAATGCCGAAGGTATTACCGTTACGAAAGCCGAGACACACTTGGGCGATGACGGCTATGAAATATTGGCCGATTTCAAAATTACCCTGCCTGCCTCTGTGGCAGAGGCGCTAAAGCGCGGGGTCACACTTAACTTTGTCAGTGAACTGGCAATCACACGCTCGCGCTGGTACTGGCTGGATACGGATGTTGTCCAAAACGAGCAAACCACCAAATTGTGGTACAACGCTTTAACCCGGCAATACCGGATTTCACGCGGAACCCTTTTTCAGGGATTCTCCAATCTGGACAGCGCATTGCGTGTACTGGGCCACCAGTCTGCCCCCCCCGTGCCCGCAACGGCATTAAACGACGGCGGGGGTTATGTTGCCCGCTTGCTTAAAAGCGAAACGAGGTATACCGCGTTTGCGCAAATGCGTTTGGATACTTCCCAGCTGCCCAAACCGCTGCAGGTAAACGCATTGACCAATAGCGAATGGAACTTGGAATCGGGACGATACAGTTGGCCGGTATCCGCTTTGGCGGGAAGTGAAGAGGCGAACAAACCGTGAAATATCTGATCATCATTTGCGGATTTGTCGGCGTTGCCTTGCTGTATTTACTCTCCAGCGCCAGCGCCAACACCGCACTTTTTTCGCACCATTATTCCAGCTTGCTGGTATTGACCGGGGTATTGGCACTGGGACTGAGTGCCCTGGTTGGATATCAGTTATGGCAATTGCGCATCAAGCTGAAAGAGCGAGTCTTTGGCGCAAAATTAATGCTGCGCCTGACACTATTTTTTTCGTTGATTGCCATTTTGCCGGGGCTGCTGATGTATGCCGTATCGGTGCAGTTTCTCGGAAAAAGTATCGAGTCATGGTTCGACATCCGGGTGGAGAAAGCGCTGGAAGGCGGTTTGAATTTGGGGCGCAACTCGCTGGAAACGGGGCTTAAAGAATTGGGCAAAAAAGGTCGGCTGCTATCCCTGATTCTGGCGGAGCAAGCGCCCGAAAGGTACGGTGCAACATTGGCTCGCCTGGTCGACAAATCCGAGGCACAAGAGGCTGCGATATTTACACTGGACGGAAAACTGCTCGCCTCGGTTACCCGCAACAACAAAGCGCCGCAAAGTGTTCCCGACCAACAAATGCTGCGCGAAACGATCCAGCAAGGCATATACAGCCTGGTGGATGCGCTTCCGGACAACCATTTGATACTGCGGGTGCTGGTACCGATAAGCGGCATTGACCCCGCCGGCGAGCGGCGGATATTGCAGTTTATACAACCGGTGTCGCAACAGTTTTCGGCCGATGCGGAAACAGTGCAAGCGGTGTACCGCGATTATCAGGAGCTGACTTTATCGCGGTTGGGCCTGAAGCGCTTATACGGGATCACGCTTACGCTCTCGCTGTTGATCGTGCTGTTGAGTGCAGTATCTGCCGCATTCTTTTTGAGCGGGCGCCTGAGTTCGCCTTTGGCCGCTTTGGCAGAAGGCACGCGTGCGGTGGCCCAAGGTAATTTTTCCGGAAACTATCCGGTGCAAAGCCGCGACGAACTGGGCGCGTTGACCGGATTGTTCAACCAGATGACGGCGCAACTGGCGGATGCTAAAAAGCTGAGCGAGCAGCAGCAAAGCCAGGTGGAAAACGCGAAAGGTTATCTGGAAAGCATTCTTACGCATCTTTCATCCGGCGTTATTGTGGTGGACGAACAATTCAAACTGCGTCTGGTTAATACCAGCGCCGAACAAATATTGGGCACACCGTTGCGCAGTATGAGCGGGAAAGCGTTATCCGAAATAGCTTCCGAACATGTTTTACTGCGCTCGTTTGCGGATGCGGTGGAAGCGGCGGCGGCAGAGTCTGCGGGGAACGAGTGGCGGCGGCAGATTGAACGCTTGAGCAAAAACGGCGACCAGATGCTATTGCTGCGCGGTACGCATTTAACCACGGCAGTGGATAGCGGTTATGTGATCGTGTTTGACGACATCACGCATTTGTTGCAAGCCGAGCGCCAAGCGGCTTGGGGCGAAGTGGCGCGCCGCCTGGCGCACGAAATCAAAAATCCGCTTACCCCCATCCAGCTTTCTGCCGAACGCATGCAGCATAAATTGAACGATAAATTGGATGAGCATGACGCTCAATTGTTGCAACGGGCAACCCAAACTATTGTCAGCCAGGTTGGCGCCATGAAAAACATGGTGGCCGACTTTGCCGATTATGCGCGCGCACCCGCACCCAAACTGGCCCTGCTGGATATGCACCAGCTATTGAACGAGGTCATGGGCTTATATGAAGCCAACAGCAGCCCCATCGCATTGGAGTTGGGCGCCAGCCATACCTGGCTGAATGGTGATGCAACGCGGTTGCGCCAAGTAGTACACAACTTGCTGCATAACGCGCACGATGCATTGCAACATGCCGAACATCCGCAGATAGTCCTGTCTACAACGAGCACTCCAAGCGAATTTCAATTGACGGTGTGCGACAACGGTAGCGGCATTCAAGAGCATGTCTTGGCCCGTATATTCGAACCTTATATGACCACGAAAACCAAAGGCACAGGGCTGGGACTGCCCATTGTGAAAAAGATCGTTGAAGAACATGGCGGCAAAATAGTTATAGAAAACAAACCATCGGGCGGAACGCAGGTAAAAGTCAGTTTGCCGCTGGCACCAGAAATGGAGGCAGCATAGTGTCAACAAAAGAAATACTTGTGGTGGATGATGAAGTCGGAATTCGGGAATTGCTTTCAGAAATCCTGTTTGACGAAGGTTACCATGTGCATTTGGCCGAAAATGCAGCGCAGGCACGCATATTTCGCCTGAATCACACACCCGATTTGGTGCTATTGGACATCTGGATGCCGGAGACGGACGGATTGGTCTTGCTCAAAGAATGGGCGGCACAGCAGTTGCTGACTATGCCTGTGGTCATGATGTCCGGCCACGGCACCATAGAGACGGCATTGGAAGCAACCCGGGTCGGGGCAATTGATTTTCTGGAAAAACCGATTGCGCTGCAAAAATTATTGAAGACAGTTGCAAAAGCGATGCAGCAGGGAATTCCGCCGCAATCGCTGCAAAAAGAAAAGCCGGAAAAGCCGGATGCCAACGGCATGGTAATGGTCACGTTGCCGCTGGATATGCCGTTACGCGAAGCGCGGGAATATTTTGATAGCGCATATTTCAATTACCAGATGCAAAAGGAAAATGGCAACATCACCCGGGTGGCCGAAAAAATCGGTATTGAGCGTACCCACCTGTATCGGAAATTGAAACAACTGGGAATAAAGCCCCTTAAAAAAGGCAGCGATAACCCGGAGCAATAAATTCCAAAGCCGTCGCAATGCCGTTGTTGCCCTAAACAAGTCGCTGCGGCATAATTGCCGTTCTTTTGGCGTAATAACAACTCATTCGATATTCAGGATGTTTCTTAGGAGGCTGTAAAATGGCTGTGGCGCGTAATGTAAAACCCCCCAAGTTTAATGATGTGACCGGTGCGGTCCGCGCACTTGCGATGGATGCGGTGCAAAAGGCGAATTCCGGCCATCCGGGCGCACCCATGGGCATGGCGGAAATCGCCGAAGTGTTGTGGAACCACCATCTGCGCCACAACCCGGCCAACCCGAAATGGGCAGACCGCGACCGCTTCGTGCAATCCAACGGTCATGGCTCGATGTTGATTTACGCGCTGTTACATTTGACTGGCTACGACCTGCCGATGGATGAATTGAAGCGTTTCCGTCAAATGCATTCCAAGACGCCAGGCCACCCCGAGTACGGCTACACCGTCGGTGTTGAAACCACCACCGGCCCGCTGGGTCAGGGCATCACCAACGCCGTGGGTATGGCGATGGCGGAAAAGCTGCTGGCCAATGAATTCAACAAACCCGGCCACGAAATCGTCGATCACCGCACTTGGGTATTTCTGGGCGACGGCTGCATGATGGAAGGCATCTCGCACGAAGCCTGCGCACTGGCCGGTACTTGGGGTCTGGGCAAGCTGACCGCATTCTGGGATGACAACAACATCTCCATCGACGGTCACATCGACGGCTGGTACACCGACGACACCGCCAAGCGTTTCGAGGCTTACGGCTGGCACGTGGTGCGCGATGTCGAAGGCCACGACGCCGCCGCGATCAACGCCGCCATCGAAGAAGCCAAGAAGGTAACCGACAAGCCCTCGCTGATCTGCTGCAAGACCATCATCGGTGCCGGTTCCCCCAACAAAGAAGGCACGCACGACGTGCATGGTGCCGCATTGGGCGATGCCGAAATCGCGGCGACGCGCGCGCACATCGGCTGGAACTATCCTCCGTTCGAAATCCCTGCGCATGTATATCAGGCATGGGATGCGCGCACCAAGGGCGAAGGTCTGGAAAAGCTGTGGAATAACAAGTTTGCCGAATACAAAGAGGTATTCCCTGAGCAAGCCGCCGAATTCGAGCGCCGCATGAAGGGCGATTTGCCGGAAGACTGGAGTGCATTTGCTGCCGCAGCGCTGGAACAAATCAATGCCAAGGGCGAAACCATCGCCACCCGCAAGGCTTCGCAAAACGCCATCAACGCACTGGTTCCGGCATTACCGGAGTTCCTCGGCGGCTCCGCCGACTTGACCGGCTCCAACCTGACCAACTGGACAGGCGCACATCATGTTTCCGGCAAGAAGCCGGGCAACTACATCAGCTACGGCGTGCGCGAGTTCGGCATGTCGCACATCATGAACGGCATGGCGCTGCACGGCGGTTTGCTGCCGTTCGGCGGCACCTTTCTGATGTTCTCCGAATACGCGCGCAATGCCTTGCGCATGTCGGCACTGATGAAACAGCGCGTGATCTATGTGTTTACCCATGACTCTATCGGTCTGGGTGAAGACGGCCCGACACACCAGCCGGTCGAGCAAACCACCACGCTGCGTTTCATTCCCAACATGGACACGTGGCGTCCTTGCGACACCGTGGAGTCCGCCGCATCGTGGATATGCGCAGTTGAGCGCAAGACCGGCCCGTCCGCGCTGATCTTCAGCCGCCAAAACCTCGCATTCCAGAAACGCGATGCGGCGCAGATCGCCAACATCCGCAAAGGGGGTTATGTATTGTCCGAAGCGGCGAACGGCAAGCCGCAAGCCATCATCATCGCTACCGGTTCCGAAGTCGACTTGGCAATGAAGGCGCAAGCAACACTGGCCGCCGAAGGCATCAACGTACGCGTGGTATCCATGCCGTCTACCAACGTGTTCGACCGCCAGGAACAGGCTTACAAGGACAGCGTGCTGCTCAAGGGCGTCAAGCGCGTGGCCGTTGAAGCTGGCGTTACCGGCTTCTGGCACAAATATGTTGGGCTGGAAGGCGCGGTGATCGGTATGGATTGCTTCGGCGAATCCGCACCGGCACCGGAACTGTTCAAACACTTCGGCTTCACGGTTGAGAATGTTGTTGGTACAGTGAAAAAAATTATTGGCTAAATTTATAGCTTCGGCGCGGCAACGGCTGAAAAGGGCACAGACCCTGCCAATGCCGCGTTGGGGCGAAGACCGTTCAGGTCATGTTGTAAACTCATTATTTATAACGTCGGGAGAGAGAAAATGGCAATTAAAGTTGGTATCAACGGGTTTGGTCGTATTGGACGTATGGCGTTTCGCGCAGCCGCCAAAGATTTCCCGGAAATCGAAGTCGTTGCGATCAACGACTTGTTGGAACCGGACTATCTGGCATACATGCTGAAACACGATTCCGTGCATGGTCGATTCAATGGCGACGTGGCGGTTAGCGGCACCAATCTGGTGGTGAACGGCAAGACTATCCGCCTGACCGCTGAAAAAGACCCGGCCAACCTGAAATGGAATGAAGTGGGTGCGGAGATCGTGATCGAATGCACCGGCTTCTTCCTGGACGATGCAAGCTGCCAGAAGCACATTGCGGCAGGCGCTAAAAAAGTGGTGATGTCCGCCCCTTGCAAAGACAGCACCCCAATGTTCGTGTACGGAGTGAACCACGACACCTACAAGGGCGAGGCCATCGTTTCCGCCGCTTCCTGCACTACCAACGCGTTGGCTCCGGTTGCCAAGGTATTGAACGACACCTTCGGTATCAAGCGCGGTCTGATGACCACCGTGCACGCTGCAACAGCCACACAAAAGACCGTTGACGGCCCGTCCAACAAAGACTGGCGCGGCGGTCGCGGCATCTTGGAAAATATCATTCCGTCTTCCACCGGTGCTGCCAAGGCAGTGGGCGTGGTAATTCCCGCGCTGAACAAGAAGCTGACCGGCATGGCGTTCCGCGTACCAACTTCCGACGTGTCCGTGGTTGATTTGACCGTTGAGTTGAACAAGGAAACGACCTATGAGCAAATCGTCGCTGCAATGAAAGCAGCTTCCGAGAATGGTCCGTTGAAGGGTGTGTTGGGTTTTACCAACGACAAAGTGGTTTCCACCGACTTCCGCGGTTGCACCAACCCGTCCATATTTGACGCCGATGCCGGTATCCAACTGGATCCGACTTTCGTTAAAGTGGTGGCCTGGTATGACAACGAATACGGCTACACCTGCAACCTGATGCGCATGGTTCGTCATATCGCCAAGTAATTCAAAGTAACAAGGGCTGGCTCTGCCAGCCTTTTCAGTATGGTCAAAGGAAAAATCATGTCCGTTAACAAAATGACCGATTTGGCCCTTAAGGGCAAACGCGTCTTAATCCGCTCCGACCTCAATGTGCCAGTCAAAGACGGCAAAGTGACTTCCGATGCGCGCATCACCGCATCGATGTCCACTATTAACGCAGCGCTGAAAGCGGGTGCGCGTGTGATGGTGACTTCCCATTTGGGGCGCCCTGAAGAGGGCGTGTATTCCGAAGAGAATTCGCTCAAGCCGGTGGCCGATGTGATCTCTCAAAAACTGGGTAAAACCGTGCGCCTGATCAAGGATTGGGTAGACGGCGGTTTTGAAGTTGCCGAAGGCGAATTGGTGTTGCTGGAAAACTGCCGCTTCAACAAAGGCGAAAAAAAGAGTCTCGACGAAACGGCAAAAAAATATGCGGCATTGTGCGATGTGTTCGTGATGGACGCGTTCGGTACGGCACACCGTGCCGAGGCATCGACTCACGGCGTGGCCAAATATGCGCCCGTAGCGGCGGCGGGCATTTTGTTGACGCAAGAGCTGGAAGCGCTGACCAAAGCATTGCTCGATCCCGCGCGTCCGATGGTCGCCATCGTCGGCGGCTCCAAGGTTTCCACCAAGCTCACCGTACTGGAATCGTTATCCGAAAAGTGCGAACAACTGGTGGTCGGTGGCGGTATCGCCAACACCTTCCTCAAAGCTGCGGGCAAAAAAGTTGGCAAGTCCCTGTGCGAAGATGATCTGGTTCTAACCGCTCAAGCACTGATGACAAAAATGTCCAAGCGCGGCGCCACCATCCCCATCGCGGTTGATGTGGTGTGCGGTAAAAAATTTGATGCCAATGAACCGGCTGTCTTGAAAGACGCGGGCGCAGTTGCCGACGACGACATGATTTTTGACATTGGCCCGAAATCTGCACAAGAGCTCGCTGACATCATCATGAAGGCCGGTACTGTGGTGTGGAACGGTCCGGTCGGCGTGTTCGAGTTTGACCAGTTCGGCGAAGGCACCAAGACCATCGCCAAGGCCATCGCCGAAACCAAGGCGTTCACCTTGGCGGGCGGCGGCGACACCATCGCGGCCATCCAGAAGTACGACATCTACGACAAGGTGTCCTACATCTCCACCGCTGGCGGTGCGTTCCTCGAATTCCTCGAAGGCAAGACATTGCCGGCTGTGGAAATTCTGGAACAGCGCGCTGCAAAACAATAACCGTTAGGAAATCATGCTGCGTAGAACAAAAATTGTAGCAACTCTGGGGCCTGCAACTAACGACCAGCAATCGTTGGAAGCGATTATCCGCGCCGGAGTCGATGTCGTGCGCATGAACTTCTCGCACGGCAGCGCGCAAGACCACATGAAGCGCGCCGAGATCGTACGTGTGGCCGCCGCATCTGCCGGGCGTACCGTCGGCATCCTTGCCGATTTGCAGGGGCCGAAAATACGCGTGCGCAAATTCGAGAACGACAAGATCGTGCTGAATCCGGGCGATATCTTCATCCTGGATGCAGAATGGAGCGCACTGGGCAATCAGGAACGCGTCGGTCTGGACTACAAGGAATTACCCGATGATGTGGTCAAGGGCGATGTGCTGCTGTTGAACGACGGCATGCTGGAATTCGACGTGCTCGAAGTCAAAGGCTTGCAGATCGTGTGCAAAGTCGTGCGCGGCGGCGTGCTGTCCAACAACAAGGGTATCAACCGCAAAGGCGGCGGACTGACCGCCCCTGCTTTGACCGAGAAGGACAAAGAGGATATCAAGACTGCGGCATTGATCGAGGCTGACTACCTGGCGGTTTCGTTCCCGCGCTCGGCCGGCGATATGAAGCTGGCACGCGAACTGATGCATGCAGCCGGAGGCAAGAGCCTGCTGATGGCCAAGATCGAGCGCGCGGAAGCGATCCCCGTATTGGCCGAGATCATCGATGCGTCCGATGCCATCATGGTGGCGCGCGGCGACTTGTCGGTGGAAGTCGGCGATGCGGCCGTGCCCGGTTTGCAGAAGAAGATGATCAAAATGGCGCGTGCCCACAACAAGCTGGTGATCACGGCCACGCAGATGATGGAATCGATGATCACGGCGCCTATTCCAACAAGAGCGGAAGTATCGGATGTGGCCAATGCGGTGCTGGACGGTACCGATGCGGTGATGTTGTCGGCAGAAACCGCAGTCGGCGATTACCCGGTGGAAACCATCGAAGCGATGGTGCGCATCTGCAAACAGGCCGAGAAAGAACTTGAAGGCAGCGCGGCGGATCATCGTCTCGAACACAACAAGTTCAATCGGATCGATCAGTCCATCGCCATGTCGGCTTTGTATGCGGCCTCGCATTTCAAGGTGAAAGCCATCGTTGCACTGACCCAGTCCGGATCGACGGCATTGTGGATGTCGCGCGTGAATGCCGGTGCGCCGATCTTCGCTTTGACCCCGACCAAGGGCACGTTGAGCAAAGTCACCTTGTTCAGCGGCGTCCATCCCATCTCGTTCCATCCGTCCTCCAAAGATCCTTCAGCGACTTTGATCGAGGCCGAGAACGCTTTGCTGGATCAGGGGAGCGTAGAAGAAGGCGACCTGATCGTCATGACGATAGGTGAATCTATAGGAAAAAGCGGTCATACCAACACCATGAAGATCGTGCGTGTGGGCGATCACCGCAAGTAATCAAGCATTGTCGGCCTGTCCGGCCGGTATTTGTAACGAATTTTTTGATTTATTTAGTGAGGAGAAAAAAATGGCACTCGTATCATTGCGTCAACTACTCGACCACGCAGCAGAGCACAGCTACGGCCTGCCCGCGTTCAACGTCAACAACCTAGAACAGGTGAAAGCCATCATGGAAGCGGCTGATGAAACCGACAGCCCGGTCATCATGCAGGGCTCCGCCGGCGCGCGCAAGTACGCTGGCGAACCGTTCCTGCGCCACCTGATCCAAGCTGCGGTGGAAATGTATCCGCATATTCCCGTCGTCATGCACCAGGACCACGGCGCATCGCCAGCAGTCTGCATCAACGCCATCAAGTCCGGCTTCTCCAGCGTGATGATGGACGGTTCGCTGAAGGAAGACGCCAAGACCCCCGCCTCGTTCGAATACAACGTGGACGTCACCCGCCGCGTGGTTGAAATGTCCCATGCGGTGGGCGTTTCGGTGGAAGGCGAACTGGGCTGCCTGGGCTCGCTGGAAAGCGGCATGGGCGAAAAGGAAGACGGTCACGGCGCTGAGGGCGTGCTGACCCACGACCAACTGTTGACCGACCCTAACGAAGCGGCCGAGTTCGTCAAACTCACCCAAGTGGATGCGTTGGCAATCGCTATCGGCACATCGCACGGCGCGTACAAGTTCACCAAGCCGCCCACAGGCGACACCCTGGCGATCAGCCGCATCAAGGAAATCCACGCGCGCATCCCCAACACCCACTTGGTAATGCACGGTTCTTCGAGCGTACCGCAAGAATGGTTGAAGATCATCAACGAATTCGGCGGCGCGATGCCACAGACTTACGGCGTGCCGGTTGAAGAAATCGTTGAAGGTATCAAGCACGGCGTGCGCAAAGTGAACATCGACACCGACCTGCGTATGGCTTCCACCGGCGCAACCCGCCGCTACCTGGCGCAAAACCCCAAGGACTTCGACCCGCGCAAGTTCCTGGCCGAAACCACCAAGGCGATGAAAGCGATCTGCAAGGCACGTTACGAAGCCTTCGGTTCCGCAGGCCAAGCCGGCAAGATCAAACCGATCGCGCTGGACGCAATGGCAATGCGTTACATCAAGGGCGAACTGAACGCCATCGTTAAGTAATACATCGCATCAGGCAGCAAATAAAAAGCGACCTCCGGGTCGCTTTTTATCAGCAAGTTGTTTTTCTTCAGGTTGTTTTTAAATTCACTGGCTATCGTTGCGCCGACGTATACAAGAAGCAAAATGGCTATATAGCCGACGGATGAGATCAGTAAAACACCTAGATTCATGTTATCCCAAAGTAAATGCGCACCATTGTTTCAAGAATTCTGTAGTATCCAAACAGAAACACAATACACAGATCAGGCGGGATAAGTCTCTCTTCTATCTGCTGTTTTACCCGAGCGGCGCACTCTGTGACTCTTGCAGCAAGAAGCGTTCAAATTCCTGCGCCGCCGTAGAAAGCCGCTTGTCTTTGCGCTGCACGATGTGCCAGTGACGCATGATGGGAAAGTGCTCCACGCCGAGCACGACTAAGCGCTTCGTTTCCAATTCGAGTTCAATACCGTGGCGCGAGATGATGCCAAGACCCATGCCGGCCTGCACGGACTGTTTGATGGCTTCATTGGTGTCCATCTCCATGTGCGCGGGCAAGGCGAGGTGGTGGCTTGCGAAGAAGCGCTCTACCACACCGCGTGTGCCGGAGCCTTGTTCGCGCAGCAGGAAGGTTTCCGTCGCCAGTTGTTTGGGCTGGATATTTTTTTTGCGCGCCAAGGGATGTGCGGGCGCGGCAATCACCACCAGCGGGTTTTGCAAGAAGGGCTCGGCCAACATGTCGGTGCCTTCGGGAGGTTGGCCCATGATGGCGAGATCGGCGATGTTCTCGCTGAGCTGTTTGACCACGGCATCGCGGTTGGCGACGGACAAGCTGACTTGTATCTTGGGGTGGGCGTGAATGAACTTGGCGAGCAGTTGCGGCATGAAGTAGTTGGCGGTGCTCACCACGGAGATATTCAGGTGGCCGCGTTCCAGGCCTTTCATTTCGCCGAACACCGACTCCATTTCGTTGACCAGATGCAGGATGCTGCGGCTGTAATGCAGCATTTCATTTCCCGCGTCGGTGAGAAAAAGTTTTTTGCCGACCTGTTCGAACAACGGCAAGCCGATGGCATTTTCGGCCTGTTTGATTTGCATCGACACTGCGGGCTGCGACAAATACAGTTCGGATGCCGCACGCGAATGGCTCAGGTGGCGGGCAACGCTTTCGAAGACTTGTAGTTGGCGCAGCGAAATAGGCAGCATGGGAATATTTATACCATAAGCCTTGCTTATGGTTCACATAAAAATAATTGACTGTTATTTATAGTCGGTCAACCCTATAGTTCGCCGCGTAGCATTAAATATTGTTCACCAATCAGGAGGAAACATGGATCAGTCAGCACGTTATTCGAATCTCGATCTCAAGGAAGCCGACCTTATCAAGGGCGGCAAACACATTCTCGTTGCCTACAAAATGAAGCCTAAGGCAGGCACAGGTTACCTGGAAGCCGCCGCACACTTTGCGGCCGAGTCTTCTACCGGCACCAACGTTGAAGTTTCCACCACCGATGATTTCACCAAGGGCGTTGACGCGCTGGTGTATCACATCGACGAAGCCACCGAAGATATGCGTATCGCCTATCCGCTGGAACTGTTCGACCGCAACGTGATCGACGGTCGCATGATGCTGGTCTCGTTCCTGACCCTGGCGATCGGTAACAACCAGGGCATGGGCGACATCGAGCACGCCAAGATGGTCGACTTCTACGTGCCGGAGCGCGCGATCCAATTGTTCGACGGCCCGACCCGCGATATTTCCGACATGTGGCGCATCTTGGGTCGCCCGATCAAGGACGGCGGCTACATCGCCGGCACCATCATCAAGCCCAAGCTGGGTCTGCGCCCCGAGCCGTTCGCCAATGCGGCTTACCAGTTCTGGCTGGGCGGCGATTTCATCAAGAACGATGAGCCGCAAGGCAATCAGGTGTTCTGCCCGATGAAGAAGGTGATCCCGCTGGTTTATGACGCAATGAAACGCGCCCAGGACGAAACCGGCCAGGCCAAGCTGTTTTCCGCCAATATCACCGCCGACGACCATTATGAAATGTGCGCCCGCGCTGACTACATCCTCGAAACCTTTGGTCCGGATGCAGACAAAGTGGCTTTCCTGGTGGACGGTTATGTGGGTGGCCCCGGCATGGTCACCACGGCCCGCCGTCAGTATCCCGGCCAGTATCTGCACTACCACCGCGCCGGCCACGGCGCCGTGACCTCGCCATCCGCCAAGCGCGGCTATACCGCTTTCGTGCTGGCCAAGATGAGCCGCCTGCAAGGCGCTTCCGGCATCCACGTCGGCACCATGGGCTACGGCAAGATGGAAGGCGAAGGCGACGACCGCAACATCGCCTACATGATCGAGCGCGACGAGTGCCAGGGTCCGGTGTACTTCCAGAAGTGGTACGGCATGAAGCCCACCACCCCGATCATCTCCGGCGGCATGAACGCGTTGCGCCTGCCTGGCTTTTTCGAAAACCTGGGTCACGGCAACGTGATCAATACTGCGGGCGGCGGCTCCTACGGCCACATCGACAGCCCGGCAGCCGGTGCGATCTCCCTGCGCCAGTCGTACGAGTGCTGGAAGAGCGGTGCCGACCCGATCGAGTTCGCCAAGTCCAACAAGGAATTTGCGCGCGCGTTCGAGTCCTTCCCCAAGGATGCCGACAAGTTGTATCCGGGCTGGCGTCAGAAGCTGGGCGTTCACAAGTAAGACAAACGCTGTGTAAAAAAAGCCCCTGCCGGAATTTGCAGGGGCTTTTTTAACCCCAATCATTTTGAAATTAAAGCCGTTCTATCCGCAGATTACGCAGATTAGCGCAGATTAAACCCACTTAACCTATTAGGCGGCGAAGCAATTGTAGGAGCGGCTTTAGCCGCGAATGGCTTCAACGACGAGGAGGTGACTTTACGATTAGCCAGCAAAAAATCTGCGTTAATCTGCGTAATCTGATGAAACTACTAGCCAATCCACTAAGCCAGCAAGCTGGCAAGTGGCTGGTTATGCGGACAAAAGTTTTTTGATGCACAAAACGGAGAGCAGCATGAGCGACAAGTTCGACATCAAGCAATACAGCATCGGCAAAGAACCGTTTTATCAGGCGCAGAGCAATGAAGTCGCGCTGTACGAAGCCGCTTATACCGCGCGTTTGCCGGTGATGCTCAAAGGCCCGACCGGATGCGGTAAATCGCGTTTCGTCGAGCATATGGCCTGGAAGCTGGGCAAGCCGCTGATTACCGTCGCCTGCAACGAAGACATGACCGCGTCCGACCTGGTCGGGCGCTACCTGCTGGATGCCAGCGGCACGCGCTGGCTGGACGGTCCGCTGACTTTGGCGGCGCGCTATGGCGCAATCTGCTATCTCGATGAAATCGTCGAAGCGCGTCAGGACACCACCGTGGTGATCCACCCGCTGACCGACCATCGCCGTACTTTGCCTTTGGATAAAAAAGGCGAACTGGTCGAGGCGCACCCCGATTTCCAACTGGTAATTTCCTACAATCCCGGCTACCAGAACCTGATGAAGGATTTGAAGCAATCCACCAAACAGCGCTTTGCCGGACTGGAATTCGATTACGCCAAGAGCGAAGTCGAAATCGGCATCATCAGCAAGGAAACCGGCATCTCCGCCGACATCTCGGCCAAGCTGGTGAAAATCGGCGAGACCGCGCGCAACCTGAAAGGCCACGGCCTGGACGAAGGCATCTCCACACGCCTGCTGGTGTACGCGGCCACGCTCATCCAGCAAGGCATCGCCCCGCGCGATGCCTGCCGCATGGCCTTGGTGCGCCCGATCACCGACGATGCCGATATTCGCGACACGCTGGATCACGCGATTGATGCCGTGTTTGAGGCTTAAGCCAGTGCAATGACCGCTACCGTAGAAGAGCGCCAAAAACTGCAATGCAAGTTCGCACGCGTGCAAAACGTGTTCGACGATTGCATTGCAGATGCCCGCAAGCACTTGAGCGCGCCGGGTATAGACGCTTACATCGAGGGCGCAAACGCCATCAACCGCACCGGGCGCGGCGAAGAGCCGGTGCTGGAATTTCTGGAAGAGATGCCGCAGATCGCCGCCATTCTCGGCGAGGGCGTCATCGAAGAGGTGGTGACGTTTACGCGCACGCTGGCGAAATCGCCCAACAGTAAAGCCATCCCGAATTTTTTGCAGAGCCTGGGTGCGGCGGCACGCGCATTGGAGAGCCGTGGGCTGTTCACGGAATACCTTAATCTGGTGGTGCAAACTGCGGTTCGTACCAGCCCGAAAGTACACGGCATCGACTCGATGTATACCAGTCCATGCCTGCCGGATTTTCTGGACAGCGTACCGCATTTGTTCAGCCTGCTCTCGCTCGGCGGTATCAAGAAGTGGGTTGATTATGGTGCCCTCGCTTACCCGAACGATCCCGACCGCCAGCAAGAATATTTCCAGATGAAAACCGCCGACAGCCGCGCGGTAATACAACGCGAACGTCACGGTACGCTGTTTACCGACAGCGAACGCAAGCTGGATTTGTACCTGCGCGGTTTGTGGCAAAACGATGCGCAATTCGTCCCTTACTCACTGGCCTTCGACGAAATTCGCAAACCCGTTCCATACCTGAACGAACAGGGTCTGCATTTGCCGGACGTGTACGACGACTTGCCCAACGGCGTGCGCGGTATCGACCGCTATCGCGCACTGCTGGCCCACCTCAGCGCGCATCGCCGCTGGACCACCGCGCTGATCGCCGATAACCTCAGCCCATTCCAGCGCATGGCGGTCGAAGTGTTCGAAGATGCGCGCGTGGAATATTTGGCGATGCGGGAATTCCCCGGATTGCGCTCGATCTGGTGCAAGTTGCATCCGATCCCCAATCAAAATCTGGTCATGGATGCCGGCGTCTCGTACATACGTCATCGTTTGGCCATATTGTCGCGAGCGTTATTGGATTCGAACCATACTTACGACAATCCCCTCATTCTGAAATATGTCGCCCGCTTTAATGAATTGATGGCGAAAGGGAATACTCGCACTGTTGACGTTCAATTGTTGGGGGTGCAATTCATCGCCGAGAGCAAAGTTGCAAGCGACTCGTCGGGCAAGGTCTATTTCAACAATACCGAGGTGGAGTACCGCGACGACAACCGCATGATGTGGCTGTTCATCGAGGAAGGCGATGAAGAGACCTATGAAGAACGCCCGCGCCCCCCGGTCGAAGCCGAGGACGAATTCAAGGTTCCGCCGCGCATGTACCCCGAATGGGACTACAGCGCCGGGCATTACCGCCCTGACTGGGTGAGCCTGTACGAACACTTGCAGCCCAAGGGCAATCCGGCGCACATCGACCGGTTGCTGGCCAAGCACAGCGCGCTGGCCAAACGCCTGAAGAAAATTATCGACCTGCTCAAACCGCAGAACAAAGTGCGCATCCGCTACCAGGAAGAAGGCGCGGAACTCGACCTCGATGTGGCCGTGCGTTCGCTGATCGACTTCAAGAGCGGCGCGCAGCCCGATGTGCGCATCAACATGAGCCATCGCCATGACGGGCGCAGCGTGGCCGTTTCCTTGTTGCTCGATCTTTCCGCTTCGCTGGGTGATGTGCCGGAAGGCTGTGCGCAAAGCAAGCTTGAATTAAGCCAAGAAGCCGTGTCGCTATTGGCATGGGCGGTAGACCAAATGGGCGACCCGCTGGCGATAGGTGGCTTCCATTCCGATACGCGCCACAACGTACGCTATTGGCATTTCAAGGGCTATAACGAGCCTTGGGGCGATGAGGTAAAAGGCCGCTTGGCGGGCATGGAAGCAAATTTCTCCACGCGCATGGGTGCGGCAGTCCGCCACGCCGGACATTATTTGAAACATCAGCAGGCCGACAAAAAACTGTTGCTGGTGCTCACCGACGGCGAACCCGCCGACATCGACACCGGCGATACGCACCTGCTGATTGAAGATGCCCGCATCGCGGTGCGCGAACTGGATCGGGAAGGCATCTACACCTTCTGCATCAATCTTGATCCCAAGGCGGATGAATACGTGGAGGACATTTTCGGTAAGCATTATGCGGTGATCGACAATGTTGAACGCCTACCGGAACGGTTGCCGCAATTGTTTATGTCGTTAGTCAAATAATCAAGCATGGAGAGCAGTAGCGAAAACAGGTAAAATCCGCAGGTTACAAAATTCAATTTAATTGGGAGAGAGCGGCATGAGCAAGAATCTGATTCAATTCATCATCGAAGAAGAACGCCACATCGCGGGCGCGACCGGCGATTTCACCGACCTGCTGGGCGACATCACTATCGCCTGCAAGAAGATCGCGCACGCGGTGAATAAGGGCGCATTGATCGGCGTGTTGGGCAGCGCCGGCAGCGAGAACATCCAGGGCGAGACACAGAAGAAGCTGGACGTTATCACCAACGACATTTTCATCGCCGAAAACGAGTGGGGCGGCCACCTCGCTGCGATGGCTTCGGAAGAAATGGACGAAATCTATCCTATCCCGGCCAAGTATCCCAAGGGCAAGTACCTGCTGACCTTCGACCCGCTGGACGGTTCTTCCAACATCGACGTGAATATCTCCGTCGGTACGATTTTCTCCATCCTGCGCTGCCCTGAGGGCGTGAGCAACCCGACCACTGCCGACTTCCTGCAGCCCGGCACCAAGCAAGTGTGCGCAGGCTACGCGCTGTACGGCCCCTCCACCATGCTGGTGCTGACCACCGGCAATGGCGTGAACGGCTTCACGCTGGATAACGACATCGGCGAATTCATGCTGACCCACCCCAAGATGAGTATCGCCGCAGACACGCAAGAATTCGCCATCAACATGTCCAACCGCCGTTACTGGGAAGAGCCAGTGCAGCGTTACGTGGAAGAATGTGTCAAGGGCAAGGACGGCGGTCGCGAGAAGAATTTCAACATGCGCTGGGTTGCTTCCATGGTTGCCGAGGTACACCGCATCCTGACCCGCGGCGGTATCTTCATGTATCCGTTCGACACCAAAGAACCCGGCAAGGCTGGCAAGCTGCGCCTGATGTACGAAGCCAACCCGATGTCCTTCATCGTCGAGCAGGCTGGCGGCGTGAGCTCCACCGGTCGCGAGCGCATCATGGAATTGAAACCAAATGGCCTGCATCAGCGCGTGCCAGTGATCCTCGGCTCGAAGAACGAGGTCGAGCGCGTGGTGGGTTACCATAAGGGAGCGTAAGTATGCCCAAGCCGCTCGTTTCCATCGTCATGGGTAGCAGCAACGACTGGGAGATCATGCAGCAGGCCGCGCGTGCCTTGCAGGATTTCGGGGTCGAGTTCGATGCGCGCGTTATCTCGGCGCATCGCTCACCCGACCTGTTGTTCGACTACATCAAAGAAATGAGCGCGCAAGGCGTGCAATGTTTTATCGCCGGCGCGGGCGGTGCGGCGCATCTGGCTGGCGTGATCGCCGGCAAGACCATGCTGCCCGTGCTGGGCGTGCCGATCCCTACAAAGTATTTGAAGGGCATGGATTCGCTGCTGTCCATTGTGCAAATGCCCAAGGGCATCCCGGTCGCCACCTTCGCTATCGGCGAAGCGGGCGCGGCGAACGCGGGTCTATTCGCCGTTTCCATGCTGGCACCGAACGACAAGATGCTGGCGCAGAAACTCGCCGACTACCGCAAGAAACAAGCGGAACAGATCGCGGCTACAACGCTACCGGCGTTGGGCTAAAAACAAAACCCCTCTCGGCCTCCCCTGATAAGGGGAGGTTAGGAGGGGTTAAGATTTTGATGTAACCAAAGGAACAACATGTCCGCCCTGCACGAATCCAATTTGACCAGCCTTAAATTTCTGCATCGCGGCAAAGTGCGCGATCTGTATGAAGTCGATGCCGAACATTTGCTGATTGTGCAGACTGACCGCCTCTCCGCGTTCGATGTTATCTTGCCCACGCCGATTCCCGGCAAAGGCGAGGTGCTCACTGCGGTGTCCAACTTCTGGTTCAACAAACTCGGGCAAGTCATCCCCAATCACCTTTCCGGCATAGCCCCGGAGTCCGTGGTGAAAACAGAAGCAGAAAAAACGCAAGTGCGCGGTCGTGCTTTTGTCACCAAGAAACTGAAACCGCTGCCCATTGAAGCCATCGTGCGCGGCTATCTGGTCGGCTCCGGCTGGAAGGATTACAAGAAAACTGGCGCGGTGTGCGGCATCCGGTTGCCCGCAGGTATGCAAGAAGCGCAGAAGCTGCCGCAGCCTTTGTTCACCCCATCGACCAAAGCCGCAGTGGGCGATCACGACGAAAATATTTCGTTTGAAGAAGCGGTGAAATTGCTGGGCGCGGACATGGCCGAGCGAGTGAAAAATGCCACGCTGGCGCTGTACACTCAAGCGGCGGCGTATGCGCTGACACGCGGCATCATCATCGCCGACACCAAGTTCGAGTTCGGCACCGACGCCGCGGGCAAGCTGTATCTGATCGACGAAGCGCTCACGCCCGACTCCTCCCGTTTCTGGCCTGCCGACCAGTACCAAGTCGGCACTAACCCGCCCAGCTTCGACAAGCAATTCGTGCGCGACTGGCTGGAAGCCTCCGGCTGGAACAAGCGGTCGCCCGCACCGCAGATTCCGGCGGACGTGCTGCAAAAAACCGCCGACAAATACCGCGAAGCGCAGCGGCTCCTGACGGGCGCATGAGCTCGATCCCCGATCTGGTAGAAGGTTTTCAGCGCTTCCGCGAACGGCATTTCGAGCGCAACGACAGCCTTTACCAGCAGTTGGTAAAGGAGGGGCAAACCCCCAAGACCTTGGTGGTCGCTTGCTGCGACTCGCGCGTTGACCCGGCGCTGGTGCTGGATTGCGAGCCCGGCGATCTGTTCGTCATCCGCAACGTGGCGAATCTCGTTCCCCCTTCCGAGAACCGCGCGGGACATCACGGCACCACCGCCGCCATCGAGTACGCCATCCGCATCTTGAAAGTCGAGCACATCATCGTGTTCGGCCACGCGCAATGCGGGGGCATCAACACCTTGGTGAGAAGCGGGGGCGTCAACAATCCGGATTCGTATATCGAGGACTGGATGTATCTGGCCGAAAGCGCGCGCGCCAGTGTGATGGCGGAGATGCCGGATGCGCCGCTGCAAGAACAATTGCATGCATGCGAACAGAAAGCCATTCTGGTTTCTCTGGGAAATCTGATGACATTTCCATGGGTGAAAGAACGTGTTGAAAGCGGTGCACTGACCTTGCATGGCTGGTATTTCGATATAGAACACGGCCAGTTATTGCGCTTCAACACAACGATGGATTGTTTCGAAGCCTTGTAATGGCGCAGATGTTGTCGATACTGCTTACGGATCGAACACATGGTTAATAAAAAAGACAATTCCCATGACCTATTGAAATCGCGCAAGAAGTTTATGCGCGGTGCGGTAGCCGAAGCTCCCCCTGCGGTTCATCGGGACGATAGTTTTCGTCATCGCTTTGAATTGCGCAAGGAGTTGGGGCGCGGGGCGGCAGGCGAAGTACATCTCGCCTACGATACCTATTTACAACGCGAGGTGGCGCTCAAGCTCACCCGGACAGGGTATCTGGATAATCCGCAAGAAAGTATCCGCAACCGCAAAATGTGGCTGAATGAAACGCGCTTGGCGGGCAAGTTGCAGCATCCGTTTATCGTGCAGATATTCGAAGCGTGCAGCACCGACGAATTCGACTATCTGGTGATGGAATATGTGCCGGGCGGAACGCTCAAACAACATACCTCTTTCGACAATTTGCTGCCGATCAGCCGCCTGATCGACATACTGTACAAAGTGTGCAACGCCCTGGACTATTCCCACAAGATGGGCATCCTGCATCGCGACATCAAACCGAGCAACGTGCTGTTGGGCGAGAACAATGCGGTAAAGGTATCGGATTTCGGTGCCGCGTTCCTGTTCAACTCCGATACGACGCAGGTCGATATGGTAGGCACTTTGCCGTTTATGCCGCCCGAGCAATTTGCACAGGCGCGGCCTTCTATGCAGTCGGATGTATATGCGGTCGGCGTCATGGCCTACCAGCTGCTTACGGGTATGTTGCCGTTCACGGCCAAGTCGTATGACGAAATGATCTATCAAAAACTGCACGAAGAAGCCTTGCCGCTGGAGAAACGTCGCCTCGACATTCCGCAGGCGTTGCGCTTTGCAGTGCATCGCGCCATGCATCGCGATAAAGACATGCGTTACAGTTCCTGGAAAGCTTTTTGCGACGACCTTGCGGCCGCCTTACCCAGTGTGGAACGGCCCGATGAAGTGCGCTTCGATTCCGCACACTTCGATGTGTTGCGCAACTTGGTTTTTTTTGCGCATTTCACCGACAACGAAGTGTGGGAAACCGTCGGCATCAGCCAGTGGCAACAGAGAAAAGCGGGTGAGTACATCGTGCGCGAGGGTGAGATCAGCAGCAGCCTGTTCCTTATCGTCAATGGCGAAGCGAGTGTCACCAAGAGCGATGTGGAACTCACGCGCATGCACGCGGGTAGCTGTTTCGGCGAAATCGCCTATCTGGATGAGGCCAGGCACGCACGCTTGGCCACGGTGAGAGCGGTAGGCGACATGAGCCTGATCATGATCGAAGGCGAGTCATTGCAACATGCCAGCGATGGCCTGCAAGCCAGTTTTGCCAAAGCCTTCTTGAACTTGATGATCGCGCGCATCACAGATACCGATCGACGGCTGCTTTCGGTTTTGCTGGCCCAGCCACAGGCGTAAAGCACGCAAAATATTGCGCGCAGCGATGTGCGTCGATGTAATCCTGGGTGGAGACACGAGTTTTTCGGTTTGTCGTGGCAAGCGATTTGCTGGCGTGGGCATTGTCTATGTTTTGCTGGGTATGTCCGCCCACAACATGTACGGCATGGCTGAAATGATGGCTGGGAAAATATTCGCGCTGTTGTGCCGCACCCGCTTCAAACGAGGGTAGCGCAGACAACACCAGCATCAGCAGTGCAATGCAAAACAGGCTCCACAGCATCATACCGTTCGAAGGTGCTGGTGATTCGTCGTTTATAAAGTCCGCAAATCTGACCGAAATAGGATAGAACACTCGCATAATTGCCTCCCGATAAAAGTTTGTCGAATACGGGCGTGTGAAATATTCCCACGCAGAAGGAATGTTAGCCGACAAAGTTTCTGCTGTAAAGCATTTTGTGTGATTTTTTCACACAACCTGTTAGAATCCGCGCCGTGAGTACAAAAAATCTATCGACCACCGGCTCCCATGTTCCGCCATCTACCCTGGTTGCGGCATTGCGGCGTTTGTTGCGCCCGCTGATAAAACTGTTGTTAGTCAACGGGATTACCTACCCATTTTTGTCCAATTTGTTGAAATCGCTGTATGTGGAAATAGCGCGAGAAGAATTTTTGCTGAACGGCAAAGCGCAGACCGATAGCCGCATCAGCCTGTTGAGCGGTGTGCATCGCAAGGATGTAAAAAGGTTGGGAGAAGAGAGCCTGCAAGAGCAATCGATCCCGCCGAGCATATCGTTGGGCGCAAAATTAGTTGCATTGTGGACCAGCAATGAACTGTATCTGGATGAAAACGGTCGGCATATTCCCTTGCCCCGCCAAGCCAGCGAAGGCGGCGCGAAATCGTTCGAAGGCCTGGTCAGTTCCGTCAGCAAAGATATCCGTTCGCGCGTTATCCTGGACGAATGGCTGCGCATCGGTGTTGCGCATGTCGATGGGGAAGACCGCGTGTGTTTGAACACAGACGCCTTCATTCCGGAAAATGGCTATGACGAAAAAGCGTATTATTTCGGCCAGAACCTGCACGATCACATCGCGGCAGGTGCCCATAATTTGCTGGGACAAAAACCGCCCTTCCTCGATCGCAGCGTTTACTACAACAAGCTGACGCCAGAGTCCGTCGCCGAGTTGGCGGAGTTGTCGAAAAAATTGGGGATGCAAGCATTGGTGGCGGTGAACAAACGTGCCGGGGCGCTACAACAGCGCGATGCGGAAAAAACGGGTGCGGATCAACGCATCAATTTTGGCGTTTACTACTTTGACGCAGAAGGCAAAAGGCCGCAAAGTGACAAGTAAAACCGGCAGACTGATTGCGTTAACCGCAGGTCTATTGCTGAATCTGCTACAGCCCGCCGTGTTGCGGGCGGACGAAGTAAGTCGCGGTATCGGCGGGACCGGCCACTCCGCAACCGAAAGCGGAATGGGGGGTACGGGAAACAGCGCGGGTACAGAAGGCATCGGTGGAACAGGCCATACCGCCAGCGAAAGCGGTATCGGTGGTACCGGCATCGTGGCCGGCCAGGCCGGCATAGGCGGAACGGGCCACACCCAAGGCGACGGCGGCATCGGCGGTACCGGCATTGTCGGCATCGTTACAGGCTTCGGCAGTATCTGGGTCAACGGTCTGGAGGTGCAATACGACGCCAAGACACAGGTGGCGGACAACACCGGCGCAGCGAACACGAATGATTTGGCCATCGGGCAAGTTGTGGTAATAGAAGCGCAAGGCAGCAATAACGCGCTACAGGCCAACAGGATATCCGTAGTCGATGCGGTGGCGGGACAGGTATCGGCGCTGGATGCCGCCAACGGCAAGCTGACCGTGCTCGGGCAGACGGTGAACATCACGCCGCAAACGCTGACGCATGATCGGCAAAACCAGCAGAGTGCGATTCGCTTCAACCAGGGCGACCACATAAAAGTAAGCGGATTGCGCATGGCGAACGGCGAAATCGTCGCCTCGCGTATCGAGCATACCGCCCCGATAGCCGAGCCCGGTCTGGTCGGGCCGATTACCGGCATCAACGGCAATATGATCGAAATGTACGGTTTGCAAATCAGCGCAGCCGCAGGCAGTGGCTTGAGCGTGGGCCAGGAAGTTGCCGTGAGCGGACAGTTGAATGGCGGCATCCTGACCGCGCGGGCAATCACACCCAGCGCATCGACAAAATTGTATGGACGCACCGAGCATATCAACCTGCAAGGCTATATTGGCGCGAGCAACGCGGAAGGACAGATCAAGGTCGGCAATCTGGAAGTTGTGGTATCCGATCCCGCGATAGTTTCCAGAGGCAGGCTGGATGCCCTGACTCCCGGTGAACTTGTTCAGGTCAGCGGCCATTTTGCCAATGACCACAGGGTGATTGCCGACAGAATCGAATTCAGCCGGGACAGGCCGGAAAGCGTGTCGCACGACAGAACCGGTGAGCGCGAACACGGCGAGACGGAGCGAGCAGAACATGCGGAGCGAGCAGAACAAGCAGAACACGCCGATCGACCCAGTCGAAACGATCATGCGGATCGTCCCGATAGGCCGGACCGTTCGGATCATTCCGATGCGGAAAAACATTCGGATTATTCGCACCAATAATTCGGCGAACCAATCGAATGATAAAAAGAAAATTTCCTCACAAAACGCTGCTGCTCTTGATGTTGCCGGTCTGTCAGACGGCGATAGCGGAACAGGGAACATTCAGCCTGACTAGCGGAATAGATTTCAGTTCCGGCAAATATGGCGGATCGACCGCCACCGAAGTCATCTATATCCCGTTCACCGCAAGATATGAAACCGGGGATGGGCTCTACAAATTGACCGTGCCGTACATCAGCATCACGGGCCCGGGAAACGTGACACCGAATATCGGGCGGGCGGTGTATGCAAGCAATGCAGCCAGGACGGATGCGGGCATGGGGGACGTTGTGGCAACAGCAACTCGCAGCCTCATCAATTCTGCCCAAAGCGGGATAGTCATCGATATCACCGGCAAAGTGAAATTCGGCACTGCGGACAAATTCAAGGGGTTGGGCAGCGGGGCGAACGATTACGCGGGCGAAACCAGCGTATACAAAATTTTCGGGCGTGCCAGTGTGTTCGGCACAATCGGCTACAAGATATTCGGACAATCGCCGGGTTACACGCTGAATAATACATTCTACGGCTCGCTTGGTTTCAGCAATAAGATCGACGATCAAGTCAGTGCCGGCATGATCTACGACTATCGTCAGGCGACCTCCTCATGGGGCGATCCCCAGAAAGAGTGGACCATTTTCCTGAACAGGAAAATCAATAAGCAATGGAAAATGCAAACCTATTTCTTTACGGGTTCCGGCATTTCAAGCCCGGACTTTGGCGCGGGCGCCATGCTGACGCAGATTTTCTGAATTGTTCGAGTAAATTGCAGGGCAAAAAAACGGGCACCGCAAGGTGCCCGTAAACGAAGCTACAGAAGCTTCGGGAGGAGACTATTCGTGATCGTCGCGTAGCGATTCTCAATCTCCCGCCTCTCTGGGGGATAGCCACCGACTTGCCCGCTTGTCGGTTGGCCAGGAGTTCCACCAGAGCGGGAGAGGGGGCTTAGCCGTTGTAAGCGCGCTCGCCGTGGGACGTTGTATCCAGACCTTCGCGCTCGTCTTCTTCTTTCACGCGCAGGCCGATAGTCATATCAACGATCTTGTAGCAGACGAAGGCCGCCACACCGGACCAGATGAGCGTGGTCAGCACAGCTTGCGCTTGAATCCACACTTGGCCACCGATAGTGGTGTCAACGATGGTGTTGTTGACATAGTCGACGATGCCGGTGCCGCCCATGCTCCAGGTGTTGAACACGCCGGTGAGCAACGCGCCCAAGATACCGCCCACGCCGTGGATGCCGAACACGTCCAGCGCATCATCCGCGCCCAACAGTTTCTTCAAGCCGGTCACGCCCCAGAAGCAAACCACGCCAGCCAGCGCACCGATGGCCAGGCCGCCGCCGATACCGACCCAACCGCACGCCGGAGTGATGGCGACCAGACCAGCCACTGCACCCGATGCTGCACCCAACAGGCTGGGCTTGCCCTTCAACAGCCACTCGGCAGCCAACCAGGTCAACACCGCAGCAGCAGTAGCGATCAGGGTATTAGCGAATGCCAGGGTAGCTGTACCGCCCGCTTCCAGCGCGGAACCCGCGTTGAAACCGAACCAACCCACCCACAACAGCGAAGCGCCGATCATGGTCATCACCAGATTGTGCGGAGCCATCGGCTCTTTGCCGTAACCGACGCGCTTGCCTACCAGGAACGCCCCTACCAGACCGGCGATAGCCGCATTGATATGCACCACGGTACCGCCCGCGAAGTCCAGCGCGCCTTTTTGGAACAACCAGCCCGCTGTCGCATTGGCCGCATCAGCCGCAGCTTGAGTAGTGTAGGCATCAGGACCTTGCCAGAACCACACCATGTGCGCGATTGGCACGTAAGCAAAAGTGAACCACAGTGCGGAGAACAACAGCACCGCAGCAAACTTCATACGCTCGGCGAATGCGCCGACGATCAGCGCTACCGTAATCGCAGCGAAGGTCGCTTGGAACGCCATGAACGCGAACTCGGGGATATACACGCCTTTACTGAAAGTCGCCGCATTGGCAACTGCGCCCGTCACCGGATCAAAGATGCCTTTCAGGAACAAGCGATCGAATCCGCCGAAAAACGCATTGCCGGTAGTGAACGCCAGCGAGTAACCGTAGATCGCCCACAGCACAACGATCAGCGCGAAGATGCTGAATACTTGCATGAGTATCGACAGCATGTTCTTACTGCGCACCAGACCGCCGTAGAACAGGGCCAGACCGGGGATCGACATCATGATCACCAGCACGGTAGCAATCAGCATGAAGCTGGTGTCGCCCTTGTTGGGAACCGGGGCAGGGGCTGCTGCGGGAACGGCGGCAGGCGCAGCGGCTGCGGCGGGAGCCGTAGCAACAGCGGCGGCGGATGCGGCGACAGCTTCGTCCGCAAACACAGGGGCCGCCAGGCTACACAGAGTGACCAGCAGCATGAATGAAGCGATAAATTTTTTAGTTGCGGCATAACCCCAACTGACGCTGGCGTTAGCCTTTTCTGAAACTACACTGTGTTTCGTTTTCATCTCAACTCTCCTTAAAGCGCTTCAGGGCCGACTTCGCCGGTACGGATACGCAGCACCTGTTCGAGGTTCTGCACGAAGATTTTGCCGTCGCCGATCTTGCCGGTTTGCGCGGCCTTCTCGATGGCTTCAATCACCTGATCCAGCATGTCGGCCTTGATGGCGGCTTCCAGTTTGATCTTGGGCAAAAAGTCCACGACATATTCGGCACCGCGATACAGCTCGGTGTGACCCTTTTGGCGTCCGAAGCCTTTGACTTCGGTGACGGTGATGCCTTGCACGCCAATGGCGGAAAGGGCTTCACGCACTTCGTCGAGCTTGAACGGCTTGATGATTGCAGTGACCATTTTCATTTGTAAGTCTCCTTGAAAACGGAGCGGCGAACCGCTCCGATTTGATTAGAACGAATGAGTAACCGACAAAGCAGCTACGCTCTTGCCCCATTTATCGCCTTTGGCATATGTCCAGGCGCTGCTGGCGTTGGTGCTGGTGTAATTCAACCCGACCACATAGCCGCTGAAATCCTTGGAGGCGCTCAGCTTGTAATCGGTATAAGTCAGCGTAGTGCCCGCGGCGGCAAACGTATCTGCCGTTGTCCCTACAAAAGTTTGCTTGCCGATATGCGCACCGATTGTTACGCCGCTATCGGCAACCGGATAGCTGGCACTCAGGTCGATGTAATTCGTGCCCTTCGCGCCGGGGATGGTCAGGAAGCCATCCAGCAAACCGTAGGAATATTTCAGCGTTGCAAATTTGTAAATCGCTGCACCATACACTTCGGCAGTATCCGCATTATTAAACCCGGCGGCAGGGGTGTAGGTACCCAAGTAGTTGTAACGCACATAACCGACGTCGTAACTCAAATCTTCGGCGATGGAATTTTTGAAGCCAAAGTAAGTATCCAGCTCGATGTTGGTATTGCCAGTGGCGATGGCGCCGCTGTCTTTGATCCAACTCACATTGGAACCCCATGCGCCGGCATACAGGCCGCTGGCATGCGCATAATCAACCCCGCCTTGTACTGCCGCACCATGGGCGGTTTGCGTGATGCCACGGTAGATGTAGTCCGTCACCAGCCCTACGTTGAAAGTAAAAGGAGAGGCGGCCTCAGCAGCAGCATGAAACTCTTCTTTGTGGCTCGTCACTGGGGCATCTTCCGCCATTGCCGGAAGTGCAAAAGCCGCGCCCAATGCAATAACGAGTAACTTAGTCTTAAACATACTGTTTCCTTTTCTATGAAGTTAAAAAATTCGGAATTTAAATCAACCACGCAAACGTTACAGCAGATTCCGTGCCAAACGCCAGAGTGCGGCTATTGCAAAGGGGCTTGAAGCATTATGCAATAATTCGCTGCGGCAATCGCACCATCTCTAAGCACGGCTGCCGCACTGTGCACCCAAGCGGTGCGCGCCTGATATTTCCGGCCAAAGCAGATCAATTGTGCTATGGCGGCTTGGGCTTGAAGCATCTTCAGGTTATTGCGCCGCCCATATGTTCGGGCTAATCGTGCCAATGCGGAAATAGCCTGAGCGAGCGGAAGAATTCCATGTCGTGGTTAGGCCAAAGTTGGGCGTGTTCTTGCTGCCCCAGTTTTTTCAACTTACGTATACTTTCCAAGGCCAAATCTTCGCGATCCCGCCAGCATAAGCCGGGGGCGATTTCATGCTGTAAATTTTCGCTCAGGTCGGCCGCATCCCCGCACAGCACTACAGGAGCGCCTTTGGGGAGCTCAACCCATAATGACATGTGCCCCGCCGTATGCCCCGGGGTAGAGATCGCCCGCACACCGGGCACCAAGTCATATTCGCCCCGTTTGATCTGCCACGGGTAATCGCCTGCAAAATCGGAGGCAAAATAAGCCACATCCTCGCCCGTCTGCGCCGCCGCCAGTTCATCCTGTTGCACGTGCACCTCAGTGCCGCATACATCACACAGGCCGCCCGCATGGTCGAAATGCAGATGGCTCAAGAACACCACATCCACATCGGCCGGCGTCAATCCAAGTTCGCTTAGATGATGGGGCAAGCGTTGCGGCTCCCGCATATCGGGTGCGCCAAAAGAAAAACTCTCCTGGTCGTAATAGTTGGCGCGCAAGAACGGATCGGCGATCTTGGCATAGTCGCAGCCGACATCGAACAGGATGCGTCCGTTCGCAGTTTCGATCAGATAGGCCAGAATGGGTGCCTGAATGATTTTGCCTTTGCCGCGATTGCGTGTGGACAAGGATTTGTCGTAACGGTGGGTGGCCGTCAGTAACGGCCACAGGCGCAAGACTTGGCTCATAACGATCCCTCCCCGCCGCCGATGACGGATCGCGTAGCGGCAACTCGACCGAAGATGCCGCCTTCAACGGCGACCATCTGCAAAGCCGCCTCATGCAGAGCCGGATGGGCGGAGCCGCATGCATCTGCCACCAGCACACACTCAAATCCGCGGTCTGCCGCTTCGCGTAGCGTGGAATGCACGCAGACTTCGGTGGTGACACCACAAACGTACAGTCGGCGGATGCCTCGCGTTTCCAATATCTGCGCCATATCCGTTTGATGGAAAGCGCCATAGCCCGGTTTATCCACCACGGGCTCACCAGCCAACGGTTGCAGTTCGTCGATGATGTCATGCCCGTATTCACCGCGCACCAGCAGCCGGCCGAGCGGCCCCTTGCTGCCGATCTCGGCTCCGGCCCGACGGCTCCGCGCCAGTTTTGCCGGCGGGCAATCGCTCAAATCGGGACGATGACCTTCGCGCGTATGCACCACCAACATGCCACCGTTACGTGCCTGATCCAGCAACATGCGGATGCACGGAATCGGTCGGCGCAGGGCATCGATATCCATGCCCGCCATGGCCGCATAGCCGCCGGGATCAAGAAAGTCCCGCTGCATGTCGATCACGATGAGTGCGCTAGACCGTCTGTTCATGCGGCCTCGCGGAGATTTCCGTGCATGCCTCGATCACGGCAGCGGAAAGGATCAAAATACCGCCGAGCACTTCGCGCCAAGACAGGTGCTCGCCTCCGATCAACACCGCCGAGAACACCGCCACCACCAACTCCGACAGCAGCAGAATGCCCGCCTTACCCGCATCCAGCCGCGCGACGCCGTAGAACGTGGCGAGCGTACCCGGCAATATCCATAACAAGCCGAACACCAGCATAGAGCTCGCCTGAGCCACATCGAGTGTCGGTATCGGTTTCGCGCCAAACGACAGGAATCCCAGGGCGATCAGCGCGCAGCCGCCGATCATCGCGGTCGAGCGTACCGAGTCCGCCAAACGATGGCCGACGCGCACCGCCACATTATTGAGCGCGAACGCCAGGCCCGATGACAGCGCCAGCAGATCGACCATCGACAGCGGCGTCGAAAATAGTTGCGGGCCGCCCAATGTCGCCGCCAGTCCAAGCAACGCCAGTAGCAGCGAAACAAGGCGCATGCGGGTGAACGCCTCGCCCAGAAAGATGCGCGCGGCGAGGATAGTCCACACCGGTGCCAGGAAGAACAGCAACATCACGCGCACCACACTGCCCTCGGTAAGCGAGGTGACGAGCGAGGCGTTGGCCCAGCCGCCCATCAGGGTGATGATCGCCAACACGCCCAATTGCTCGCGCCATTCACGCATGCTGCGTAACGCGAACGGCAGCAGGATCAAAGCAGCGAGACCGTAAGCGAACACCTGCACGATACTGCCGGAGACCCCGATCCCGCCCAGCGCCTTGAGCGGCCACCAGAGCATGCCCCAAAACAACGCGCCCAGCAGCAGCGCAGAGATCGCCTTACCCCCGCGCAACCGGGGTGCAACAGCCGATGTCGCCATGTCACACCGCCGTCAGGAAAGATACCGACACCGCGCCGATGAACCCATCCGCTTTACCGGCAGCGGTATCGACCACACCGTAATCATCGGACAACACGCGCTTCACTCGATGCCGGTGAAAGGGCGGCAGCAAGCGGGACATGGGAATGACCTGGCGGCTGTTGTCGCCATACAGCTTGCGATGCAGCGCGGGGAGGCGATACCAGGGCACCGCCAGTTGTTCATGGTGCGCATTGTGATAAGGAAAATTGAGGATCAGCAGATTCAACCAGGGCTGGCGCACGCTGACCAGATTGGAATAGGTGTTGGCCTGCTCGTAAGCCTTGTCGCGCGGCTTATCTTCCGGCACCTTGTCGCTTTCCAAAATGGCATAGGCATCGTAGGTGTGCTGGAAGGCATCGGCGAAACGCAGCACAGTGACCATGATCAGGTAGGCGATGACATACAACAACAGAGCTTGTATCGAGCAATAAGCCAGCACGGTGAAAGCCGAAATGCGTACGAGCAGGATGAGCGCCACACGCTTGCGATCCGCACGCCGTTCCCCGCGCAAGAAGGGCAAGGCGATGACAAAGGCATGCATCAACAATTCGATCGCCGGGATGTAACACCACTCCAGCAGCAGCGCGAAGCGCCGCAATAGGACTGGTGAAGATTGGATCAAGGCCTTGGTATCGAGACTGATGACATCGGCCCGATCCACATGATGGCGCACATGTTTGCGCCGCAGATGTCCGTATCGTGCATAGCAACTGCCGGTGAGCCAGGTCGCCAGTACTCCACCCCAATGATTGGCTTCGTGACGGGCGAAGACCGTATCGTGAGCGAACTCATGAAAAAGATAAGCGGCGATGATGAGCGCGTGGGCGAACCACAGCGTGGCCGCCAATGCGACCAAGAGATCGCCGTTCATCATCAGCCACAAGCCGACCCCGTAGCCGCTCAGGGCGTACGCGATCGCGAGAGAATTCGGGATGACGCCATCAGCGTGGCGAAAGATGCGCGAACGCATGGAGGCTCCTTTGCGGTGAGGCCTCCCGCCGAACCTGCCGGCGGGAGACGCGCACATCGTCACTTCAGCACTGCTTTGACGAAGCTATCATCGATGGTGGTGGAGACCGCGACTGCCTTTTTGATCTGACCACTCTTCAACAGTATCTCGTTGATCACTTCACCGCTGACAAAATACGACTTGGTGTCTTTGCCCTTGGTGAAGGGCTGTTTCATCTCGCCCGGAGGGATGTTGTAAACCCCTTCCAGTTGCTCCAACACTTCCTTGCCGGACACGCCGATAGCCTTACCGATGATCTCGGAAGCTTCTTTCGGGTGTGCCCTCATGTAGGCCAGACCATCCAGATAGGCTTTCACCACGCCGGTGATCTCCTTGCCGTTCTTCTTGATGCGCTCTTCGTCGAACACCAGCACGTCGGCGATCAGACCCGGCGCTTCTCTCGAAGAATAGATCACGTGGAATTTCTTGCCGCCTTCCAGCGCGAGGATCTGCGACACGTTCGGCTCATAGGTCACGCCTGCGGGCACGGCTTTGGATGCCATCGCCGAAGGGATCGCTTCCGGTGTCATGTTGACCGGACTGATGTCCTTGTCCGTCATGCTGTTGACCTTGAGTGCATATGAGATCAAAAAGTCGGAAGGGGACAAAGGTGCATAGGCGACTTTCTTCCCTTTCAGGTCGGTGATCTTGTTGATGGACATATCCGCCAGCACCGCATCGCCACCGTTGGAATAATCGATGGGCATCACCACCTTGAGCGCCTGGCCTTGTGCCGCGGCACCGATGACCTGGTCGTAAGTCATCAACGCGCCATCGACCGCTTTGCCCGAGACCGCAGAGGGCAACATGGCCGGATCGGAGAAAGTCTGCAACGTCACTTTCAGATCATATTTTTTGTACATGTCCATACCGTCGGCCACATAGAACGGCGAGTAACCGATCCAAGTGGTCAATGCGAGTTTGAACGGCGTTGCCGCGCACGCAGAAAATGACGCCGTCAACAACGCGGCTGCGGCGATGAGTCTTTTGATATCCATCTTGGCACTCTCCTAAAATTAAAGTTAACGAATCACTCATGAGGGTGGCGTTCGCCCTCTCTGTCTTTCCTACCTTTCGTAGCAGGTTGTATGCCAACCATGCTATGCGGCGTTCTGGCTTGTTTCACCGTTACAACCACTGCTTGATGCGGATACTTATGCACCCGATCCGGTCATGCGGGGCAGTATATGCACGATGTTGGACACTCATGTTTTTCCCTCTTGCGCGATACGCGCACACCATTCTCGAAAATGCATCTGTTCCGTTCTGCCCACCCAAGCATTGATCTCCCACAGATCGGCGACCGGTTGTTGCGTGAACGGCATGGTGTGCAGATAACCGTCGGGACCGAATTCTGGCGTCATCGTGGTGATAGCGTTTCCCCTGTCGCGCTGTATCGACCAGATTGTTTCCCAATAACGCTGGTGGGATGCCAGCGCAGCGGCGTATTCCGGCGCGGCCGGATGCGGCACTTGCGGCCCCTGGTCGTACCCGACTCGGGCATGAATGTGGTGCGCGTGCTTCGCCACTGCCAGCACGGCATCCCAATCCTCATCCAGTTGCCGTTCCAGCACGACCACCCAGTGGCTGAAATCACAGGTCAGTCGCAGTTCGGGCAAGCGTTCGAGGACGGCCAGCGTGATCCACGGGTTGAACAGCGAGCGGCTGCGGTGCGTCTCGAAACTGCACGCGATGCCCATGCGCGCGGCGATCTCCTGCGACTCGCCGAAAAAACGCACACTCTGCTCCAGCGCCCACGCATCACAACCGCCGATGATGGTCACCTGTTGCGGCTGCAGCGACTGACCCAGTTGCAACTGACGTGCTACATCGGCGATGTGATCTTCCACCGCATCGTGGCGACGCGGCACGTAAGCGCCTGCCGTGACGATCTCCTGTATGTATGACAAGCCTCGCGTTTGCAAGGCCGAACGCAATTCATCGTGCGGCAACCTGTCGGCATTGCCTTCCAGCCCGATAAAGCCGGCTGCAATGGCTTGATCTGCCGCCACTTCCAGCGCGCCGGTATGTCCCCACAACGTCTTGAATAATTGCAGTTCCATCACGCTGTCTTGCTTGCAAGGTAGGCGCGCCAGCCACCGAAGTGTGTGATGTCTTCGGCATCAGCAACCGCATACTGTTCGCACACAAAGCCTTGCACCTTCTCGCCATTCGCCAAAGTGACAACCCCGATGCCGAGCGGCGCGGGGATACCCGCAACGAAAGAACCAAACTCGCGCACCGCCATCTCCCACACTTCCACTTCGATGGTGCTGCCGGCCTCACCCTTGGTCACGCGTACCATGCCGGGCCGATAAGGTGGGCCACCGGGGAGCGCGTACAGTTTGTAGTCAGCCGCACTCCGGGTGCTGGCGACCAGATGCGCACCACGTGATGTGAGTTGATGATTGAGCGGCAAACCCTCAAGGTGCGCACCGCACACCGCGACACGGATTCGTCCTTCGGATATTTTTTGTTCCGCCGCGCCCGCTGTGCTGCCCAGCAACCTCTCCGCCAGATGCAACAGCGGAATGTCTTGATGCGCGGGTGCGACGAGCGTGATGCCGAAGGGCAGACCGTTAGTCTGAAACCCGGCCGGTACCGCGATAGCAGCACAGTCCAGCAGGTTCATGAAGTTGGTGTAGTAACCCAGGTTCGCATTCAGCTTGATCGGGTCCGCCCCCATCTCGGCGATGCAGTAGATGGTTCCGGCAGTCGGTGTGAGCAGACAGTCGATCTTTCCCCAGACCAATGCGGTTTCTTTGCGCAAGGCTTCCAGTTGGTACATGCCGTCGAAGGTGTCGGCTGCCGAGAACTTCTTTGCACCCGCGATGATTTCGCGCACGACCGGATGGATGAACTCTTGCTTGGCCTCAAAGAACTCACGAATGGCCGTATAACGTTCGGCCACCCACGGACCTTCGTACAACCGGCGCGCCGATTGCAGGAAAGGCAGGAAATCGGTCTCCACCTTCTGCCCGCCGAGTGCTTCCATTGCCACGACATTCTTCTGGAACAGTGCCGCCGCATCCTGATTGCCAAAGAACTGTAGTTGGTCGGCACGCGGCACACCAAAACGAAAGCGCTTTGCGCTACCGAAATCGAATCCATGCGTGAGCGCCTGACGCGAATACGCATCCTGCTCGTCGTAACCGGCTGCCACCGACAACACGCTGTAGGCATCCGTCGTGTTGAGTGCGAAGATGGAGACACAGTCGAGCGAACGGCAGGCCGGTACCACACCGCGTGTTGAAAGCCAGCCGCGAGTGGGCTTCACACCGACCAGATTATTGAAGGCGGCCGGCACACGACCCGAGCCGGCAGTATCGGTGCCCAAACTGAAACTGACTAACCCCAAAGCAACTGCGACCGCAGAGCCGGAACTGGAACCGCCGGAGATGTATTCCGGGTTGAACGCATTGCGGCATGCACCGTAAGGCGAACGCGTACCGTTGAGTCCGGTGGCGAACTGGTCGAGATTGGTCTTGCCGATGGGGATGGCACCCGCATTGATGAGTTGGCGCACCACCGTCGCATGACGTTGCGGGTGATAGGCATATTCTGGACACCCCGCCGTGGTCGGCGCACCCGCCAGGTCAATGTTGTCCTTGATGGCGAACGGGATGCCATAGAGCGGCAACTCGGCAGGATCTTTATCTTGCAGCGCAACGATATATTTCTGGATCTCGTCCAGCGGCAATCTATGTATCCACACCCGATGAGGATCGTCGCCGATACGCGCGAGGATGTCCTTCACCACTTTCAGCGGTTGCAAACTGCCTGCGAGATATTGTTGGCGCAGCGTAGCGATGGCTAGTGTGTGACTCATGCTGTCTCACCCTGAATGACCAGCAGATCCTGGCCGGCTGCGACTTGTCCGCCGATGCGGCAATTCAACTGCACGATCTCGCCGTCGCAAGGAGCGACCACCGCGATCTCCATCTTCATGGATTCGATCACGACCAATGTGTCACCCGCTTTCACCTTGCTGCTGATTGCTGCCGGCATGGCCCACACGTTGCCCGCCACATGGGCGGCGACGGCACGACTGCCGGGCGGCAGATCGAGTTCACTGTCCGCGCCCGCCTCCGCCACGCTGCTATCGCTTGCGTACTCGGCTTGCCCGTTGGCCTTCCACATCTCGCGTTCGGCGGCAAAAGCGGCGCGTTGCGTGTGGCGGAATGTGCTGATCTCCTGGTCGTTGTCTTGCAGGTACTGGTTGTAATCCTTCAGGCTGAAGGTCATCTCTTCGATCCTGAGTTGGAAACGCCCAGCCACGAAGTCCTCGCGCATCTTGAGCAGTTCCTGCTCCGATACCGGATAGAAACGGATCTGGTCGAAGAAGCGTAACAGCCACGGTTTTGAATCTTTGAAATCCGCCGTCTGTTTGTAACGGTTCCACATCTGCACGGTACGACCGACGAACTGGTAACCGCCGGGACCCTCCATGCCGTACACGCACATATAGGCACCGCCGATGCCTACCGCGTTCTCCGGTGTCCAGGTGCGTGCCGGGTTGTATTTGGTGGTGACCAGACGATGACGCGGGTCGAGCGGCGTGGCCACGGGCGCACCGAGATACACATCGCCCAGACCCAGCACCAGATAGCTGGCCTCGAACACGATGCGCTGCACCTGCTCGATGGCGGCGATGCCGTTGATGCGGCGGATGAATTCGATGTTGCTCGGACACCACGGCGCATCCTTGCGCACCGACTGCATGTATTTCTCGATGGCCAGCTTGGTGGAAGGGTCGTCCCACGACAGGGGCAGATGCACGATGCGGGCCGGCACCTGCATGCCCGCGATGGGTGGCAGCTTCTTCTCTGCTTTGATGAGCCGCTTCACCAAGTCTGCGCGCGACAATACACGACTGTCGAAATGGATCTGCAAAGAACGGATGCCGGGGGTCAGGTCGAGAATGCCTTGCAACTTGCCTTCCTCCATCGCCTGCTCCACCCATTGCATCAGCGCATGCACGCGGAAACGCAGATTGATGTCGAGCACCAGCGGACCGTACTCGATGAGCAGGTTGCGGTCACCGGACTGGCGATACACCACCTGCACTTGCGCTCCCTTGGCGGGGATGCTGTGGATAACGGGGCTACCCATTTTCTGCGCAGCGGGATAATCGTCCAGCTTCTGCGGTAATTTCAGTTGAGTGATAGTCGCATCCTGCAACTGCTCCAGATGATGGGCCTGCTCCAGCGTCATCCAGCGGAAACGCACCGTATCGCCCGGACGCAGTTGCCCCATCTTCCACAACTCGGCATGCGCGATAGTGACCGGGCACACGAAGCCGCCCAGGCTGGGGCCGTCCGGCCCGAGGATGACGGGCATGTCGCCGGTGAAATCCACCGCGCCGATGGCGTAGGCGTTGTCGTGGATGTTGGACGGATGTAGTCCGGCCTCGCCGCCGTCTTGCCTTGCCCATTGCGGCCTGGGTCCGATCAGGCGCACGCCGGTGCGGCTGGAGTTGTAATGCACTTCCCACTCGGTGGCGAAAAAAATCTGGATGTCGGATTCGGTGAAAAAATCCGGTGCGCCATGCGGACCGTACAGCACACCGATCTCCCATTGCTTGCTGTATGAAGGGATCAGATTCGACGGTAATGCACGTGGTGCGCGCGGCACCGATTCGACACCGAGGTGCAACACATCGCCCGTGCGCAAAGTGCGTCCGCCGTGACCGCCGAACTGGCCCAGCGTGAAAGTGGACTTGCTGCCCAGATAATCCGGTACATCGAAACCACCCGCCACGGCCAGGTAAGTACGGCAGCCACCCCCCTGCACCGCACCCAGCCGCAACACGCTGCCCGCCTTCACCACATGGCTGCACCAGAATTTGAGCGGTGCGCCATCCAGATCGGCCTTCATCGCCGCACCGGTCAGCGCGATGACGGTGTCGCTATTAAATTTGAGCGTAGGGCCAGACACGGTGAGTTCGAGACCTGCCGCATTTTCGGCATTACCCAACAACCGGTTGCTCAGGCGGAACGCCAATGCATCCATAGGCCCGGAGGGGGGCACGCCGATGTTCCAGTAACCGAGACGGCCCGGATGATCCTGTATGGTGCTCTGCACACCGGGTTCCAATACGTCGATGGTGTTCGGCTGATAATGGAAGCCGTTCAGGTAACGCGTGGTCTGGCGACCTTCGATGAACACGTGACCGGCCACGATCTGGCGCAGATACTCCAGGTTGGTCTCTATACCATCCACTCGCGTGTCGGCTAAAACATCGCGCATCTTCTCTAATGCGGATTCGCGGTTCATCCCCTTCACGATGATCTTGGCGATCATCGGATCGTAGTGGGGCGGTACTTCACTGCCGCGCTCCACCCAGGTCTCGTTGCGCGCGTAGTCGCAGAACTTGACCCCGCTCAACACACCGCTGGACGGTTGGAAGTTTTTGTTGGGGTCTTCCGCATACAGACGTACTTGGATGGATGCTCCCTTGGGTCTGATCTGCACGCTTTCCAGCGGGTGCAACTCGCCCGCCGCCTGCAACACCATCCACTCCACCAGATCGACGCCCGTCACCTCTTCGGTGACGCCGTGTTCGACCTGTAATCGCGTGTTCACTTCGAGGAAATAGAACTCACCGCTGAGCGCATCGAACACGAACTCGACCGTACCTGCCGATTGATAAGCAACTGCTTCGCCCAATCGCACCGCCGTCTCCAGCAAGTGCTTTCTGACTTCCGGTGTCAAATTCGGCGCGGGTGTCTCCTCGATCACTTTCTGGTTGCGGCGCTGTATCGAGCAGTCGCGCTCGCCCAGCGCGATCACGTTGCCCTTGCCATCGCCGAACAACTGCACTTCGATGTGGCGCGCGTGCTCGACATACTTTTCCAGATAGATACCGGCATCCTTGAAGTTGGCGCGCGCCAGACGTCCCACCGATTGGAACGCCTCGCTCAACTCATCCGCACTCCAACACAGACGCATGCCGATACCGCCGCCACCGGCGGTACTCTTGATCATCACCGGATAGCCGATACGTGATGCCTCGGCGCGGGCGTGACCGGCATCGCCCAGCAGTCCGCTGCCCGGCAGCAGCGGCACACCGTTCTGTTCCGCGATCTCGCGTGCCGTATGTTTGAGTCCGAAGCGGCGCATCTGATCGGGTGTAGGACCGATGAACACCACGCCCGCTGCCGCGCATTGCTCGGCGAAAGCGGCGTTCTCGGAGAGGAAACCGTAACCGGGATGGATAGCCTGCGCACCCGTGTTGCGCGCCACTTCCAGAATGCGCTCGCCGCGCAGATAACTCTCGGCTGCTGCTGCGGCACCGATGCACACGGCTTCGTCCGCCAGCTGCACATGCAGCGAGCGGGCATCCGCTTCGGAGTACACGGCAACTGACTGGATACCCATTTTCTTCAGGGTGCGGATGATGCGGCAGGCGATGGCACCACGGTTGGCTATCAGGACTTTAGTGAACATCATTGGGCATCCCATATCAGCAACTGCACTGGCGTCGGGTTGTACGCGTTGCACGGGTTGTTCAGTTGCGGGCAGTTTGAGATCAACACGAACACATCCATCTCGGCGCGCATCTCCACATATTTGCCGGGGGCGGAAATGCCGTCGGCGAAGGTCAGCTCGCCTTGCGGCGTCACCGGTACGTTCATGAAGAAATTCACATTGGCGGTGAGGTCGCGCTTGTCCATTTGAATTTTCCCCGGGCCGCAATCGCAATGGCCGAGCGCATGCAGGAAACTGTCGCGGCAACTGTGCATGTATTTCTTGTCGATGGCGTAACGCACACTGTTGCTCTCCGCCGCACAGGCGCCGCCCAGCGTGTCGTGACGACCGCAGGTGTCGGCGATGATGGTCATCAGCACATTGCCTTCGCTAGAGAGCAGGCGCGTACCGGCAGCCAGATAAAGGTTGCCCTGTTCGCGGATGGTATCCACCGCGCTGTAACGTTCTTGCGGATCGCGCGCGTTGTAGAACAGGGTATCCACGGCCTGATTGCCTTCCAGATCGAGGATGCGGAACACCTGCCCTTGCTTCACCTCATGCAGCCAGGATTCGCCAGCGGGCAGCACACAGTCATAAATGGCTTGTTGTGGTTCCAATTTGCTTTCAACGATGCCCATCATTTTTCCTCAGCGGAACAGCAGTTCGGTGTTGTAGAAGCCGCGCACGTTCTCGGGGCGGAAATTGCGGCAGTGGTCGTCCTTGTTCGGCACACCCGAACGCCATGCCTGAAGCAATGCTGGTTTGGGTGCGTACTGTGGATTCGGATCAAGTGGATGCTGACTGGACGACACCACCACCAGCACGTTCATCTCAAAACGCAGCTCGACGAAATCACCTGCCTTGGAATGGTTCTGCTCGAAGTGCAACCCGCCCGCATCGTCGGCGCTCACTTTGCTGAAGAGATTCAGGTTGGGCACGATGTCGCGTTTGCCCATGCCCCATTTGCCCAATTCGATGATGAAGCTGTCGCGCGCGTTGCGGTGCATGGCGTTGCGCGCCTGCTGGTAATCCGCCTTGCCATATTTCTTTTCGACCAGCGCGGCGTTGGTCATGCCACCGATGGTGTCGTGCCAACCGAGGCTGTCGCCGATGATCGAAGCCAGCACGCGCCCCATATCGGAATACAGCACGAAGCCCTTGGTGAGATGCGCGGTGTGCTGCGCCTTCAACGTGTCCGGCATGTTGTAACGCTCCAGCTTCTCGTCCATGTTGTAGAGCAGCATGGACAGGTTGGCACCGCCCTCGACATCGGTGATTCTCAGTGCCGTGCCGCGCTTCATTTGAAAGGAGCAATGCGCTCCGGCGGGAAGCGCCTCTTCCCACAGCAGGTTGGTCTTGGATAATGCTTCGGTCATGTATGCCCCCTTATTGCAGGTCGTTCTGTTTTTCGGCTCGGTGTGTCATGCGTTCCAGCAGTTCATAGTCGGTACGCATGCCGGAGGTCTCGCGGATGCGATGCAGGATCGCCTTTTTCTGCCGCATGAATTCCGGCGACAGTTTCATGTCCTGGTCGCGTTTTGCAGGCAGTTCCACCGGGCAGATGCTGTCGATACGACCGGGACGCGGTGCCATCACCACCACACGCTGCCCCAGATAGATGGCTTCCTCCACATCGTGTGTCACGAACACGATGGTGGTTTTTTCCAGTTTCGAGACATGCAGGATGAGGTCGTGCATCACTTCGCGCGTCTGCGCATCCAGCGCCCCGAAAGGTTCATCCATCAGCAATATCTGCGGGCGCGGCAACAATGCGCGCGCGATGGCGACGCGCTGTTGCATGCCACCGGAGAGTTGATTGGGGTAGGCATCGCGCACATGGGTCAGCCCCATCAGGTCGAGCAAGGCATCCGCCCGCCCCGATGCGGCCTCCACATCCGCCGATGTGAGGTCTTCGCGCCCGGCCTGCAACTGGCGGGTGAACTTGATGTTGTCCATCACCGACAGCCACGGGTACAAGCTGTAGTGCTGGAACACCATGGCGCGGTCGACGCCGGGACCGCTGATGGGGATACCATCCACCTCGATGCCGCCCGAACTCAGCGTTTCCAACCCGCCGATGCAGCGCAACAAGGTGGACTTGCCGCAGCCCGATGCGCCGACGAAGGTGACGAACTCGTTACGCGCGATGTCGAGAATCACTTCTTGCAGCGCAACGATGGAGCGTTCGCCCTCGCCGAAGGTCTTGTGCGCTGCTTTGATACTGATCTTGTTAGCCATCATTCGCCTTATTTCTTGTACATCCAGGGGAAGTTCTTGCGATGCAGCCAACGGAACAATTGGTCGATGGACAGCCCGATGAGTCCGATCAGAATGATCCCGGCGAATATCTTGTCGGTCTGCATGAAGCGCTGCGCCTTGAGGATGGAGTAGCCCAAGCCGGAGTTGGCCGCCACCAACTCGGCCACCACCAGATACGTCCACGCCCACCCCATCGTGATGCGCAAAGTGTCGAGCAGCGCGGGCTTGGCCGATTGCACGATCACCAGCGACACGATCTCGCTACGCGTCGCCCCCATGGTCTGCGCCGCTTCGATCTGCGTGACCGGCACGCGGCGGATGTCCTCGGCCACCATCAACACCATCTGAAAGAAAGTGCCGATGAAGATGATGGCGATTTTGGAGCTTTCATCGATCCCCACCCACAACATCACCAGCGGGATGAACGCGACCGCGGGCATATAGCGGATGAAATCGGTCAGCGGTTCGAGCAATGCCTGTATTGGACGGTAAGTGCCGATCATGATGCCCAGGGGAATGGCAAGCAATGCGGACAGAGCGAACCCGGCCACGACACGATAAGTGCTGATCCAGATGTCGTGCAGGAGATTGTCATCCTTGAACCAGATATAAGTTCGCGACAACACATCCATCGGGCCCGGCATGAACACCTTGTCCATCCAGCCGCTATCGGACAACCACCACCAGGCAGCGAGTGGCAGCAACATGCCTGCCAAGGCGAACAGCAGATAGGTGCGTTGAGCAAGGTGGCCGCGTATCACCCAGAGGCTACCCCAGACAGAAAGTAGCCGCCGTATTAGCGACAATGCCGGCTTAGCGGCAGACATCGCATGCTCCGGCAAAATAGAACAGAAGATATATTGGCGACATGACACGACCCCCAAAATGAAATAGCCCGGGAGGGTGCCAATGAAGCTTGGTCACAACCTCCCGGGCTTTTATCCCTCCGTGGAGCCTCATCACCGACGAGACCGAGAACTCTCGGACCAGACACCGCTGATATCGGATCAGTGGTCGGAACCCTAGTTCTTCTGCAAGTGGTCGATCAGCAAGATCGACACCCTCGGCGGATGTTCAGCATGAATCGTGCCAAATAATAGGTTGCGGCTATTGCAAAGGGTTTGCCGCATAGTCGCGGCAAATTGCAAGCGCGGTTGCACCATTGTCAGGCGCAACTGTCGCGGCGCGCACCCAAGCGGTGCGCGCCGGTAAGTTTGCTACACTAAGCGCCCCGCTGTTCAAAACTCAAGGAGCTTGCCTCATGTTGAACCCCAAATTTTTTGAAGAGATGTCCGCCAAATTAAACGGGGTTGTCGCCAACGGCCCCGCCAAAGATTTCGAGAAAAATGCCCGTGCGTTACTGGCACAAGGGTTTGCCAAACTCGATTTGGTGCAGCGTGAAGAATATGAAGTTCTGGCGCAGCGCCTAGATAAACTGGAAACGCGCCTGGCGGCGTTGGAAGCCGCAAAATAATGCAAAACCACCCAGTCATTCCCGCGCTGGCGGGAATCCAGTATTTGAAAACATCCCCGCGTAGCGGACAGTTTCTTGCTGTCGTCGTGCTCCGCACGAAATTGTTAATCGACTGGATTCCCGCCAGCGCGGGAATGACACACTAATGGGGCTGGCTGTTCTATACAGTCGCGGGCTGGCGGGCATGGATGCCGCTCTGGTCACGGTGGAAGTGCATCTCGCCAACGGCTTGCCCAATTTCACCATTGTCGGTTTGCCCGAGGCCGAGGTGAAAGAAAGCAAAGACCGCGTGCGCGCCGCTTTGCAGAATTGCCAGTTCGAGTTTCCCGCTCGCAGGATCACAGTCAACCTCGCACCGGCCGATCTGCCCAAAGAGAGCGGGCGCTTCGACTTGCCCATCGCGCTCGGCATTCTCGCCGCGTCGGGGCAAATTCCTTCCGGCAAGCTTGCCGAATATGAATACGCCGGAGAACTCGCATTGACTGGCGAGTTGCGCGCGATACGCGGTGCGTTGGCGATGACCTATCGCGCCGCCAACTCGGGCCGCGCATTTATCCTGCCTGCGGTGAACGCCACAGAAGCCGCGCTGGTGGAAGATGCCGTGGTGTATCCGGCACAGTCGTTGCTGCAAGTGGCGGCGCATTTAAGCGGACGCGATGCGCTCGCGCGCCATATCCCGGATACGCAGACCGTCGTGCCGCACTACCCCGATATGCGCGAAGTCAAAGGGCAGGCGCAATCCAAGCGCGCATTGGAGATCGCCGCCGCAGGCGGACACAGCGTGTTGATGTCCGGCCCGCCTGGCACCGGCAAGAGCATGCTGGCCGCGCGCTTCCCCGGTATCTTGCCTGAAATGACGCAGCAGGAAGCTTTGGAGTCTGCCGCCATGCAATCGCTGGGCGGCATGTTCGAGGTGGAAAACTGGAAACGGCGTCCCTATCGTTCGCCGCATCATACTGCATCGGCGGTGGCGCTCGTGGGCGGCGGCAGCAACCCGCGTCCCGGCGAGATTTCGGTCGCCATGCACGGCGTGTTGTTCCTGGATGAGTTGCCGGAATTCGACCGGAGTGTGCTGGAGGTGTTGCGCGAACCGCTGGAGAGCGGGCGCATCACCATCTCGCGCGCCGCGCGCCGCGCCGATTTCAAGGCACAGTTCCAGCTCGTCGCGGCGATGAATCCCTGCCCCTGCGGCTACCTCGGCCATTACAACGGCAAATGCCGCTGCACGCCGGATCAGGTGGCGCGCTATCGCGGCAAAATCTCCGGCCCGCTGCTGGACCGCATCGACATCCAGATCGAAGTGCCCGCCGTGCCGCAGGAAGACCTGCTCAAGCAGTCTGACGGCGAAACCAGCAGCGCCATTCAGGCCAGGGTGGAAACCGCACGGCAGCGACAACAAGTGCGGCAAAACAAGCCGAATGCACAACTCTCTGTCACCGAGATCGATTCATACTGCGCGCCCGATGCGCAAGGCGAAGCGCTATTGAGGCAGGCCATCACGCGTTTGAACCTTTCCGCGCGCGCCTACCACCGCGTGCTCAAGGTGGCGCGCAGCATCGCCGATCTGGAAGGGGCGGATGACATCACCACCCGGCATATCGCCGAGGCGGTGCAGTATCGTCGGCTCAATCTTTAACGTGAAACGCGCGTAGCGATTCGTTTGCTCTTTCTCCCGCAGGGATTGAGGAGAGGGCATCGGGGTAACCAGCGACTTGCACGGTCTTTTCGTGCTTAGTCGAATGGCTAGTTTTTTCACCAGAAAGTTGGATAGGGGGAAACGGGCATGGCGAGTTTCATTAGGCCGCAAGCTCGAAACTTCGCTTCGCTCGTTTTCAGGGGTGACGGCTTGCTATGCCAGTTAGGAGAACCAGCGCAACACCGCCGCCGAGCTCAGCGCCAGCGCACCCAGGCCGCACAAAGCGAACCAGGTATATCGGCGTGATGCTTCCGCAAGTTGGGCGAATAACTGCCGCGCCGCCAAGGTGAAGCCGAGCGCCGCGCAAAGCACTTTTATGACGAGCGCGCCCACGGCGATGCCATGTATATCGGGCAATTTTGCGTAGTAGTAGAAACTGATTGCACCGAAAGTCGCCCCGCTCGCCGCCTGGGTCAACCAACCGATCAGCACTAGCCAGGCCAGCCTGCGCTGCACATCGGTATCGCGCCATGCCAGCGCGCAAGCTGCGCCACCCACCACCGCCACTGCCCCGAAATTGTGGACAATCTGGGTGATGGAATAGGCGAGGTTCTGGCTATCCAACGTTATTGCGCCGTGACCTTGACACAGCGCTCCACACCGATGGGCGTGTGGTTCTTGTTGACGATCTTGATGCAAATTTCATGGTTACCTTGCGCCAATGACTCGAGCGTGTAGCTGCCCTTCATCTGGCGCAGCAGAGCCACCTGCTTGCCGTCCACATAAACGTGAATATGGTCTCCATCACCGCCGAGGGTGACGCTGTAGTCCAGTTTGTTTTGCGCTCTGGTATCGAGTCTGGCTCCCTCCACGGGCGAACTGATATCGATTTTTGATTCGGCGGCCACTGCCAGCGGTGCGGCAATGCTTGCGAGAATAAGTAGCAGCATAGACAAGTTACGCATGATTTACTCCTTCAATGTGATGGGAACAATGTGATGGGAAGACACAGCCCTACATAATCCGCAGGACACAATAGGCTTGCTTTAGCCATTGTGCTGCACATGGTAATCCTCTGCCACAAACTATCAAGCCCCATGCCAACCCCGGTGCGGTGACAACTCGGCATGGTAAAATTCGCGCTCATTTTATGAGCTGCAGACCATGAGCCACACAATAGAAAAACTCCTGCAACAACGCATCCTTATCTTGGACGGCGCGATGGGCACCATGATCCAGCGTTACAAGCTGGGCGAGGCGGACTATCGCGGCGAGCGTTTCAAAGATTGGCCGAAAGACCTCAAGGGCAACAACGACCTGCTGGTGCTCACCAAGCCGGAAGTCATCAAGGCCATCCACTGCGAATACTTGGCGGCGGGTGCGGACATCATCGAGACCAACACCTTCGGCGCGAACGCTACGACGCTGCACGCCTATGGCATGTCGTCGCTCAATTACGAATTGAACGTGGCCGGCGCGGCGCTGGCGCGCGAAGCCTGCGACCAATACGCCACTGCCGACAAACCGCGCTTCGTGGCGGGCGTGCTCGGTCCGACCGACAAGACAGCAACAATTTCTCCAGATGTGAACGATCCTTCCGCGCGCAACATCAGCTTCGACCAACTGGTGGCGGATTACGCCGAAGCCACGCGCGGTCTGATGGATGGCGGTTCTGACCTGATCCTCATCGAGACCATCTTCGATACGCTGAATGCCAAGGCCGCGATCTTCGCGGTGCAGCAGGTGTTCGAGCAGCGCGGCACGTCATTGCCGATAATGATTTCAGGGACGATTACGGATGCCTCCGGCAGAACATTGACCGGCCAGGTGACCGAGGCTTTCTACAACTCCTTGGCGCACGCCAACCCCATCTCCATCGGCCTCAACTGCGCGCTGGGCGCGGAAGAACTGCGCCAGTATGTGGAAGAACTGTCGCGCGTCGCCAACTGCTTTGTTTCCGCGCATCCCAACGCGGGTCTGCCCAATCCCTTGGCCGAGACCGGCTACGACGACACGCCGGAGAACATGTCCGGCCACATCAAAGAGTGGGCGAGCAGCGGCTTCCTCAACATCATCGGCGGCTGTTGCGGCACCTCGCCCGCTTTCATCAAGGCGATCGCCGAAGCCGTCAAGGAGTTCGCGCCGCGCAAGATACCGAGCAATCCGGTCGAGTGCCGCTTGTCCGGTTTGGAGCCGTTCAACATCGGCGAGCAGTCGCTGTTCGTCAACGTGGGCGAACGCGCCAACGTCACCGGCTCGGCCAAGTTCAAACGCCTCGTGCTGGAAGGCAAATACGACGAGGCATTGGAAGTCGCCAAGCAGCAGGTGGAAACGGGCGCGCAAGTCATCGACGTGAACATGGACGAGGCCATGCTGGACGGCGAAGCTGCGATGGTGAAGTTCCTCAACCTCATCGCCTCCGAGCCGGACATCAGCAAGGTGCCGCTGATGATCGACTCTTCCAAGTGGAGCATCATCGAGGCCGGACTGAAATGCGTGCAGGGCAAGCCCATCGTCAACTCCATCTCGCTCAAGGAAGGCGAGGAAAAATTTTTGCAGCAAGCCCGTCTGGTGCGCAGCTACGGCGCGGCGGCGGTGGTGATGGCCTTCGACGAAGCGGGCCAGGCCGACACTTACCAGCGCAAGATCGAGATTTGCGAAAGATCGTATCGCCTGCTTGCCGGAGACCCTGCGCGTTTTAAAACTGACGCAACTCAACGCCCTCTCCTCCCTCACCCCAGCCCTCTCCCGGGGGGAGAGGGAGCTATCACGGGCGGGGGAGAGGGAGCTCTTGGTGAAGGCGGAAATGCTCAAGGGATTTCCCCCACCCTAACCCGTAACAGCTCCCTCTCCCCCCGGGAGAGGGCTGGGGTGAGGGAGGAGAGGGGACTGGTTGGGGAAGCTGACGAAGGCATCGGCTTCCCGCCCGAAGACATCATCTTCGACCCCAACATCTTCGCGATTGCGACGGGTATCGAAGAGCACAACAACTACGCGGTGGATTTCATCGAAGCCACGCGCTGGATACGCAAAAACTTGCCTTACGCAAAAATCTCCGGCGGTGTGTCCAACGTGTCGTTCAGCTTCCGTGGCAACGAACCGGTGCGCGAGGCCATCCACACGGTGTTCCTGTATCACGCCATCAAGGCCGGCATGAACATGGGCATCGTCAACGCCGGGCAGCTCGGCGTGTACGAAGAGATCCCCAAAGACCTGCGCGATGCGGTGGAAGACGTGGTGCTGAACCGCCATCCCGACGCGGGGGAAAAGCTGGTCAAGCTGGCCGAGACCGTGAAGGGCGGCGGCAAGGAACAAGTCGAAGACCTGGCATGGCGCAAAGGCACGGTGCAGGAACGCCTCACCCACGCCTTGGTGCGCGGCATCACTACCTTTATCGTGGAAGATACCGAAGAAGCGCGCCTGCAAGCCAAGCTCCCGGTCGAGGTCATCGAAGGCCCGCTGATGGCCGGCATGAACGTGGTCGGCGACCTGTTCGGCGCGGGCAAGATGTTCCTGCCGCAGGTGGTGAAATCGGCGCGCGTGATGAAGCAGGCCGTGGCGCACCTCATCCCCTACATCGAAGCCGAAAAACTGCGCTCCGGCGATACCAGCACCAAGGGCAAGATCGTGATGGCCACGGTGAAGGGCGACGTGCACGACATCGGCAAGAACATCGTCACCGTGGTGTTGCAGTGCAACAACTTCGAAGTGGTGAACATGGGTGTGATGGTGCCGTGCCAACAGATTTTGGATACAGCGCGTGAACACAAGGCCGACATCATCGGCCTGTCCGGCCTGATTACACCGTCGCTGGAAGAGATGGCGCATGTCGCGAAGGAGATGGAACGCCAGGGCTTCAAGATTCCGCTGCTCATCGGCGGCGCGACCACCTCGCGCGTGCATACCGCCGTTAAGATCGAGCCGAACTATCCAAGCGGAACTGTGGTGTACGTCACCGATGCCTCGCGCGCCGTGGGCGTGTGCAGCAATTTGTTGAGCGACACCCTGCACGACGATTACGTGGCCGAGATTAAAGCCGACTACCAAGCCGCGCGTGAGCAACACGAAGGCAAGAAGGGGAAGGCGAGTTACGTTTCGCTGGCAGAGGCACGTAAACATGGGGTTAAAACGAACTGGAGCAAAACTCCAAACCAAAACCCCTCCCCAGCCCTCCCCTTATCAAGGGAGGGTGACGTCACCTCCCCTGATAAGGGGAGGACGGGAGGGGTTGGGGTTTACGTTCCCCCCCAACCCAAACTCCTAGGCGTCCAAAAACTCGAAAGCTACCCCCTGGAAATTCTGGTGGACTTCATCGACTGGACGCCGTTCTTCCAGGCATGGGAACTCGCCGGACGTTACCCTAAGATTCTGCAAGACGAAGTGGTGGGTGAAGAAGCGACCAAGCTGTTTGCCGACGCTCAGGCCATGCTGAAAAAGATTGTCGAAGAGAAGTGGCTTACCGCCAATGCGGTGTTCGGCCTATTCCCCGCGAATGCCGTGAACAGCGACGACATCGAAATTTATAGCGACGACAAGCGCAAGCAAATCGCGATGACCTGGCACAACCTGCGCCAACAGACCAAAAAGCCGACCGACATCCCCAACTACTGTCTGGCCGATTACATCGCGCCCAAGGACAGCAAGGTGGGGGACTACATCGGCGGTTTCGCCGTCACCACCGGCATCGGCATCGAGAAGAAGATGCAGGAGTTCGAGAGGCAGAACGACGATTACAGCGCCATCATGCTGCAAGCGCTGGCCGACCGCCTGGCCGAAGCCTTCGCCGAACACCTGCACCTGCGCGTGCGCCGCGAGTTCTGGGGCTACGCTTCGGATGAAGCGTTGAGCAACGACGACCTCATCGCCGAGAAATATCAGGGCATCCGCCCCGCGCCCGGCTACCCCGCCTGCCCCGAGCACAGCGAAAAAGGTCCGTTGTTCGAGCTGCTGCAAGCACCCAAGAACGCGGGCATCACGCTCACCGAAAGCTACGCCATGCTGCCCACCGCCGCCGTGAGCGGCTTCTACTTTTCGCACCCGCAGGCGCAATATTTTGCCACCGGTAAAGTGGACAAGGAACAGGTCGCCGATTATGCGCAGCGCAAGGGGTGGACAGTGGAAGAGGCGGAGCGGTGGTTGGCGCCGGTGTTGAGTTATTAAGGGCACCTCTAAAAATCCATATTTCATCCCAACTGCGGCGTTGCGGAAAAAATTTCTTGCTTACATATCATCCATATGCGGCGCTGCGAAATTTTTTCCGCGCCTTGCATTTGGGCGAAATCTGCATTTTTAGAGGTGCCCTTAATGTAGCAGAATGGTGCCCATTCAATCTGCTAGGAATTGCCGTGCTACGGGCAATAGAAGTTGAAATTGGTGCGCAAGGTGGCTACATCCCATGCCCGCCGCCATCGAACTGACCGAAGCACATCAGCCCGCCTCAGGCCAGATCGCCATCAGCCAAATTACCCGGATGGAATTATTGGGTTTCCCCGGCCTGCCAAACGCCGGGCCCGCGGCGCAGCAGGAAGCCCGAGCAAGCAAGTACGTCCAAGCGAATTCGGCTAAAATTGCGCCACCTCGCAACGTGCTGACCGAAGTGAATTTAATCCACCTGCTCAATCCCGCGCACGAACCCAAGATCGAAATTGCGTTGTACCAATTGGCGCAACGCAACGCGATTACCGGAGTCGTTGCGCCTATCGTAGTGCCGCTCATCATTTATATCGGTTTTGGCAAAACGATTGATACCCGCAGTCTGGCGATATGGCTGTCGATCATTGTGTGCACGGTGCTCACCGGATTAATCACCTACCGGGTATTGAACCCGAAAGAAAAGCAAACGCTGCCAACAGCATCCCGCTTGCGCTCATGGCGGCAAGTAAATCTGCTTTCGCTCGGTCTGGCGGGTATCGCGTGGGGAAGTCTGGGCATCATGTTCGATCCTGTACACTCCGCGCAGAATGCCGCGCTGCTGCTAACCTATTTGGCGGTGGTCACCTCAGGTGCCAATACTTCGGCCATCCATTCGTACCGCGCATATTTTATCGTCGTGGCCGGTTCCCTCGCGATCATGCTGATGAATTTATCCCATGGTTTTGGCGAGCAGGCCATTACGATCGGGTTCCTGCTGGCGGTCTATCCTCTGTTTGTCGCCAATGTGGCGCGCAATGCGCAGAAAACCATACTCCATTCCATCTATCTGCAAGACCTCAACGAACAACTGCTGCAAGAAAAAGCCATGGCGGCGCAGTTGGCCGAACGCGAACGCATCTACCGCGACCTGCACGACGACGTGGGCGCGAAGTTATTGGGCTTGGCGATTTCGGCGCAACGTTCCAACCAAACGCAGGACGCCGATCTCGCGCGCTCCGCGCTGCAAGATTTGCGCGACGTGGTCTCGCGCTCGGCGCATTCCGCTTCGCGGCTGGACAACCTGCTCGCCAACATGCGCGCCGAAACCGCGCAGCGCGTACAGGCCGCAGGCGTCGCGCTGGACTGGCTCATCCCGGCC
>SCUU01000251.1 GCA_004297065.1 Gallionellaceae bacterium
CCCATCTGCTCAGCTTCTCCCGTCCGGCGCCGTTTCGTCCACTTCGCGAGCAGCTCTCGCGGGTTATGGAAGGGCTTCTCCCTACCTTCACCGGGCAGCTCAGGGAACGAGGGATCAGCCTTGAGACCGATCTGCCGAACGATCTCCCGGAGGTGAAAGTCGATCCGATCCAGTTGGAGCAGGCGTTCGTCGAGATCCTGTCCAATGCGATGGACGCCATGCCGAAGGGTGGTCGCTTGACGATCCGCGGTTACCGAGAAGCGGATGACGGAAAGGCCGGGCGAGTGGTCATCGAGATCGCGGACACCGGGGATGGCATCCCGCAGCAGGTGCTTGCATCGGTCTGCGATCCGTTCTTCACGACCAAGGCGGAGGGGACGGGCCTTGGGCTGGCCATTGCAAAACGGTACGTGGCGCAGAACGGCGGCAGCCTCGACATCACGAGCACGCAAGGGGCTGGAACCACAGTCCGGATCTGCCTGCAGGAAGTTGTCGAGACCCAGGGCTCCTTCAGGGCGGCAGCCGGCCAAGAGAGGACCGCGTGAACCCCTTCACGATTCTGATCGTGGACGATGAGCGCACGCTCGCCCGCTCGATCAAACTCTTCCTGGCCGACCACGGGTACGAGGCGGAAGTGGCCGAGAACGGCGAGAAGGCGCTGGAGCTCCTGGAGCGGCTCAGACCCGATCTCGTCTTCCTGGATATGAACCTGCCTGGTATCAGCGGCATCGATCTGCTCAAGCGGATCAAGGAGTACGATCGCAACATTGCCGTCATCATCATGACGGCCTACGGCTCCATCGAAGGGGCGGTGGAGGCGGTCAAGCTCGGGGCCTTTGACTACATGAAGAAACCGGTCGATCTGGAGGAGCTCAAGCTCCTGGCCGACCGGGCCCTTGAGACCTCGCGCTTGAAGCAGGAACTCTCCTATTACAGGCAGCGCGAGGTCCGAGGACTGCCGATCAAGGGGATCATCGGGAAGTGTGAGGCGATTCGGGAGATCATCGCGCGGGTCCAGCAGATCGCCTCCCTTGAAGAGACCCCGCCCATTCTCATCACCGGAGAGACCGGAACCGGAAAGGGATTGGTGGCGCACACCATCCACGGTCAAAGCCG